>NZ_CBTY010000006.1 GCF_000723185.1 Candidatus Nitrosotenuis uzonensis
GGGAATAATCAAAGTATAACAAGACCGTTTTAGCTAAAATCTAACCGCAAGACATGATTTACATTATTATAGAATGTGCTTGTAGCTAATCAATAATGTTCCCCATTCGTGACGAGAATCCAAAACCGCCAGGGTTCAAGCCAAAAGTTACATATGCGCTCATCATAATCAACATAATCGTATTCTTTTTTGAGGTTGCAGTGACAGGACAGTTCTTTGAATTTAGCAACAATCGCGCCGCGGCACTGTTCTACGAATGGGGGGCAGTGCCTGCATGTATAATGGGTGAGAGTTCAATAACAATACAACAAATTCGTGTCTCCTGTCCTGACATGCCAATGCTTGGCCTTCTAAGTTCCGTCTTTTTGCATGGAGGACTGATGCACCTTGGAGGCAACATGCTATTTTTGTGGATTTTCGGAGACAATATAGAATTAAAATTTGGCAGGGCAAAATATCTTGGAATATATCTTGTCTGGGGAATAATCGCAGGACTTGCACATGTAGTGGGCGATATGTACAGCCCGATACCTGCAGTCGGAGCTTCTGGGGCAATTTCGGGCGTACTTGGGGCCTACCTTGTCATGTTTCCACGCGCCAAGGTCACAACATTCCTTATGATGGGATTTTTCTGGAGGATGCTGCATGTTCCGGCAAAATGGTATTTGCCATTCTGGCTTCTCTTTCAGAACGTACTGCCATTCCTGATTGGAGGATTCGGATTTGGCTCTGGGGGGGTAGCGTACCTTGCGCACATCGGGGGATTCGCGATAGGCTTGGCAACAGGTTATCTTTACAAAAAAACGCACAGACCAGAATACATGTATGGCTCCAGATACGGTTGGAAGGGAGACTAAAGAATAAATCCGACAGCCAAAGCACACACTCATGCCAATAATTACTGTCTCAATGTATCCTGGCAGAACACAACAACAAAAAGAAGAATTTGCCAAGGCGATAACAAAGTCCGCAGTTGAGATCCTCAAGACCAAAGAAAGTCACGTAATTGTGGTCTTTGAAGACAATCCAAAAGAAAACTGGTACATGGCAGGTAACCCACTGTAACACTTTCTTTTTATTTCATTAAAATTTCACTAAATTCATGAAAGTAGCTGTAGTTCAATTTCGCGCATCAACTGACAAACAAAAAAACCTTCAGCGAATTCTTAATTATGTAAAAGAGTCAGCGCACAAAGGAGCAAACCTTTGCGCATTTCCAGAATTTATGATGTTTTACACAACTGCAAAACAGTCTCCAGCAGAGCTTGCCGAGCTTGCAGAACCAATTAACGGAAACTTTGTTAACTCGATCGCAAGTGAGGCACGAAAACACTCAATCACTGTAGTGGGTACGCTCTACGAAAAAAGCAAAAAGAAAACCCGTGTGTATGATACATCGTTTATAATATCGCCTTCAGGCAAGTTGCTTAGCTCGTACAGAAAGATCCATCTGTATGACGCATTGGGATTTCGAGAATCAGATAAATTAGAACCCGGCTCAAAGATTTCGCTACCCATACGCACCAAAGTGGGAAAAATAGGCATGATGATCTGTTATGATCTACGCTTTCCTGAGATGTCACGCATTCTTGCCTTATCCGGATCCGAAATCTTGGTGGTTCCTTCCGCATGGGTACAAGGGGAGATGAAAGAGGAACACTGGATTACAATCAACAAAACACGTGCAATAGAGAATGGTTGCTATGTAGTGGCCCCAGATCAAGTTGGAAACATTTACTGCGGAAGAAGCTTAGTCGTCGATCCCTACGGAAAGATTTTGCTTGACATGAAAAAAAAGCAAGGAGTTGGAATCGTGGATATATCGCTTGACAGAATAAAGCAGACGAGAAAAGCGCTACCGCTACTACAAAGCAGAAGAACCGATATCTATTCTAATCTTTAGAAATCCTGCTCTGACAGTTCATGTTGGAGCACTGCTGCTGCCATTTCTGCCTTCTAGAATATCTAAAGAAAATAATCGGCCAGGCGCACTGGCTGCATGGAGTCTTTGTAATGCCAAGCATTGCCTTTTGCAGCAGGGGTGATGACGCCCTACATCCGTTATAATAGTTGGAGCATCCAATGAAACGCTTTTTTGTTTTTCTAGATCTGATTATCATCAGCTTGCCTATCTTGCAGCTGGGGCATATGACAAGACCGTTCTTTGGCTCATTTGAGCCTAAAATTATATATTTTTTCTTGTTTTCAGACCATGAAAGATAGCTATTCTTATCATAATACTGTTTGATCTCCGAACGCATCAGATCGACTCGGCGCTTTGTGATCCTAACACTGTTTCGAAGTTTAGGCATCTTTTCCATCAAAACTGAAGCTGATTTCTTCAACAGGATATTCAAATGCTTGAAGGATTTTATAGGGACCGATGGTCACTGAGATTTGTGGAAAAGGTTTGCGTTCTTGGTGCTGGAAGCACAAAATACGGAAAATTAGAAGATAGCATTACAGACATTACAATTCAGGCCTCAATCGGGGCAATAGAAACTGCCGGTATAGACCCAAAAGAGATTCAGGCAGGCTACATTTCAAATGTGTTCGGAATTGCAGACAAACAAGTCCACTTGGGACCTGTCATCATGAGCAATCTAGGGATACCAGAAAAACCATCGCTTTCCATCGAGTCGGCGTGCGGTTCTGGCTCAGTCTCATTCAGAGAGGCATTTGCAAATGTAGCAGCAGGATTCTACGATGCGGTGTTGGTAGCAGGAGTAGAAAAAGTAACACATACTGGCACAGAGTGGACCACAACATACTTTTCATACTGTTCTGATTTCTTTTACGAGGGTGGCGCAGGTGCATCATTCCCAGGCCTCTTCGCATCCATGGCGCGAGCATATCTTACTGAATTCAAGGCAACAGAAGAAGACTTGGCTATGGTTGCAGTAAAAAATCACGAGAACGGGCTGCTCAACCCAAAAGCGCACCTTCGAAAAAAGATTACAGTTGACGATGTCATGAAATCCGCAGTTGTAGCAAGCCCGTTAAAGCTTTACGACTGCTGTCCATTTTCTGACGGTGCAAGCGCCGTTATACTATGTAGTGAAAAATTTGCAAAAGAACACTCTAAAAATTATGTCAGCGTAATTGGATCCGGAAGGGGTGGATCACCTGCCACCCTGCAGGGTAGAGATCATATGACCACCATCCCGAGCACAAAGATTGCCGCAGACGCTGCATACAAGATGGCCGGAATCACTGCAAAAGATGTCGATTTTGCAGAAGTGCACGACTGCTTTACAATCGCAGAAATAGTTGACACAGAAGATCTAGGATTCTTTGAAAAAGGTACTGGAGTGCAGGCTGTAAGGGAAGGAAGGACTGCACGAAACGGCGATATCCCAATCAATCCATCTGGAGGACTAAAGGCAAAGGGTCATCCAATAGGAGCAACTGGCGTGGGCCAAGTCGTAGAAGTTTTCGAGCAGCTAACCGGCAAAGCAGGGGACCGTACAGTAAAAGATGCACAAATAGGGCTTACTCATAACTTTGGCGCAACCGGAGCAAGCTGCGCTGTTCATATCTTCAAAAGCGTGTAAAACCTTGTCTGAACAAAAACACCAGTTCATAGATGCGGTAAAGGCAGGTAAAGTCCTAGTCAAAAAGTGCACAAAATGCGGCCATCAACACCTTGCAACGGTCTACTTTTGTCAGAAATGCGGCAACAAGGGATTTGAGAACGAGATTCTTGAGGGGAAGGGCACGGTTGCCACATATACGATAATCACTGTGCCTCCTGCAGGATTTGAAAAGTATACGCCATACGCGTGGGTGGTCATGAACATTGATGGTCACGATCTTAGGATTTCAGGTTTTCTTGGTGGAATAGGGAGCCCATCCCAACTACCTGTAGGCTCCAAAGTCAAGATAATCGGATATGATGACCGCGGGATCATACTGGAAAAACAGTAAAATCAATTTAGTAAATTAATTAATAATTTTCAAAAAAGATTCTTAATAGTTTTGGCAAGACCATCATATTATTGTCAGTAGATGTTGTATGCGGTAAATGTGGGGCCAAAATCTCCAACATGAAAATGCTCAAGTCGATCAAGGATGTAATGAAGCACTACAACAACAGGTGTCCGTCATGCGGTCAGACTCTGTCTACCAGTGAGTTTTCCGTGGAAGTACAAAAGAACTGATCAATAAAGATAGCTGAAGATCTAGTCATAAATCTTATTTACTCCTGATCTCTAGGCTATGCATGAGCATTGAAGTGGCCACTGGAGCAGCCGACTCGAAGAAGGCCGGAGGTATCTTACAGTCCACCTCAAAGCGTGTAAGGATGATCTTCTCTGTTATGGCAAGTCCAAACAGAATTGACATATTACGAATCCTGAATTCAAAGGGCCCACTAACTTATTCCGAATTAAAATCGCTAGCAGGTTTCAAATCAAAAAAGGAGAGTGGGAAATTTGCATACCATCTAAGAAAACTCTTAAGGCAATCACTTGTCGCACTTAACAAATCTGAAAGACGTTACACGATAACAAACCTTGGAAAGCTCGTGTTGAGCCTTGCAAGGCAGATCGAGGAGCGCTCTATCATAGAGTCTGGTAAAATGTATGTTCGAACATCTCATGAATCAATCGAAGAGTTCAATTCACACAAGATAATCCAATCACTTGTAAGGGAAGGAAGCCTCCCGCTTGAGCTTGCCCAGAAAATCACCGAAGAGGTGGAAAACCGCATCTACAAGTACCAGACTACCTATCTTACAGGCTCGCTTATTAGAGAAATGGTAAACTCGGTGCTGCTAGAGCACGGCCATGAGGAATACAGGAACAAACTTGCCCGCCTAGGCATGCCTGTATTTGACGTCCAAGAGATGCTCACAAACGTGGACAATATCGATAATGGCGCTCAGGGGCTGTTCTTCAAGGCAGGCCAGTCTGTCTTTTCGGAAAACCTTCTACTAAACACTCTTCCAAAAGACGTCGCAGACTCGCACTTATCAGGAGATATCCACATATCAAACCCTGGAATCTGGTCTCTGCTGCCAGACACGCTATTTTTCAACATAAAGGAGCTCATAGATGACGGCTTGGATCTGAAAGGCAAGTACCTTGGCGTAGCGAGAATTCCAACAATAAAAACACTTGACAACCTTGCATCATCGCTCTCAATGATAATATCGCTCACTGCAAAGGAGGCATCAAAAGAAGTCATACTTGACGGACTTGTACATCTATGCTCCAAGCATGCCAAAAACATAACAGATCTTGAAGAAAAACTCGTAGCCGCATTTGCAACATCGTCGGTTTCATCCAAGTATACAAAAGAGCCCACGCTTACATCTTTTAGAATCCAACTCGGATCGGATGGCAAGATAGTTCAAGCAGTGCTCAACGCCTACAAAGCATACGTGAAGATGACTCCGGTTCCACAAATAGGGCTGATAATAGACCATTCGAGCGGCAAAATCTCTGATGTTTCTGATATTGTATCTGAGATAATTTCAATTGGCGGCAAAGTCCTGTTCTCAAAGGATGAAACATCATACAGTGGAGTTGTAAGGATCAAAGGCAAGAACAGCACATCGTCAATCAACTTGCAGTCACTTACGATCAACCTGCCCAGACTTGCGTTCGAATCAAACAAAGACGAGACTTACTTTAGGGCAAGACTTGCACTTTTGATGAAACCGGCACTAGCTGCAATGTCGTTACGCAAAAAGGACATATCCGATCTAACAAGACGCGGCCTTAATCCAGTGCTTGCTGCAAATACACAGTACATGCAGCGCAGCTCAGTCTGCCTTGTAGTGAATTTGGTGGGCCTAAAGGAAGCCGTCTTTAACATACTTGGATACAACAACGACAAGGAGGGCCAAGAAGTAATCTACAAAGTAATTCAGACCGCAGTGGACGTAGCAGAAAAGAAAGGCAAAGAGATGGGTGATACGGTAATAGTCACCATGACTGAAAGCGACGGAACCTCCAGATTCAGTGCCCTTGATGGAGAAAAATATGGTAAAATGTCCGTACAAAAGTCCCTTGACGGCGAGAACTATTCGGAAGGGATATTGATTTCTGCTTCAGAAATTGACTCTATTACCGCCAAGGCAGAAAAGATTGTAGAAGCTAACAAGACATCCAAGATACTCAACGGCGGCCTCCTCGTGAAACTCCGATTTGAGAAGGAAACCAACGTAGAAGACATCAAAAAGGCTTTGGAAAAGGTAGGCGATCTGGTAGGCACGTTCAGGCCTAGTAAGGACGTCCCAATATGCGGCAACTGCGGCTTCAAGGACGAGAAGCTATTTGACAAGTGCCCTGTCTGCAAGTCTCCTTACATACTCAACTAGATCTAAAGTCGAAATTCGCAGTTCTGACATTATGAGATAAAAATTAATCCCTAACTGATCATAGATCATACATCAAATTGGCTGAATTCGTTTTTGTCCTCAGGAACGATTGTTCCGAAATTTTCCGTAGCGGTGTAAACATTGTTGAGCTAAAATCTGAAATCTTTGGCAGTCAGGGTTATATCCAATATGGTTTTACCTAGTGAGGGGAGACATTATGACAACAGATTTTTCTCAAATAGAAAGTTCGATCGTTGACGTCAAGAAGCGTGACGGACGTATTACAAACTTTAACAAAGAAAAAATTACAAATGCGATCTACAAAGCCTTGGTTGCAAACGGCAATCCAGATCGCAAGATTGCAGAGGAACTCACCAGCGGAGTCCTGAGCAAGCTAATTTCACAAGGCTTTTCTGCTTCACACCCTCCAAGCGTCGAGGATGTGCAGGACATGGTAGAATCAACCTTGATTGAAAAAGGATACGGCGAAATCGCCAAATCGTACATATTGTACAGACACGAGCGCCGCAAGATACGTGAGGACAAGATGAAGGTTTTAAATACCAAGTCGCTTGACCCGGTGGCAAAGGCATTTGATCTTAATTGCCTTCGAGTCCTTGCATCAAGATATCTTCTGCGAAACAACAAGAACGAGATAATCGAAAGCCCTTCACAAATGTTCGAGCGTGTTGCAATTCTGGTCGGCATAGGTGATATCCTATATGATAACGAGCTGTTTGCAAAGGACGGCGACATACAGCAAGATGTTGAGGAGGCAAAAAAATATCTGAACAAGCTTGATGACTTTGATTACAAATTCAAGATAGGAAGCTTTTATCTCAACAAATACCACTTCAGGGGACTGATCAACCACTACATCTATCTTGCAAAGCGCGGGCAGATGAAGAAGAGCTTCAAGGAAGTACTAACACTAATTGCAGCAAAAAAGTTTGACAGCTATGCGGACAGGATTCAAGAATACCATACTCTTATGACAGAGCAAGACTTTCTGCCAAACTCTCCAACAATGATGAATGCAGGTGCAAGACTTGGCCAGCTCTCAGCATGCTTTGTTCTTGGAATGCCAGACGATATGGCAGACATAATGAAGTCTACCTCTGATGCAGCTCTCATATTCAAGTCTGGTGGTGGAGTTGGAATCAATTACTCTGATCTTAGGCACGAAGGAGACATTGTAGCCTCTACCTCGGGAGTAGCCTCAGGACCTGTATCGTTCATGAACATCATAAACACAGTAACCGAGGTAGTAAAACAGGGAGGAAAACGAAGAGGGGCCAACATGGGCATCCTCGAAGTTTGGCACCCTGACGTTGAAAAGTTCATCACTAACAAGACCCAGCCGGGAGTACTTGAGAACTTTAACGTAAGCGTAGGAGTGTGGGAAGACTTTTGGACCGCACTTGTAGACAGCCCAGACGGTAAATACACTCTGAGAAGTCCGCGTGACAAGGCACCTGTCAGGGAGATAAATGCACACCAGCTAATCGACGTAATAGCACACTCTGCATGGAAGAGCGCAGAGCCGGGACTGATCTTCTTTGATAACATCAACAAGTACAACGTCTTTGCAAAGGCAAGGGGTGGACCACTGAGGGCAACCAATCCATGTGTTACTGCAGATACGTGGGTTGCTACATCTGAAGGACCAAGAATGGTAAGAGATCTGATTGACGTACCGTTTAAGACACACTTGAATGGCAGACCATGGAGTACAAACGGATTCTTCTCTACAGGTATAAAGAAGATCTACAAACTGAAAACAAAAGAAGGCTTTGAACTGCGCTTGACAGAGGATCACAAAGTACTATCTGTCAGCAACATGAAGAGGAACTCTTTGGAATCCGAATGGACGCAAGCAGGAGATCTAAAAGAAGATCAAAAAATTGTTCTTGATGACTGCCGTTACTATGAATGGGACGGAAAATTCGGTCAAGAAGAAGGATATCTAATGGGTCTTATGATCGGCGACGGTCACATCAAAAAGGACTGCGTTATACTGTCATCATGGGGTGAGAGTAAAGGTGATGCGTCCGTAAGAGGTCTTGTCTTGCAGTATGCGCAACAAATGCCACATAGAGCAGACTTTGATGGCTGGATGAAGGTCAAAGGACGAGGTGAATACAGACTTTCATTGGCGTCAATAAGCGGACTTGCAGAATCTCTCGGATTAAGACATGAAAACAAGACAATAACCAAAGAAATTGAAATGGCGTCGTCTGCTTTTTACAAGGGATTCCTCAGGGGATTCTTCGATGCAGATGGAACCGTGCTTGGAAGCCAGCAAAAAGGCATATCTGTCCGTCTTTCACAAAGTGATCTTGGCATACTGAAAGCAGTTCAACGCATGCTTCTCAGATTGGGCATTGTGTCAAGAATATACACAAACAGAAGAACGGAACAAGAAAAGCTCTTGCCGGATGGGAAGGGACATCAAAAACTATATCATACCAAAGCGCAACACGAGCTTGTAATATCTGGAGAAAATCTACTGCGTTTCCACAATGTAATAGGATTTGCAGATACAGAAAAGATGAACCATCTGGATTCATTGCTTGGGAACTATAAACGAAGTCTCAACAAAGAAAGATTCGTAGCAACAGTAGCAGAGCTGGTGGAGGATGGCATCGAAGAAGTATATGATGTTCAGGTGCCAGGAGTAAACGCATTTGACGCAAATGGAATAGTTGCTCACAACTGCGGAGAGCAATCGCTATACCCGTACGAATCATGCAACCTTGGATCAATCAACTTGGCAAACCTAGTCAAAAGAAAGGCGGACGGACAATACGAGTTTGACTGGCAGCGATACGAGGAGACAATACGCAAGACCACCAGATTCCTTGATAATGTAATAGACATGAACTTCTATCCGGTTCCGGAAATTGACAAAGCATCAAAGGAATCAAGAAGGATAGGGCTTGGCGTAATGGGCGTAGCAGATCTTCTCTACAAGCTGAGAATACCGTACAACTCAAAGGAAGGATACGAATTCCAATCAAAGCTTGCAGAGGCGCTGACATACTACTCTATGGAAGAAAGCGTCGCACTTGCACGATCAAGGGGCGAATTCGATCTTTGCTCAAGAACAGAGTATCCGGAAGGCAAGATTCCAATATCTGGCTATTATGAAAAGCCAAAGGGCGGACACTATTATGACTGGGACGCACTAATTGCGAAAATCCAAAAACATGGAATACGAAACGTGTTGACAACCACGGTTGCCCCCACGGGAACTTTGTCCATGATTGCTGACTGCTCAAACGGAATGGAGCCTACATTTGCACTGGTATTTGAAAAGCGTGTAACTGTTGGAAGATTCTTTTACACAAACAAGATCTTCGAGCAGGTGTTGCGAGAAAACGGCCTGTATAGCGATGAACTGCTGGCAAAAATCGCAGACAATTACGGCTCAGTAAGGGGACTAAAAGAAGTTCCAGAATGGATTCAGAACATCTTTGTTACAGCAATGGACATACACTGGTCCGATCACCTCATGGCCCAAGCTGTATGGCAGGACTGGATTGGAAACGCAATCGCAAAAACGATCAACATGCCAAACGACGTGTCTGCAGATGATGTCAAGGCAGCGTACCTTCTGGCTCACGAGCTTGGTCTCAAGGGCATAACGGTGTACCGTGACGGCTCAAGGCACACACAAGTGTTGCACATGACAAGCGAGAATGCGGAGAAGACATTCGATGTGGAGCCTAGTGCGTACCTGCGGGAATACATTGCAAAGAACATCAAGAACGCGTACATCCGAGCACAGGTAAACAACGCACTTGAGCTCAAGATTCCAGAAGAGCCTCTTAGGCAATCCGAAGTAAAGGAGGAGGTTCCGGAGGAAATGCTGTGCCCATCATGCAAGAACCATCTGGTCTTTGTTGAAGGCTGCAGCATATGCATAGAGTGCGGCTTTAGCGGATGCACATCCGGCTAAAACCATCACAACTCTTTTTACTCTCGTTTTTCACTTGCACAACTAGTGAACAAAAAAATTCTTATTGCAATCGGGATTGCAGTGGCAGTTGTAGTTGGTATAGTGGCATCATTGTCTATGTCTCAAGTCCCGCCGCAGCCTATACAACAAAATGAAAAGCTTGGCATTGTAGTGAATACGCCCACAAAAGAGGTCACCATTGAACAGCTTGACAAGGCTTATTCTGATGCCGCATCCACAGGAGCTGGAAGGAGCAACCTGTATCTGTTCTGGAATCATATAGAGCCACAGCAGGGCCAGTACAACTGGAAGGACACTGACATCCTGATGAGTATGAACAAGAAAAACAACATGAAAGTAACATTGTTTTTCTCGCTTGTGAATGGCAGACTGATAGGGCCATATCCGCAGTGGATGGGCACGCCAGGATTTGGTACCAGCCTTGAACAGCTGACTGTAACAACGCTTGACTCTATACTATCAAGATACAATATCATCGATTCTGTCATAATCGGCGGCGAGCTTGATGCGTACTTTAAGGATTCTGAGGGAAGCGTAACACTCTACAAGAAATTCTATGATAATGTATATTCTAAGCTAAAACAAAAGCATCCGGACGTAAAGTTTGGCAACGCGTTCTCACTTAATGGGATAATCAACAGGGATCTTGGGCAATACGTGACAGAACTTGCCGATTCTGGGGATTTTGTTGCATTTACCTACCTTCCAGTTGACAGGCTAAACGATATTGCAAAAACACCACAAGATGCGCGCTCGGATCTTCAGAAAATGCTGGAGCTTGTACCGGACAAAAAAATCGCAGTCTTTGAGATCAGCTGGAGCACATCGGATTATGTGAATGGCAACGAGCAGGATCAGGTTGAATTCATCAAGGTTGCCTATGACTTTTACAGGCAGAACGAATCAAAAATAGAGTTTTTCACGTGGTACAGGCAGTATGACCGGCCAGAAGGAAGCTGCATAATTGATCAGCAGTTTACAACATCATCAGTTTCAATAGGAGGAGATCAGTTCGTGCGAGAAAGACTTGGAAGCTATACCTGTGCTGCAGGCCTTGTCAAAACAGACGACTCGCCAAAACCGGGACTGTCGGAAATTACAAGACAGATACGGGCAAGTTGATGATTACAACATGCTTTCTTTGATAATTGCGGAAGCATCACTTGAACTGGTGCCAAAGGGGCTGTGGCACCACAACGCGGTTATCTCGTACTGCAGGAGAATTTCAAAGAGACCGTCGGAGGTGCTTCTTGATAATTCCTGGCACTTTGGAGCGATGAAGGGACTGCAAAACGAGATAAAAAGAGGAAGACCTGACATCGTGCACTTTTGCCTGCTTGAGGCGTGCACCATTCCACTGTATGATGACGATGAAATCCAAGTATTCGTTCATACACTGCATGACAAGGTTATAGAGGTCGGCAGAGGAGTGAGAGTGCCAAAATCATATCATCGATTTGCAGGCATAATGGAAAAATTATTTGCAGAAAAAAAAATCACAAGCGGAGATCAGACCCTGTTCGCACTCAAAGACATGACGTTCTCTGAGCTGGTTGATAAAATAAAGCCAGACAAAGTGATAGGACTTTCACCACAGGGACAGGAGAGCAATTACTATGATGCTGCAAGTAGATGTACTAACAAGTCTTGCCTTGTTGTTGGCGGCTTTCCAAAAGGCGATTTTGAAGACTCTACAAAAAAAAGAATCGACACATTTCTGAGCGTTGAGAAAAGATCACTTGAAGCTCATGTAGTGGTGGCTCGAATTTTGTACGAATACGAGAAAACCATTTTTATGTAGGCTACAGACGTTTCAATCTTGTGCGGCCGTAGTATAGCCTGGTAGTACGCTGGCCTTCCAAGCCCGTTACCCGGGTTCAAATCCCGGCGGCCGCACCAGCTATTTTCTGACCTAGGCATCAAATCGTTAGTAGAATCAGTAACAGCGTTACCAAAATCAATAACAGCAGAGTTTTGGATTAAAGGAATTTCTAATAAGAAAAATTCCTTAATCTTTTTTCTGATTTTATAATTTAAAACACGTTTGTGAGATTGACTAGGACTATAATTTCCAGAGAGATATTCACGCTCTGTTTTGCTGAGCACGGGTGTAGAGTCCTTTTCTAGTATTTTAATTCTAGGTAATTGTAGAATAACCTAACAACTAACAAGTAAAATTATGATTTTATAGCTGAGAACACATAATATTGTATGAGTAAAAACAGAAGTAACATATTGTTTGTCAAAAGAGACCTAGGTCAATTGGCGGCATGTAATAATGATTAGGTACGAAAGAAAGGGAAGGAAAATTCCAACTATTCCATAAATTACTCATAATAGAATTATCTAGACTTAACAATACAGATAAACCTCCAACAAACGCAATTGCTAAAATTTGAGGAGTGGTTTTTAGTCTTTTGCAAAATAAAATGATAATAGCAAAACCAAGAATTATGGGTTCATCGTGTTTTAGAATTGGTAAGAATAATAGTTTGTATTCTGGAAACTGAGCCAAATAGTTGTAAATCCATGTAATTCCGTAGATGCTCATAGAAATAATAGGAAATAATCTAGCATCACTAAAATTTGGTATTGTGTTGTTTAGAAATCTACGGATTACTTCAACAAATTGCATTATTTTCCATATTTTTGTTCAAAGCATCCTGTGAAAAAGGAATTGTTATTTTAACAAAAGATGTATCTAAAAAAATCCCTCACTTTTGTTATTTCTCTTTATGTTAAGAGCATAAACACAATAGTCAATTATAAAAATTAAAGAATTAGCAACTAACACATCATTTTATGAATTTAAGTCCAAAAATAATCCTACTAATTATCGCCGCTTCAGCTGCCCCAATAATGCCGATAACCATATCATTAAATCAAGAAGAGAGTCAAACGAAGTTTATTGAAATTGATGAAGACACAACTTTCGATCCAGTATGTCTAAATTCAAATAGGATGTCTTCAGAGCTTTTTGACCAACTATGCAGATCACATGGAGAAGAATGGTATGTCGAGATGGGTGGTTCGACTAATGTCCGATTCCTTAATGATTATTTATCAAAAATATTTTTTACAAAAATAATACTTTCAGATATCCCAACATCAGATGCAACCAAAGATGTTAAAATAGATAATGCAAAACTACGAATAGGCACACTTTATCAATCAATAAATTTTACAACAATGTCAAAAGAACGGTTTGTGATAACCTATGGTTTTTGCAGTAATACTAACTGGTCAGAAAACACCACAACGTCAGATCTACCTTGTATTAATGTCTCTGGTTCACCCATTATGGAGATTGATTCATTTTACGGTATCTTAAATCCAGAACGAATTTCTTCAGTCGAACTTGATATAAAACCACATGTTGATTTCGCACTGGAAAAAAAGTCAAAACGTTTTACTGAAATGATCACATTATTTCCTAGCTCGTTTTTAGAGAATGAGGATCGAATTAAATTAAAAGAATGTATTGAAAAATATGATACCGAAAGTAATCAAAATGATTGTATTAGGCAAAGTCAAATACTAATCTACAGTTCAGAATTTTCTCTGAAAGGGTTTAAACCCCAAATCCAAATTGATTATACTGTATCTCCTACTTCTTTGTCAAAAACAATCAACGCTATTGTATTTGCGATTTATCCCCTTTTATCATCATTTTTCATTTACAGATGGCAACAGGAGATTAGCTTCAACAACAAAATGATAAAAGTTTGCGAATCATTAAAGGAAGAAATTAGTGATTCGTATAAAGGATTAAGAGATGGAGTTGGAAAAGTAAAACCAACGCAAACTGTCAATGTTGAATTTGATGATGAGTATTCTGCCATAACATTTACTCTTACAAAACCGTTTACTGAGATCATACTATTTACTGATGCATACAAGGGGATTTTGCATTCTGGTTCATTTGAAAATTTTACGAAGGAACATCAAATAGATATTTCAACATTTTACAACCGAGTTAATGAATATAATAAAACGATGGAGTTGTATGCTACTGCAATGGAACAATCAAGGTTATCATTAGGTTCAAAGGATCAAAAACAGAAGCTTGAGTGGGGACTAAGAAAAAACATTGGAGATTGGTTAAAGTACATGATAGAATTACGAGATGAGATTATCAAAAGCGTGGAAAATAATGAAAATGGCATTCTTAAGACTCTTGATGATGAGATTCAACGTTTTAGAAACCCCTAGATTTTAATAATTCGTTATGCAAAATACAACATGGGAGAAGAGAAGAAGGAAATAAAGAAGGCAATGCCAAGCAGGACATCGGGAAGATCAGAAGAGGCATTACAAGGTAGAACTACCGCTAGTGGAGAACCAACAGTAAGTGCCAAGCCTGCAAAACCTATAAAAAAATCAGATTAGGTTTTGGCATTAACAACCATTTTTTAATTAATACGTATTACCAAAACACACGCATTCCACCATATCATTAACTAGTCAAATCTAGCAAGAAAGAGCTTAAGAATATAATAAATCAACAAACAAGATGCAGCAAAAAATTGATAACAAAACGGTTAGAGTTATCATTAGTTTTGCAATACTCGGTGCAATTGCTGCATTATTGGCTCAGTTAATCGATTTTGGTTCAGATGAATTTGATGCAAATGTAGATCATCTATTGTTTGCCATAGGAGCCTCTGCCATGGGCGTAATTTTCTTTGTAATGAAAAGAAAAAACATTACTAAATATGCAGCTGAATCATTTGAGATACTATTTTTTATCATTGTTCCTCTCACTAGTTTTATTCCGATTTTATCGGATCCAAATATGCACTTTGCTTTCTTTTTTCCAGTATATTACGGTGGAGTCAATGCATGGTTATTGGCATCCAAACATTTTATTTTTGATCCCTTGGATACTGACGAAAAAAGGATTTCATGGACTGGCATTAAACAGTTGTGGGGCATGCTGATGTTTCTTTCAGTGTTGATATTCCCTTTGTACTTTATATGGGTACAAAATAATTAATCAGACTCAACTTTCTATTGTTTCAAATCCTTTAGTGGGATTATTTCTGCATCACTATCTGTTAAGTCGATATGATGTGTGTTTCCTCTTTTGTTAATATTGACCATGCCACATTCGGTATTTAGGAAGTATTCATAGATAATATCAGAATACAACAAAAGAACTTCAATTAATTGCAAGAGATAGTCTCTATTCAAATCTAATTTGTCATCAGAACCTTTGTACCCTGTTGCATCTCTGTATTTTTGGTTAGGATAACCATTATTGTGAATAAACACATTTCTTCTGTAGAAGCCTTCGGTGAATTGATTGCAATTTTCATTTGTAGTTGATGCCAATCCCCATTCATTTGTGAGTTTTGTTAACATTTTTTTAATGTCCATTTCGCTAATCTCATAGGCTTTTTTCTCTAATTCATCAGGAGTGTGAGATTGATGCTTGTTCTTATACTTGGACTCAATCTCATATATTAGAACAAGTAATTCTCTGATAAATTCTCTAAATCTAGTAGTGAGAAACGAGAGAACCATTAAGTTCATCAAATCTACTGTTCGATCCCGATTTGCCCCATCGTGAGTTAATTTTATAACAACTTCAATCTCATCCCTTTCCAGACTCTCTAAGGCATTTCTTCCACCTTGGTTAAACAACCCAATTTTCTCATTCACTCTTTGTGCTAGATCAGGGTTTTTACTAACAAGACTTGTCCAATATTCGTCAATCCCACTTTTTTTATCTTGAAAGAATTTTGATGCCATTACTGGAAAATCATTTACTAAGTGTTTAGCCGCATCTAGATCATTTTGGAAATACACGTGAATGTCAATTATTTTCCGACCATAATATTCAGCCAGCGGATCTCTGAAGTTGTTTTTTGATACGAATCCCACACAATTACATTTTAGGCACTCCCCATCATTAGGGTGATCTGGAACATTATGTCCGCATCCTTCCCTATTACAAAAGGTATTTTCAAATGGCATTTTGTTTCCCCGATCATGATTAACACTGATCAGCTATAAACTTTGGGCTTTAATTACCAGATTAGTTTCGTTAGATATTTTCTCAATGTTTAATAATATAATCGGTTTTTGCATCCGTTTGATCGGCTAGATGAATTACCAAAGCCTCTGAAAACTGTGGTTCCTTAGGAGACCCCCATTCTAATTTTCCATGATGACTAAGTATAATGTGGATTAGTTTGAGTTTCAGATCCTTTGGAAACCCATCAATCTTTGATATTTTCTCCTCAACCATATGTTGACCTATGCTGATATGACCAATTAGTCTACCTTCTTCACTAATGGTGATAGTACTTGAAATCTCGTATTCTCTAATTTTTCCAATGTCGTGTAGAAAACACCCTGATAGGAGAAGATCTTTGTCTAATTCTGGCCGATCTTTTGCTATGGTTTTACAGATATGAATGAGATTTAGAGTATGTTCTAACAGTCCTCCAAGATAATTCTGATGTCTAGATACGGCAGCTGGGCAACGTGAAAATTTTTCCATAAATTCCGAATCATTAAGAAAACTATCAACTAGGGTAGCTATGTACGGATTCTTCATTTCAGAAAGAAGACTTCGTAGCTCCCCTAGCATTTCTGAAATGTCTTTTTTAGATCTAGGTAGAAAATCACCAACTGAATATTTCTCTACGTTTTTAATTTCATCTGTGCCTGAAATTGAAATTTGTAATGCTTGATTATATCTGATAACCATTCCTTTAACATGGATAACATCACTATTTTGGATTAAATTCCAAATCATTTGGGTTTTAGTTGATTCATTTCCCCAAAATCTAGCCTCAATTTTGCCTGTTTTATCGGCTATCTGGATTGAAAACCAAGAACCTTGCTTCCCATTTTTGTACGGAAATAATGGAGATTTGCTTCTTACAGCAAAGATAGAATCTATATTATCTCCTTCCTTCAGGTCTGATACAAATTGTAATTTTCTTATTTGTTGGTCGAACATTTTACTTCCAAAAAAAAGTTAGGGTGTTACCGTGTTACCAATGTTACCACAGTTTTCTATTAAGCTTCTAGTCATAGAGCTAAATAGTAAAACTGGTTACATCGGTTACTTCGGTAACGACCTCGCTGTTGGGGTTAAGGCTTATGCCTTTCCACACTTTGGTTGGTTTTCCATCCATTCTGCTAGTTTTAGATTCAACACGAACATTCTTCTTCAATTCCTTGTTGAAGGTAGCTTGACTTTCTGGCATTATGTTGTATTTTTTACACCATCTTTTGTAGATTATTTGCGTGATCTTCTTTGGTGCCAATGCCTCAATGTCTTCCACTAGGCATTCTTCTATGAACTTTGGAATGGGGTCTGACTTTTTCTGCCATTCTTCTCGCATCTCAGCTATTGAACGTTCATAGGTCAATCGCTTCTGAGATACCAGTCTCTTTCTTACCTTTATCAAAAGATTGAGTATTCCAGAAAGCTCTTCCTCTGTCGTCAATTCAAACTTGAGATTTGGGTTCTTTTTCTGTCCAATTCCATCTACCTCAGAGCGAAACTTTACCTTCCATTCTGTGACGATGAATCTTCTGTATGCTCCATCAGAGTTGTCATTCAACTTTGGTAGTCTATTCGCTGAGAAAAATAGCCTCGCCTTATTCTTCAGCTTGAAGGTGTTTTTGAACTTCTTTTCTGCCTGCATGGTATCTTGACTTGCTAGGGCTTTTAGCAAACCCATCTTCTTTAGCTCGTCTGATTCAATGTCGGCATAAAGATTCACACACTTTCCATCAAGATCAGCCCTGGCAAACTTGTTGTCTACCAAGTCATGAATAGATGTATTTGAGACATTATCTTCACCAAAGAAAACCTCTATGACGAAGAAAAGCGTACTTTTTCCATTTGCTCCCTCCCCCAAATGAACATAGATTAGCTCTAGATTCAAGTGTGGGCAAAGAATGGAGGCAAATTCCTCAAGTACTGTTGTCCTGTCCTTATGGTCAGGCAAGCTACTCATCAGAAATTCCATGAATCTCTCTGGTTTTGCCTTTGGATTGTGTGGTACTGATAGTTGTATCCTACTTGGATAATCAGGCGTATGTTCCTTGAGTTCTCCAGTTTCCAAGTTCAACAGACCATTCTTTACGTTCAGGATCTTTGGATCACTGTCAAATGCGTCTCTTGGAATATAGGAAAGTCTCTTAATCGTGTTGATGGTTTCCTTGCAAATTGATGTATCACAAGTACCCATCAATTTTTGGCATTGTTCTTTTATGAGTACCTCTGCTCCTTCCTTGTAGATTCCATCTTCATAGACAAGAATTTCTTCAGTGTCTTTTAGTGTCTGAAAGTGGAAATCTTTTGTTATTTTTCGTGCCAGAATAACATGTGGAGACTGCTCAAAAATCTCACGTGATTCTATGTCGCTAGTACCAAAGTTTTCTTTTTTATTTCGTTTTTTTCTACTCATCTGTTATTTTGTTTCAACTTTATGTTGATCTTTTACCATCGTTGTTAATGTGATTCACACCATAGGACTTCAGTCCATGAGACTAGAGCATAGTTTGTGCTCAATGATTAATTGATTTAATTAACTTAAAAGACTTGGGCAAACAGTTGAACATGTCTTTTTCCTATCTGAATTAGCCGCTATCTTCAGTGGTTTTTAGCTTTTCAGTTATAATCCTTGCAACAAATCTACTTCTTGGAAGATCACTTCTTAGCTGGTCAATCTGTTGCCATGTGTTTTCGTCTAAAGATATTGATTTCTGTATTTGACTCATGATTAACCTAGCTTCTCTTTGTTTTATTAAATTGGTGGCTACAGCTTAATGCTAAATTTCATGCCAGTAGCTAAGTAGACTATATAGGACATATAGCCTATATAGACTAAAATTTTACTTTTCATCCAATCTTACGTGGCATATTACCAAAAATCAGGATTATTTCTGCACTCTAACTCCAAATAGGTAATTCGGAAACAAAGGATCAACCTTGTTTTTAATAAACACCGCCCCTGAAAAAATACAGGTATTTGGACGATACTGGAAATGAAAAACCGTAACTTCACAAGAATCATGATAGCCATTAAAGGTAATAATGACTGCTTACAATGATTCATAATGCAAGAATCTGATATTGAATCTTTGAAAGTTGAATTAGGAAATTTGCAAAAGCTACACACAGATTTAGAAAAACAAATGATGAAATTTGACGAAATTATTCCATTTGAACGGCAAACCACTGCCATGATTTTTTCTCCACGACTTTTGAACATGATGCTAGCTTGTGGGCCGCAAATAGAATCTATGACTAAGTTAATTGCCAAGCGTTGTAATATTGATGCATTTGATATTGTTGATGATGCAGGTACAAAATGGTCTAAAAGTGTACCAAAACTGATTCAGGAAATTAACTCTAAAGCGGTTTTAGCCAAGTTTCGTATTGTCTCAAAACCTCATCTGCTATTATTTACACCATTTACATTACATTTAGAATGGTGGCAAGACTATAACAATCTAAAACATGGATTATCTACCAATCAATTTAAGATTAATTATACTGTGGTGATGAACGCATTGGCTGCATTAAGTGCATTACATTGCATAGCTGATAAGTTGATGGGATACTCTGATGACGATATACCACAAGTTCTAGATGCAAAAAATTGGGTTAATGATGAATATTTTATTAAAATTGCAAACTTGGATAAAACTAGCACAGTTAATCATTCTTGGGAATCACTATTGTTTCAAGTTGATGCATTCTACAAACCATTTTGATTGTATATTATAATGTACAAACATATTCCAAAATGGAAGCATTTGTACTAGTGATAACCTCAATTATCTTAACTGTGAGTGATGATCAAAGGTGATAATAGATAGTACTCATTTTGTAATGGCAGATTACATGGTAGATCTAACCAGACAACAGGCTTACGCTGCTGTACAACTGTGCCTACAAAACGCTAGAGAATACCTTAAAGATGCAAAAATGCATTATGATAACAAGAGGTTTCAGCACATACGTATTCCACTTCAATTTTCATTAGAGGAATCTGGAAAGGCTAGAGCTATGATAGATCAGCTACAAAATGGACAGCAAACTATACAGATGAATCGCGATATGCGGAAAGGACATCAAATTAAAGTGGATTATATTAGACAATTTGTAAAACCTAGCAAACAGAAAGAACAGGAATACAATGATGTTTGGAGTGCTTGTCCTTTTCTTAGCCCAAGTGCAGAACCAATTTTTGATGGCGAAGCCGAAGAAATGAGAAAAATGATGCAAGAACAGATTGCAAGCGATACAACAAAAAAATTCATAGAATTGGATAAGGACATCATTAATAGTTTAACTGTAGATGCCCATGAAAAACGACTTGGTACGCTAGTTAATTTTGACGATAACACGTTTGATCCCATATTGGCTGGATCTATGAATGAAGGTCATTGTTTAGTATTGATTGACGCAATTAACAATATGTTAGATGATTTCGATTCTACATTTTCCAAAATTAATCCATGAATGGGTATCAAAACCTTATTGGCATTATCATGTTCGCAAAAATAAAAGAATAGCAAAAGATACTAAAATCATAATCGTTCCACTCGACTAGCTGCCCATCCAGCTGTATTCCAGAAGATTTTGACTAGAGCAATCGTAATTCCTATCAATATAAGAGGAATAGAAACATACCAAATATTATCGGTAAAAAATAGGGCAAAGATGCCTAAAATGATGCAAAATATCGAGACCTTAGCAGCTTTGTGACTCATTTTCATACATCCTAATGCCTGTTGACGCAATTGGTTAATTCGTCTGTTTTAGTGATTATCTTTTGTTTGTATGGCAATAATCCACTGTTAGTAGGTGTTTTCTCAACTAATAAGACCATTTCAGCTGAATTTACTATTACCTGTTCCATAGCATCTTTGCCAGAAGATGGAATCATTGCCGAAGCTGGTAAGCTGTTACATTGCGAGACAGCATTATCCAAAGATTGCAAATAATTATCCAATACCGATTTTGCCTTTGTTATATCCATAGAGCTTAGTTGGGAAGCTGTTGAGCTTGAATTGAAACAATTTTGCTTCCATATATCCTCCCATTTCATCCGCACATCTGGATCTGGATCGTAGTTAATTATTTGTACCATGCCAAGACACACATCCGAGGTACTAATCCTTCCATTCATTTCAGCCTCTCTATAAGTATCTGATACTGCCCAATATGGCCTGTATTTTAGAATGCCATTCTTGTCCACAGCGTCTTGATAATCCTGCAGCTTTTTCTCATAAGATTCCTGTTTTTGAATCGCTTCCTGTTTTTGTTGCTCCAATTGTTGTTCAAACTTCTGCTTTTCTTCCCGTTCTGCAGCTTGTTTGGCATATTCTTCTGGATAAAGCATCTGATAAGTAAATGCCGCAGATAGTCCAATGGCAAAAAACCCAACTATTCCAATTACAATAACAAGCGTAATTTTCTTAGCTCTACCCATAGGTAATTTTGGAGGCTTGTTTATCACTGTGATTAGAATGTGTGTATATTGTATTTAATTTGTGCTAAAAAATATCCTTACAGATTAATCACAGTTTACATACTTGACAAAATCTGACGAATTATTAGGGTATATCAAAGCGAGTTCGTACAGGTATAAAATAATCAAAGCATTAGAAGGCAGAAAACTAACTCCCAAGGATCTTGCCAAAGAAACTAGTATTCCTCTCTCTCACGTGAGTAATACTTTAGCAGAGTTATTGGATAAAGAGCTAGTGGTATGCTTGACTCCCAAACTAAAGAAAGGGAGATTGTATGATCTTACGAAAGAAAGTATGAAAGCTGTGAACGATCTTGAATAATTAATTCAATCAGTCTACGATTGAGTTGGTTAGATCACAATAAACTAATAATCATAAAAATAACTACATTATACTCATTTTATGTCCAATGATGATACTAAAGAAAAAATTGAAGACGTTAAGAATATTGAAAATAAATTCTATGAATTTCTTAGAGATGCCCAACCATTAGCCTTCTTAGCATCCTTCTCTATGATTATAGCAGTTTTTGCATTTCCTAATGACAGATTTAATTCAGTTTTTGAATTTGCAGCAATAGCATCAGCTATGTTCCTAGTGTCATTTATCGTCTCATTGATTGGACGAATAGCTCTATTTGGAGAATCATTAGAAAAATCAGATAGATCAACATATACCGATCTAGCAAGATATGGTACTTTCTTTTTCTTTGGAATTGGAATAATTTACCTTATCCTAATTCTGCTAGAGTTCTCAAAAACTATCTCTTCGTCAATTACTTCTATCAGTATAGGATGGGTTCCTCTATTCATGGGGATTGCCATTTTTCTTTCTGTTAGAAAGGGAATAAAAGATTCTATAAAAAATGACTCACTCATACGAAAATTAACCAGTATTGTCTTTATAGTTACAATTACATTGTTACTTTTTGATGGTGTCAAGAATCTTACCAAAGGATTAACTGGAATAATTCTAATTCCAGATGATATTTCTCGAGTTCTTTCATATTCGCTATTTGCTCTATTTGGTGCAGTTGTTGTTTTGATGGGAATACAAAATAAAAAAACAAAAGGTTCGTTTACTAACCCAGATTATAAAGAAGGAAAAACTGGTCAGATATTGAACATTGTTTATGTAATAATCGCATTCGTTTTCATAGTAGTCATATTTATGCATACAAATGCCACAACAAACTGTGACGAAAAATGTAAATCATATTTCGAAAATCTTGGATTTTTATGTACTAAAGAAAATGAAAATATCTTTTCATGCAGATTTGTTGCAGATAAGCCAATCACAGTCATAATTCCACAAGATGCATCAATATCACCAAATGAAAAAAATTTTTCACCAAACCAAATTGTTGTTAGTTTAGAAGTAAACAATACCATACGTTGGGTTAATCTTGATAAAAATAATCATAAAATAATGAGTGATGATAATCTGTTTAATTCTAACGAGTTATTTTCTGGTGATGCATTCACGTATCGATTTACAAAAGAAGGTGCATATTATTATCATGGTGACTTGCCTTGGTTATCAGGCAAAATAATAGTTAAGGACATTGATGTCAATTACAAAAAAGGGAAACCACTAGAACAGATGACCAATGAACAAAATATCTTTTATTTAATATTTAGAACAACTGATAATTGGAATCCAATACAAAAATTATCAATTTTATCAAAGAATTCTATAATGCTAAACTTACAGAATCAGACAGAACCACAACCTATGGCAATCGGGGATACTATTGTAGTGAATTGTCTCATTTATGAGGATCATCCCATAAAGGCAAACATGACGTTGATGGAGATTAATGAAAATAAGTCATATGTGATTTTTAAAAAAATTCAAAGAAATACTGAATTTTGTGATGATGGAGTAACTTTTGTATCTTGATAACAATTCTTGAGATGTCGATTCGCTTATGATCTCACTATTGGCATTGCAAGAATTTTTAGGCTTTAATGATGGTGTGACTATACACAATACCACACATGTTATTGATATAACTCCTAGTGTGATTTTTGGTATTTTTGGAATCATAGTTATTTTACTATATACAAAAACTAAACTGCTTAAATTTCTTGAAAAAGGTATTGCGAGAGCTTCTGATCCAATAACAGATCATAGTACTCCATATGAGCAATTTCATGTAGATAAGCTTGAAACCATCAGGAACAATATCCTGAATAACTATCGTATTCTGATCACTATTTATGGGATATTGCTTGCTTTTGTTATTTCAGATAAAATTTCCTATGTTTTTTCCACGTGGTCAATGATCATTTGGTTAGGATATACATTAGCAGTCATAGTTAGAACGGGGATGATCAGCCTAGATTTATCTGATATTATTGAAACCGAAACTAATCTGATAAAACTCAAAGTTCGATTATTTGCGGCAAAGAAATTTCAAAAACACAATCTGTATCTTCTTGTTGTTACAGTTGCGTTTTTACCAGTGGTCTTTCTTTCACCGGCACCAGACATTGATAAAATAATGACATTGCCTTGGGGTATCCACATAACTGTGCTTGCAAGTGCCATAGCAATAATAGGTACATTTCTGGTGTTTTATTTTGTCCCATTAAAAACAAGATTATTTGAAACTAGGGGGGGACTCTTTGATACCTATATCTTCGTAATTATGCTGATTATATTATCCACTCTTAGCTACGTATTCAGATCTCCCGTTGAACAAATCACAATTAGTTTTCTAAATAATATGCATGTGGTGCCAGGAATAGTTCTTACTGGTGCAGGAGTTATCGCATTGGCAGGAGCCGTAGCATGTGGTATTTTTGTAAAAGGACTCTTTGGCTTGAGTAGACTATTTGGAAAAGATTAGAATTAACACAAAAATATCTCAGGTTGTTATTTAACCGCATTAATAATTGTGGTCTCTATTTGTACCTCTAAATCCTTGTTTGAATAATGGGATTCCAAGTTTTTATCCATTTTTTCCTATGCTCACTCATCATAGGCAAAAAATAATGTCTCTGGGAAACATTTCCTCTCCTACCCTGCATAAATTCGGCTAGAAGTGGGTCTATTTTCATGGCGTTAATGGTAAAATTGAGTTTCCTCAAATCTCTCAAATCAAAACCTAGTGCTTTTTTGGTTATGTGATAATACACTTTCCTGCTTATCGTGTGTTTAATCTCATCATGGATTAGTGGATGACAATAAACGGCATTAGCTTTCTTTGTCTTTCTATCCCAAAATAATTCCATTATTCCATCATGGCATAAGTCAGAATGATTGTTAAATGCCTTCAAGCCTTCCGAAGTTCTCAAACCGGTAACAAGCATAAAGAAACCGAAGTTGCTGTATCTAACTGGTATCTTTCTTAATTTTTCAACCACATCATTGACATTGAGTTTCTTTCCTAGAGTATAGTTGTCAATGTATTTCCTTGACGACCAGTGAAGCTCTTTTCGTTTTAACCATTTTGTAAATTCCTCATGGATGTTGGTATCATTAGAAATATCCAGATACCTAGTAAGATTAGAGACAGCCTTCATAATTTCTAGTCTGGTACGGCTGGAATCCATCAAAACAAGCCTATCTGAAAAACCATACTCCCAGTATTTCTTAGAATATCGGAATAGCTTGTTTGCATAGGACTTTTGTTTATTCGCAAGAAGCCATTTACTATAGTCATCCCAGCTAATTTCTTTAGCAGTTTTTTGAAATAATTCTACTATGGGAAAACTTCCAAGCCCGTTACCCGGGTTCAAATCCCGGCGGCCGCACCTATTTTCTGGGAATATAGTTAGGAAATGAGATTTTGCACTAAATTCTTCTAAAATTATGTGGATAGAGGAGAATTTGATTAAGTGAAATTATTAATCAAAACTACGATGAGTACCAAAACCTAGTATTATCAGACAATAAAGATCATTTATCTAAAACCCGTCCTAATCGTATCCCGTGAAAATCACTCTTGTATTGATTGTAGGTATAGTGTTCATGTTATCCTACAGTATTGATACAGTTTCTGCATATTCTACTACTGCTATTACTGTACCATCTGGAACCAAGTATACGTTATGGACAGATCTAAATGCAGGCAATAGATTTCAAGTTTCAATATCTGTATCTGGGGGAACAAATGATGATGTTTATCTGGCTGTAACAGACCCGTATGGCAACACTCTGGTATCTGGAAGAATAGTTCAACAATACAGTACAGAAATTGTTGCAGATTCTACTGGACGTTATAATTTTGAATTCGATAACAACATGTCTGCTGTCAGCGACAAACAAGTGTCGTTTTCTTATCAAACAATATCACAATCCCAAAACCCAAACACACCTAGTTCAGATTCTACAAACTATAATCCAAATGTCCAAGAAAGTTATCATTATGTTTACATCGATCAATTGCCAGACTATGCCACAAGTTATGCAACAAATGTGATTTATGAGGCAACAAATGCATGGACTAATGCTAATCCAGACATCAAGTTTTACAAAGCAGAAACAGAGGGACAGGCTGATTTGGTTGTTCATTGGATAAGAGATTATGGTACTGTAGCCGGTACTCTTGGAGAATATGTTAGGGGTACTAAACTAGTTCAAGTCGGACTTGGAGATAGCAACTGTCTTGGAACATGGCAACCATATTCTACACAAACCGTGGAACACATTGCTACACACGAAATTGGACATTTCTTGGGGCTGGATCATTCCTCAAATCCTAACAGCATCATGTATCCAGTTATACCAATTGATTATGGTGAAGTCACAATTCAGCAAAATCTTGCGGCAGGATACATTTCATATGTCCCGTTCTGCACTAGCAAAGATGAGACTTCTTTCCATTATTCTATAACCTCGGATGATCCAACCTATGGATTCAAAGTGTATGTGGTTCCAGCTATCAGCGAATATGATGGTCTAAAAAATAGCTTATCATTCAATCATTATTCTGGTAGTGGATGCTATGGAGAAAATTATATCACGTACGGCAACACGTGTGAGGGAATATCAAAAGGTAGTGGTTTACTCATCATACTTGATAACAGACAAACAAACGCCCTAACAAAATTAACCATAACTCAACAAGAGATACCATTTACAACGGGTACAATGCAATCCACTACGTCTGCAATTGTATCATACAATTACATGTCTAATGCTGAGGAGACACAAGCAACCATGCAAAAAGCTATATCTGAAGCGCAATCTTCACTACAATCTCAAATAGATGCGGCCGCAAAAGCACAAGCTCAGGCAGAAGCACAAGCGGAATCTGTAGCCCAAGCAAAAGAGCAAATGCAGAACAAAATAAACACGGTAATGGAAAAGGCACAGTCTGAAATTTCAAAGGTAAAATCCGAAGCAGAGTCGAAAATAGGTGCAATATCGGAGGCTCATGAGAAAAAGGATGTATATCAGAGTCAGATCGATAAACTAAATTCTGAACTAATATCTTTGGAAAAATCAATTTCTGATAAATCAGATGAAAGCTCCCAAGATGAAATCAATATGGCGGATACCAGTCCTACAAGGGATTATACGTTGTTCCTCCATATTACTATCAAAGCGTAAGTGGAGAGATAGCATCATCAATTACTGTGGAGTTCTGGCTAGAAAAATAACTTCAAATATTTTTTTATTTTTTGCAGAATTAGTTTAGGATTTTGTGATTATTTCAATGGATCTTTTCTTCCATACAAATGACACACAAAGTGCAACAAGATAAGCAACAATCCCAATAATCATGGCGTATGATGCTCCATACGTTATTCCAATCACAACCGATAGGACCGCTCCAAGTACAGAGAATGCTCCGTTGATGGCCCACATCCATGGAACAAATGTTGGCTTGTACATTTTTACAATCCTCATTCCAGTCGGCATCGGTATTCCCATAAGAAATCCAATTGGAATGAGAAGACCCACGCTAATGAGTACTTTTTGAATAAATGGCTCAGCTATCACAGAATAGATTATTGTGGGTAGTACCAGAACATAAAATACGCCCATTGCAGTTATCCCCCCAATAACAAATGTCAGATTTTTTGTGTTGTTTTTTGCAAGCCTTGAGCTGACAAGGCTTCCAACCCCGCTTGAGAGCAACACTGTGAACAAGAGTATTGCAAATGTCATTGTTGGATTTCCAAGAAGCAGAATTAGTTTTTGTAACAAAGCAAGCTCAATTAGAATAAAGCCCGTTCCAAGGGCAGCGAAATATATCACGATACTTTTGGCTTTTAGCTTATCATTTGAGGCTGATTCATCTTTTTTTCTTAGCCAAAAGTATGGCCCAACTAAGAAAATTGCTGTAATCATAACACTGATGTAAAGGAGAGCCTCCAGGATATGTGGAAACGGCTTTTCAAATGACAAAAAGTATGGGCTGTCATCTGTCACCGGATAGGCCTTTGTTGGAAACTTTTCATAAAACTCTGGCAGTGTTATTTGGTTTTCCAACAACTGTGAGTATGGTTCTAAGGCAACTTGTCCGGGTATTATTATTGGCTTGTAGCCATCCCTGTAAAATGACTCGGACAAAAATGCAATCTCTTCTTGTGTAAATGGCGCCTTTGAGAGTATCGCTAGGGTAACACTCGGATCCTTATCAGTCGAGTCGGAACTAACAATTAGTATGTGCTTGTAAACGTCTTGCTGGGAAACGCCATTTTTTTCCAAAACCGTAGTAAAAGTTGAAACAAACCTTGGGGCATCAATTAACCATCTTACAGCCACAACCTTTCCTCGGTCAGTCAGATGATCATAGTATTCTTGGAATCCTTCTACTGTGTACAAAAAGTTTTCAGAAACACCAAGGCCTCCGGAAGATACTGAAGCCCAAGTGTCTACAAACGGAATGTAGATGACATCATATTTTTCTGTAGAGCGGGAAACAAAGCTTCGTCCTTCATCCACATTTGCGTTTACATAGTGGTGAGAATACAGGTTTCCTGCCTTGTCCCCATAACCTTTGACGGTCTCAAAGATTATTGGATTTATCTCAACCGCTGTAACATCCGTGCTCCCACTTGCCAGAGCAGCAACGACGTCTCTGCCTCCACCAGAGCCAATGATGAGGACTTTGGGGTCATCGATCATCTTAAATGGCAAGTATTGCATCCACGATGAAAGATCCTTTCTGCTCTCAGGATTGCCATCCCACGAAATTATGTTGGTGCCTGCGCCGCCGTCGATGAAGATTTTGGCAACTAGGCCTTCTGCTGCACACTGTGGCTGGCCAAATATCGGATCTAAGGAACGCGGCTCACAGTTTCCAGTAGGACCTTCTACTACATCTATTCGTGAAAATGAGTTCCATTGTGTCTTTACAATGTGGGTTCCAGGATTTTCTCGAAGAAAAATCGGCAGGTCTTTTTGGGTTTTCGAATCGGTGGGAATGGAAAAGATCTTTTCTTGAGAAGTCATGTTGACAAAAAGAAGGGAGGAAGCAAACGCTACAACGGCAATGCTAAGAAGAATTTTCTTTTTGTTTTTGGTTATTGATGAAAAAATGACGGCACAAACAGAGGAGATCAATCCAACAAGCAATGTAGTTCCTTCGCCACCAAAGATTACCAAGAATAGTACCACGCCCAAGGCGCCAAGCGATGCGCCTATGAGGTCTGATGCATACAGCCTTCCAGCTACATGAGCAAAGGCGCTAAATGCAGCCGAGATAATAATCCCTACAAAGAAAAACGGTATGGCAAAAAGGAGCATAAATAACGGCAGATAGGTCACGTGGGACTCTAGCGTATGCATTACAACAAGCGATATTGGAATGACCAGAGCAATTCCTATTGCAGCAGCAATGGTGAGGTTTGCTGCCCAGTTTTCTTTGATCTTCTTTAATCTATAGTGTACGACTAGTCCTGATGCACCAAGGCCGACTAGGGCAACCGATACTGCCACAAAAGCAAAATGATACCATATTGCTGCCGAAAAGATTCTAGTGATGGCAATCTCTAGAATCAGACCAGAAAGGGATGTCAGAAAAATTCCTGCAAAGAGAAGCCTTGTGTTTATTTTGGTAGGAGATAGCCCTAAATCTGACAAATCATTTTCCTTCTTTTTGATTCGTATATTATTCTTTTAGTGAAAATTTGCCACACCTACCAAATCCTAATTGCTGCGTCTGGGTAATCTCTACAGTAGTTATGGAAAGTTGTTTTTCAATTTGAGTAGTTTGACAAAAAGATACGCTAAAAGTCCGATGGATGACCATACAGAAATACTGGCAAGAATTATAGCTGTTGGAAGAACTAATGGCGGTATTGAAAAGCCACGGGATTTGCCATAAATATTATCATGATAGTTGGATAGTTAACGAATCCTGCAATTATGTCTAGATAATGTTTATCATAAGATAGAGTTGCAATATAGCTTATGACGCCGGCCAAAAGACCATACAAAGCAAACAGAAACACAATTCTTTTGTCATCTTTGAGTAACTTGGATAAATGAAAGTAGGAAGAACTTTTTTCAATCATTTGGTTTTGTTTCCATTTTTACAATCGCAAACCATATGCCAAGACCTACGATTGGAAGTCCCATGAAGATAAACCAGTGTCCGATGGGCTCAAGCGGCCGTGTGGAGTCTTTTAGCTCATTTACGTTTACATTTATCATCATTGGAATCGTGTAGCCCTGTAGAAAACACCCACAATTACTAAATAATTTCTGGTAATCCTGTAACAATTGTATGCTATTATTCGGTACATCACCTCTCTGTTCTGCGTCAGGATGTACCTTGAGAGAATATCCTCGCCCAGCATTCTCTTTATTACAGAAAATATGGTCTCTGCCTTGCTCCTCTGGTGGTATGATCCCCAGTCAAAACGACGCTTTATCATTTTGCGGTGGAAACCCTTTGTTTTCCACACCTGCAGGGATTCGTATTTTGGGCGTATGATGGTACGTGGTATGCCAAGATTTTCTGTCATGACATGGTTCTGCTCAGAATCATACCCCCGGTCTGCAACGACGATCCCGACAGGAACCAGCCGTGTAGCTTGCTGTAGCAGTGGTGCAAAATCGACGGAATCGTGCCTCCTGCGATGCCGTATCTTGATGCCACAAACGATTTGCCTCTCATGTCTGCTAGTATGGATACCTTGACGAATTTCCTTCGTAGTTTGAGGCGTTTTGTATAATAATATAGTGCGTAGCACAGTATGAGGCCTGACCATGGGACAGCCCAGTAGAGTCGATTCCTGCAAACATTTTGCGTATTCTGGCATGTATGACAAACGATTCGAGGATTCGAATCATAATGCCGTGTGTCAGACGGGCTGCTGCCTTCTGCAGTGTCGTGTAGTGTGGGATTCTGGACAACCCAAGAAACTCTCCCACACCAAAAGCTTCTTGTAGGAATTCAACAAATCTACGGTAACTCTTGCACTCGTACTGACGCAGTACAAGCAAGATCAGGTGCTGCCAGACCGTGAACACGTGGTTGGATTTTCTGTGCAGGTATGGCGGTATCCTGGCCCTTTTTATTATCTGCATCATGGTACGAGCCATTCTCGCGTATCGAGATGGCTTCATGGTGTAATGCAACGATGTTATCAGCTTTAGATCTGTCCGTGGAATCGGATCTACAAAATGGTCAAAAATCGGTGTTTTCTACAGGGCTATTTCTATTATCTTTCTAATTAAAGGAAAGATTCGTACCTAGGCATAATTAAAGCCTGAAAAAGTGCAAAATAACCAAACCCAACTATATTCCCCGCACCTATTTTCTGGGAATATAGTTGAAGTGTTAGATTTTGCACTGTTTCATTTTTTTAAATATGGTATGGGATCAAATTTGTCCTCTAAAGAATATCAAGATTATTTGTTGAAGGTTAAGGCAGGTCTTCTTTTAACAGCCGTTTTGTTGGTCTTTCTTCTACCCAACATTACCGACTCTTTTGCCCAAACAAATAACGGTAGGTTTACGTTTCCTAATGGAGGCATTGTCGAATATGCAATAGAAAATGGCCAAGTATCTAACATGGAAATTTACCACGATACAAAGTCACTTAGAATCAATATCTCAGCATACGGTGATGGTAGACTAGATCTTTCCATTCCAAGAGATGTTCTTGATGCAAAAAACGGATATGATGATAGTTTTATAGTTTTGGTTAATGGTGTTCAAGCTAATTTTGATGAGCAAACCACTTCAATTATTATTCTAGAAATGGATGTTTTGGAGAGAATTATCTAAGTTATGGTGGAACTTGTGATGGAATTGATGAAACAAGCGGTTTGTTAATTGTAGTTGATAATAGGCAAATTAACAAACTAACCAAACTTACTGTAAAACAACAAGAAATGTAGGATTAGAGGATCTAAAGCGTTGCTTTCCATCACACAGTAATGGCGATGTGGACAAGAAGCTAAAGAAACTGGTAAGGAGAACTTTGTCTTACAGCACACCACATCGTATGGCCCTCAATACGCCCTGAACCCCCAGCGATTGCAGGATGTAATAGATGAGCTTGACAATACCAAATGATCTTATGTTCTTTTGAACAACAGTCGTCTTAAGTCTTAGAAGACGCTCTTTTTGGATACGATGTATGAGAAACGTGAGATTGGCCAGCGTTGATGATTATCTTGCCTTGATTTTCTTGTAAGCAGCCTTCTCAAGCCTGTTCATTATTCCAAGACCGATGCCCTTCTTTGGAACTGCCTGCACCAAAATCACATCAATTTTCTTTGAATCAAATTCCCTAAAGACTCCGAACAAACTGGCGGCAAATTTCTGATAGCTTGGACCCACAATCTTTATCGCATCGGCGTTATACCTTGCTTTCGTAATGCAGACGATGCCTACTCTTTTCTGCTGCTTTTTTAATTCTCTTGTAAGCCTGATAATCTTCTGAGAGACCTTGCTTTCAGATCCTTCAACCAATATCACTTGAGCGTCGGGGGAATAGTGTTTGTATTTCATTCCTGGCGAGCGATAAACGATTTTTGCTTTTTTCCCCCTGAGTACAGGATGAATCTTTATCTTTCCCAACTCCTTCTGAAGCTGCTCAACGCTCACACCTCCTGGACGAAGAAGGATCGGCGTCTTTGCTGTAAGATCTATTACAGTCGATTCGATCCCAATCTTTGTGCTGCCACCGTCCAGTATCAAGCCTATTCTTCCATCCATATCTTCTAGTACATGCTCTGCAGTGGTGGGACTGGGCCTGCCAAAATAATTTGCCGATGGTGCAGCAATGGGAGTGTGCGCTTCCCTGATCAGCAACGTGGCAATAAAATTCTCTGGCATTCGAATCGCCACGGTGTCCAATCCGCCAGTTGTTATCTTTGGAACAATCTTGGATTTTTTTAAAACCACAGTAAGCGGTCCGGGCCAAAACCTTCTTGAAATCTTCTTCATTACATTGGGTATGTCTACTGCAAGTTTAGCAAGATCGTCCTCATCTGAAATGTGAACAATTAACGGATTATCCGACGGTCTCCCCTTTGCAACAAAGATCTTCTTTACGGCCCTTGCGTTGAGCGCGTCGGCGCCAAGCCCGTAGACCGTCTCGGTGGGAAATGCGACAACGCCTCCGCTCCTGATTAGTTTTGCAGCCTCCCTAATCTTTGTCAGCTCTGGCTTTTTTGGATTGACTCTCTGAATCTTGGTGCGCATTTTGTTGACTTTAAGGCAGATCGACGCTCGAATTAAACTATGGACTTTTAAGTAAATTTCCCGCCATTCATACAATGAAAGTCGACGCAAAAAAAATCGCACTAGAGAGAATGTCTGTACTAATGAGACAGGCAGTGCTAAATGCCAGAAAGAATCCTGCACTAGCACAAAGACAGGCTGGACTGGCAAAGCGGATAAGCACAAAATACAGGGTGAAGATGCCCTATGAGATTAAAATGAACTTTTGCAAAAAATGCAAGATGTTCATAGTGCCTGGCATGACCTCAAGGATAAGGCTTGGCAGGTCCACGCTCAAGTCAATTAGGATAACGTGTTCCTATTGCAACCACACCTACAGAAAAGTGATTCCTGCTAGGTCTTCAAAAGCCCACTCTGACAAAGTACCTTTATAAGACGATTTACAAGTCTGACTTTCACATGGCAAAAGTCTATGATGTCCCAGCAGATATTCTGATAACACGCTTGGCGCAGATACTCAAAAGTGAAAACATTGCCAAACCAGAGTGGACTAACTTTGTCAAGACAGGCTCCCACGTACAAAGACCGCCACACGAGAAAGACTGGTGGTATACGAGATGTGCATCTGTATTCAGAAAAATATACCTGCACGGGCCAATAGGAATAAACGATCTTAGATCAGAGTATGGAGGCTCCAAGGCAGTAGGATACGCGTTCTCGCATCACCGCGATGCAGGAGGGGCAATAATCCGTCACGCAATACACGAGCTTGAAAAACTTGGTTATGTGGAAAAAGTCGCAGGAAAAGGCCGGGTCGTCTCACATCAAGGAATGAAAAAGCTTGACAGACTTGCCTCTGAAATAATAGACGAATTAGCAGCACAAAACCCGATTCTTAAAGTCTATTCATAGTGAATCACTATGGACTATGAGCAAGATCCACCAAATCCTCAACAGGAAGCACAGATCGCAGCCCAAAAAGAGATTATACTAAAACAACTTCTCTCGCCTGAGGCACGGCTGCGACTAAACAACGTAAGAATGGTAAAGCCTGAACTGGCAGCTCTTGTAGAAAACTATCTGATAGGAATGGCCTCGCAGGGAAGACTACACTCACAGATCTCCGATGAGCAGCTAAAGCAAATTCTAATGTCTGTTCAGCAGCCAAAACGAGACTTCAAAATCAACAGGCGCTAGTCAAGAAAATATAATTAGGGGTTAACTAGGATCCAATTCATGAAAGCGCTAGTCTATGAAGAATATGCTCCTGACGATAATTATGCAAAAATCCTCAAAGTTAAAGAAATACCAGATCCAAAACCAAAAGCTAATGAAGTTGTTTTAAAACTAAAGGCCGCAGCTCTGAACTATAATGACCTGTGGGGGATGAGGGGACAGCCTATCGCAATCCCACTGCCTCACATATCCGGTTCTGATGCAGCAGGCGAAGTAGTTGCAGTAGGTGAAGATGTGACAAACTTCAAGGTAGGAGACAAAGTTGTATCTCATTCAAATCTTGCGTGCAGAACTTGTGAACTATGTACGTCTGGTAGAGAATATGACTGTACAAAAAGACAAGTTTGGGGATTCCAAACGGGCCCATTATGGGGTGCATACAGTGAACTTGTGCATCTGCCAGAAACAAATGTCTCAAAAATTCCAGAAGGAGTTAGCTTTGAAGCGGCAGCAGCTGCATCCATGACTATTCTTACATCATGGCATATGCTAGTGGGTAGAGCAAAGATTGTACCTGGACAGATAGTGTTGATAATGGGTGGTGGCTCTGGTGTTGGAAGCTTTGGCATTCAGATTGCAAAGTTATACAACTGTCATGTAATTGCAACTGCAAGTAAGGACAAGCTGGAAAAATGTCTAAAATTAGGAGCAGACTATGCAGTGGATCATCGAAAGGAAGACTGGTCTAAGGAAGTCTATAAAATAACCAAGGATATAGCCGCAAAAGAAGGTAGAAGGACTGGCATTGACGTTGCATTTGATCACATTGGAGAGACTCACTTTAACAAACAGCTAACACTGTTGAACTATGGTGGAACCTTGGTATCATGTGGAGCGACAACCGGTTATGATGCAAAAATTGATCTCCGACACATCTTCTTTAAGGGAATCAATGTGTTAGGTTCTACGCAGGGAACCAAAGCAGAAATGGAAGCAGGATTGTACTGGATGGGTAAAGGCAAGATAAAAGCTGAAATAGACTCGATATATCCATTTGAGCAAGCTGCCGAAGCTCACACCAAGATGCTAAAAGGCAACTTCTTTGGCAAAATCTTAATGAAGCCAGAAGGCGCCTAGTCATTAAATGGCTGGGCTCTTTCGAAGCCTCCTGTTCGTTCCGGGAAACAATCCAAGATTTTTAGAAAAGGCAAAGACCATTCAAGCCGACATAATATGTTTTGATCTTGAGGATTCGGTGCCAGATACTGAGAAGGAGAACGCAAGAAAGCTTATAAAAAAAGCACTGAACTCGCGCTCAGAGTATGCCTCAAGCGTATACGTCCGTACAAATGCCCCCTCGTCAGGAAAAATTCCGGATGATCTTGAGCAGATAGTGCAAAAAGGACTAGACGGGATCGTAATACCAAAGGTAGATTCAGCCAAAGACGTACTTAAAATAAAAAAAATGCTTGCCAACCTTGAAAAAAAACGCAAGATCGACCAGCTAGCAATAATTCCATCAATAGAGTCCTCTCTTGGCGTGGTAAATACATATGAAATTGCCTCGTCCAGCAAGCGCGTTGCCGCAGTCATATTCGGCGTCTTTGATCTGCTAAACGATATGGGAATAGAATACAAAAAGCAAGCAGAAGGCGCCAAATATGCACGTGCAAAAATCCCGCTTGATGCAAGGGCAGCAGGAGTCTATGCAATAGATGCAATATGGCAAGACCTGCAGGACAAAGACGGCCTGTTGCAGGACTGCATCACAGGCAAGAGCCTTGGATATGTTGGAAAAAGCATCATACACCCTGACCAGATTCCGGTTGCCCACGGGGCATTTGCACCAAACAAGGCAGAGCTAGAATGGGCAAATAAGGTATGTCAGGCGTATGTTGAATCCACAAAAAAAGGCAGAGGTGCTACAGTAGTTGATGGCAAGATGATAGACGAAGTGCATTACAAGCAGGCAAGAGCACTATTGGATATTGCCAAAATCAACTAACATGGTGCTAACTCTTCGTTATTCAAATTCCAATTAAAAACACTCAAACTACCACGTTCGTATATTGAAAAAACATGTGGCCATAATTGGAGCTGGAATAAGTGGACTGTGTACTGGCGCGCTTCTTGCAAAGGAAGGAATTGAGGTAACAATATTCGAAAAATCTGCAAGAGTGGGCGGCAGAACAATCTCAACGCAATTTCGTGGCCATATACTTGATAACGGATTTCATATAATGCCGTTCTACAAGACATCATCGGTTTATACAATTCTTGCAGATATTGGAGTATTAGGAAGAATTCCACTTGCAAAGGTACATGATATATCATTCTATCAGAACGGTCAATTTCATAGATATCCAAAAGGACTTGGCGATATACTGCGCATGTCTCTTTTGCCTCTCAAAAGCAAGATTTCGCTTTTGAGAATACTGATTCCAATGGCATTTTCATCAATAAAAAGATCAGAGAAACTGGACGATCAATCACTTGATAGTATAATATCCAAGCTCGAACCAAGGGCAAAGTCGTTTTTTGATGCAGTATGTATGCTTGCGTTTGCTGATACACCAGATCGAGTAGCCCTTGGGGAGTTTGTAAGGACGATAATACGAGCAAACCCGTTACGGGGTGGAACAAGCGAGTTTGCCTATCCCAGTGAAGGCGGTTACGATACCATCTGCAAGGTCCTTGCATCATACATATTGGAGCAGGGAGGCAAGATACACTTCAATAGAAAAATAACCAAGGTACAGATAAAAGATGGCGTAATCAGGGGAATAGTGGAAGCAGGCGGAGGTATCACTGAGGTTGACTGTGTGGTGATCTCATATCCTGCATATCTTGCGGTGCACGATCTGTTTGAGGAACAAATACTTGATGCAGAGTTTCTAAACTGGCTTGATCGCCTTCACAAGACGACGTCAGTGGTAGAAGTTCATTTTTGTCTTGCAGAAAAGATAGATACAAGACAGATCGTCTTCCCGATAAATTCTGGTTGTACTGCAAAAGGGATATTCTTTGTATCTAATATTTCTCCATCCGTATCGCCTCCTGGACAGCAGCTGATCATGGCAGGAACTCCCGTATCGCAGGAATATGCAGATGATGCAAATAAGATAAGAGAGATCACCAAGAAAATGAAGATGGAGCTAGCAAACATGTATCCTGCCTTTGAGAGGAGTTTACTGTGGGAGCGTCCAATGTCATGGAAGCTTGTTGAGGCAGTAGTAAAGGAGCCCGGCATGGTGTGGAAGAAAAAGGCACCGCACCAGATTAGTGGAATAAACGGCCTTTTTTTCGTCGGGGATTCTACCGTAAGCTATGGAATAGGTACTGATTCTGCTGCACACAGCTCGCTCCTCTGTCATCCAAAAATACTCTCATATCTGAAAGGCTAGTGCTACATTCTGAATAGACTGCCGCAAACTAAAATGCTACAAAACACCAAATATGCATATGCACTATTCATTAAAGATAAAAAAATTGGACATACAACAAAGCTATTTCGTAGGCAAGGCAGAATTGGGAAGGAAGGAATACAACGTAAACATCCAAGGGGAGGGCAGCAAAGGAAAGTCCATACTGTTCCCGTTTGAGGCACCAGAGCAACCAGTACTGGTGAGGCTGTCCGGACCAAAGGCCTTTGTCGAAGAATTTCTACAATACGGAGGCAGGTCTGAGTGGATTGAAATAGACTCTGATTTGATGACCTCTTATGCAGCTGATCATCAGGACGAATTCGACTATATTGAAATTTATCCGGACATAAACGAGTAGTGTACACAAATGAGAAGGATTTACATCATGGTGGCATGTGCAATGACAGCATATTTTACAATGACCACACTGGTACTGCCAGAATCGTATCAGAATATGCACACAAGCATACCTGAGCCAAGAATAGATATTGCATTGTCCCATTCTACGGTAACACTGGGTCAATCATTTGAGATATCAACTGTCTCATATAATGATGGAGATGACGCAGACCTGCAGTTAGTGTCGGTTGCATTTCCACAAAGTAAAGATCTTGACGGGATAAAAATAATATCATATGATTTTTTACAATCGCCTCGCCTAATTGAGACTGGAAAAGAAATAGGCTCTCAGTATGCTGGGGGAGCAAAGACAGTAAAATCACAGTATCCGTCAATTGAAGCATACAGTAGACCATCAAAAGAAGGAGATACTTTTACAATGACAATAGAAGTGACTCCAAAAGAGATAGGCACTTTTCACATTTATACAAAGTCAGTAGCAATGCCGCACACATCAGAATTTGCGCACTTTCCGTCGCATGGAATAATTGATCACCAGGGAGAATTTGTGCAACAACATACTGTTGAGGTTATTCCATGAGACGACAGCTAACTCTTGATAGAAAGATGGATTATGCCAAATTCAGCTTGATTGGAAACCTCATAGTCAGCATAGGCATTATGATGGTGACAGCAGGAGGTAGCTGGGACATAACAAACCACATTCTCAACAAGCCTGAAACATTCTTTGCTCCGCCGCATGCAGTGCTGTACTCTGGCGTAGGAACGGCATTGCTTGGTTTTTTCGTGTCGTATCTAGGATGGAAAAAGAGTGGTAAACACTACCCATTTGCCATGGGAATGAAAATCTGCGGAATGGGAATAAGTCTTCTTTTGGCCGCAGGGCCTGCCGATTTTGTCTGGCATTCCAATTTCGGTCTTGACGGACTTCTTAGCCCACCGCATCTTGCGCTAATCTCCGGCATGATGCTTTCGGCCGTAGGTGCATTTGTAAACTCTGCACGATACACAAAGCAGCAAGTCAATTCGTCCCGAATTTTGATTATAATTTCTCTCATTCCGGTATGGTTTTCGGCGACTGGTCTATTCTACTCGTTCTCACTTCCATTCTCGGAAACAGACTATTTCGACTTTAATCCACACCCTGTATTTGCAGCAGCATTTGCATCAGCTGCCTATCCATTTCTCATATCCTCAATTCTTATCACTGCCTCGACTTTATGTGGACGCAAATTTGGCGTGGTTAGTATCATTGGCATATCATATCTTGGAATAATGTCCCTTACGGCGATAGTACCAAACGAGTCACTTCTGGCTACAATCCCGTTTTACTGGTTAAATCTAATTCCGATCGTTTGCGGGGATCTCGTATTATCAAAAGCTAAAAGCGCAAGTGGCATATTTGCAGCAGGTGCCATCTTTGGAAGCGCCTTCTTTTTTATGTACTATCCACTTATTACCTACACCTACAACGAGGTTTTCCTCGAGAAAGTGATATGGCCAAGTCTTACCTCATTTGTGTACTTTGAGATGGTGCCAACTATTGCGCCCATACTTGTTGCATCTGGTTCTGTAGCAGGCATGTTTGGGGCAAAATTCGCAAAAAAACTCACTAATGCTTTGTGAATTAGAAAAAATAGGTTAGTGGAGGTCTAGCGGTATGCTTGCTGAGCCCCACGGCTCCTTTACGTTGAATTTATACTCTCTTGAGGGGTCGAACTCAAAGTCAGTATAGCTTCCATATCCTATGGCAGGACCAAACAGCATATTGATAAATCTGGACTGTCCGGGTTTTAACACCACTTGACCGTTTGTAAAATCGTGCGCAGAATACTTGTATGTTGTTTTGCCATCTGTCAAGTCATAATTACATACTGCAGGACCAGTACAGTAAAGCGTTATGTTATCGCTTGAGCCTGTGTTTTCCACTAGAAACTTCAAGTTAACAACGTCGGTATCAGTACTACTCTCAACCTTTGCTCCGGCGTAATAGAATGTAATCGGACCTATCGCATAGCCTTTCGCTTTTGTCTTGAATTGATCAACTTCGTATTTTACCTTTGTTTGCGTTTCACATTCGTATTGCTGACGCTGCGTTTCTTTTTGTCTACATACTTCAAGCTTTGATTCTAACGTATCTGTCTGTTGCGTTTGACGTACAGGGTCTACCACAACTATGCCGTTCTTTATGAGAAATTGGATTCCCTGAATAAAATCTCCGTCAGATATGGTTCCATCTGCCCACCATTTTGCATTGTTCTTGACCCATGCTGGTATATCAGAGGACATGCTAGTACCTTGGGCGGTTTCTGGTACCTTGATTATATTTCGAGTTACTAGATACTGTATGCCCTGTACAAAGTCAGAGTCGCCTATGGTTCCATCTGCCCACCATTTTGCATTGTTCTTGACCCATGCTGGTATTTCCTCGGCGCTTACATGCTGCCAGGACAATCCTACAAGTATGGCAATAGCAATTGTAACGATTGTTTTCATTGTTGTTTGTCATCGTTTTTATTATATAAAGTGGTTATGGTGATTTATTCTAGTGCTAATTCTTTTATCTGGATTTAGCACTAGTAAAATGGTTTTATCGCATCTTAAATACAAAAACACACAGATCGTGCTTATGGCCACATCATGTAAGGGAACATGCAAAAATTTCAGGGCAGAGTCTGTGCAGAACAAGATAAGATATGAATTGGGTCACAAAAGATGCTCGTACTGCTCTATCTTCCTTCAAGTTGATGGAGTATGGTGTCCCTGTTGTGGCGCAAAGATGCGAAGCAAGGCAAGACACAAAAAAAGAAAGACTGCCTGTGAGTTAGGAGCAAGTCCAAATGCCGCATGTTGTGTTTGATAAGAGTATAAACCTTGATATCTTGGCAAGTAGCTTTGAGCCCATCTTCGTTAGGGAACCGTATATCATCAAGATTCAAGACATATTTGTTAGTAAGTCAAAAAAATCAGCACTTGTTCCTACAGTGATAGTGGACAAGAAAAACCAAAATTTCCTAATAGAAATATTTGCAAAGGACAACAAAACCACTATACGATTATTTCCATGGACAGATCCTGAAAAAACAGATGGCGTCAAGATGGCACTTGGATATCTTTCAGCCATAATACAGCGCAAGTTTGACATAGCTTGTGTCTCTAGAACAAATATCTTGGAATTCATACCTGCAATTTAGTACGATATTGCCTGAAAAGTTTTTTTGTAATTGATGATTCTATACTATGATCCACTATTGGAGGTGGATAGTCTATACCAGTAGGTCGCATCTTGTACAAATTGTGAATCTGTTTTGCTTTAAGACCGGCAAGTTCTGGAATCCATTTTATGATGTAACTGCAGTCTGCGTCAAATTTTTTTTGCTGTCGCCACGGGTTAAAAATCCTGAACCATGGTTGTGCGTCACATCCTGTAGATGCAACCCATTGCCAATTTCCATTGTTTACGGCAGGGTCATAGTCTATAAGATTTTTGGCAAAATGCCGTTCCCCTATCTTCCAATCTATATGCAGATCCTTGACAAGAAATGACGCTGCGATCATTCTGATACGGTTGTGCATAAATCCTGTCTTATCTAACTGCCTCATCCCAGCATCAATTATGGGAAATCCAGTATTACCATTCTTCCATGCCTCTAGATGTTTCCTGTTACAGGACCATTTGATCTTGGAATATTTTGTGTTAAAAGGACCTGAAATCACATGTGGGAAATGGTACAAAATATGTCCGAAAAACTCTCTCCAGTGGATCTGGCCCATCAAAGCATGATGCATACCAAGATAATCAGATATGGCATGATACACTTCCCTTGAAGATACGGTGCCAAATCTGCTATGGGCAGAAAGCATGGTAGTGCCAGACAAACTGGGATAGTTACGCTCCCTGTCATATCCGGCAAAATCTGCAATTCTTTTGAGAATTTGAAGACCGTATTTCCTACCGCCAAATGTGGTAGAGACCTGCTCTAGTTTTGTTTTCAAGAACTTCTTACTAACTTCCTGATTAAATAGCGTGCATTCAAAGTTCACATGTTTGTTCTGTACTGGCTTTGAGACTGGAATCTGTATTGCAGCCCTAAAAAACTGTGAGAATACCGTATACGGGTTACCCTTTTTGGTTTTAATCAGATCTGGATGGTACAAAAAATGATCTGTGTATTGCTGAAACCGTATGCTGGCCTTTTTACAAAACTCTGAAATTGAATTCTGCCTCCTTTTTGCAAACAAAGTGTAATCTTGATTAATAAAGACCGCATCTATTTTCTGCTTACTGTCTATGTCATTGAGTGCTTTGACATAATCACCTGAAAAAATATGCAAGGTTGCACTCATTCTTGTAAATTCATCTGCAAGATCCGTCAAACACTCTATCAAAAATTGTTTTCTGCGTTCTGGAATGTTTTCATTTTCTACAAAGGTAGAATTTAACACAAAACATGGTATGACCCTTTGCGATCTCTTGCACGCTTCTAGTAGGGCAGTGTTATCGTGGATCCGCATGTCTCTGGTAAAGAAAAATACGGATCTTTCAAACTCAGGTTCAACCGAGTTATCTACAACTAAGTTCATGCAGCTATCAGGCAACCGAATCCAATAAAAACTGGTAACATTTTATTTTCTAGTGGTAATGCTCAGACTGATGTTTTCTACTTAAAATATAATTTCCAAGTAACTCCTACAATGAATACACAAAAAAATGATTCTGGCGCCCTGCTTTCACATAATGAAATACGAGACTATGTAATCAGGAGTTTTATTGAGGCAAAAAACAAAGGCGACATTAACGAGCTTGTACATTTTCACTCCATCAACAAATTTCTTCTATTGGCGCATAGCCAAGATGATGCGGTAGTACTAGGCAGACTAGTTGCAAATAAGGAACGGCTTGCATACTCAAAGATATTTGAGATCTATGGGATACAGCTTGAAAAAACATTAAACAAAGAGCCTACAATAAGAACACACTCGAACGTTATACAAAAGACAATAGGATACTTCAAAAAGGATCTTTCTTTAAAAGAAAAACAATCCGCCCTTGCCATGCTCTCAATGTATAGATTGGGACAGGAAAATCTAGAGTCATTACTGTTGTTTTTAGATGATTTGACTAGGAAATTCCAGAAGACATATCTGGTAAGACAGACCTATTTCTTGCTCTACGTAAGAGTCAAATCACAAGAATTTGATTCACATCGATGAAGACAGGTTTTATGGCAGGCAGTCTCATGCGTGAGCAGGACTAACGTGTCTTCTGATGCCAGATAACATCATTCGTGATAGAGCTTTAAGATTATTCTCCAGTATTATTTGGGCGCCACCAACTTTGGCATTAGTTTGGTTTTTGAACGCTTGACCGCCTACAAATATCGGAACGTGTGTCCTTTCCAAGATCTTTTTTACCAATCTCTGACCAGGTTTTATGTTGTCTGGCAGTGTAATTGAGATAACCACAAGATCAGGCTTTGAGGATTCGACAAACCTTGCGATTGATTCGTGTGGCTCTGTCGGTGTCAGATTGTATACTTTGTGGCCCATACTGGCAAAGTTAGTTTCTAATATGTTAGCGCCAAGATTGTGTTCTTCGCCCTCAGGAACACAAATAATGATCTTCTTTTTTCTCTGCACATGAGCGTATTTACTGTTTATCATCTTTACTAGCGTGTTTGCAATGTTACTTGCAACATGCTCGTCTGCTATTCCTATCTCGTTTCTTTCCCACATGTCTCCAATCTTGTACATGACTGGAGTAAGGATCTTCTCAAAAAAGCTCATCATTCCAGATGTTTTAGAATAGCTATCATAGATCTGCTTTGTGGCATCAAAATCCCCTTTTATGAGGTGACGATATAACTGAACCCTTAGTTTTGCTAACATGTTCTCCCTTTCTGCTATTTGTGTATTATCAATAGAAGACAGGTAAGCGATTATTTTCACATTGTTCCTATAGTCTTGTGGCAGATCATCCTTTGTTACCTCTGATGCCTTTCCCAAGTATTTGATTGTCTCCTGCCTTGCTGTATTCTTTTTTGGATCCCAGACACTTTTTACAAGATACAAATATTTCTCACCTTTTACTGTTTTAGCTCTTAGGTAAACCATGAACGTGTTCCATATGTCAAATTAATAAATAATGTTAAAGATTCATTCTAGTGCTAAAATTTTAAATTACATTCGTAAAAGCCTTAACAAAACAGTATGCAATTAGCACTAGTAGTTAATTTTACTACTAGCTTAAATAATATAATTTGAAAGAACATACATGAAGCAGCAAATAAAAATACAAAGCATACAAGTGCAGCCCCATGGTGATTCTCACGGATAAATTTCTAGTTGGAATAGGTTCTTGTCTTGTGGCGTTGGGAGTTGCCTTTTTACTTGCTACGCCATACATGTTAGATACACGCGATCCATTTGTGTTAGGTGGATTTTTTTGGTCTATTGTAGGTGGAACTACTATTGGATTTGGTTGGCATGCCGGAGACAAAAAGACAAAACAGCTTAATACCATGCGTTAAACCCATGCAAGCAAATACTGTTTCTTGCCAAGAGAAACCCTATAGCATATTGATTACAGGTGCTACTGGCTTTATTGGTTCTCGCCTTGTTGTTTCATTTACAAACAAGGGCTATTCTGTAAAGGCCTTATCAAGAAAAGATATGGCTGATCGTCAGAGCGTTCGATTTGTAAAAGCTGATATGTTCAACATGGAGCAACTGGAAGCAGCACTAAATGAAGTAGATGTAGCGTACTATCTAGTCCATTCCATGGAAGGAGATAAGAAGAACTGGAAAGAATTTGCATCAAGGGAGCGAATTCAAGCACAGAACTTTCTCAAGGCCGCAACAACGGCCGGAGTTAAGAGAATAATATATCTTGGAGGTTTGGCAGATGAGGAATTAGATCTCTCACCTCATATGAAAAGTAGACACGATGTTGGAAAGATACTCTCTTCTGGAAGCATACCTGTCACACAATTACGTGCCTCATTGATAATAGGTGCAGGCGGAGGGTCTTATGCAATGCTAAGATATCTTGTAGAACGGCTAAGAATAATGGTTTGTCCAAGATGGGTAAAATCAATGGCGCAGCCTATAGCATTAGATGATGTGATTGATTATTTGATTGAGTGTATAGAAAAACCAGAAACTACTGGAAGAACATTTGACATAGGTGGTCCAGAACGACTAACTTATGAACAGCTTATGCGAATCTATTCTGCATATCTGAACAAAAATCTCTTTGTTATACATATACCATTTCTTACTACACGGCTTTCCTCGTATTGGGTCGATCTAATAACTCCCGTAAAGGCTTCACTTGCAAGGCCTCTGATTGACAGCCTTGTACACGACACAGTTGTCAGAGACGATTCCATAACAAAAATCATTCATCTCAAACTTCGTTCAGTAAGGGAAGCAATAGATCTGGCAACAATGGAAATTAACAAAAATCCGCCTCCTGAAGAGATCAAAGAAAGCAAGACTGGTTTTAAAACAAACCAGCGCCTCTTACTTGCATCTCTTTTTGTAATGTCCTTTATAGGTACAACTTATTATTGGCTAGACGACCGACAAGAAGTATACCAACTCGGTTGGATTTTGGCTTCAGCATTGTGGCTTGTCACAATCGGATTCTCAATTCTATTTGTTAAAAATAAGACAAGACTTGGATACCTTGTTGCAGGAATACTCTCATGGGCCACTCTAGCATTCTGGCTATTTGACAACTATTACGTCGTATTCCAAGATTCTATAATAGCAAGACAGCCAAACTTTGAGATGACTGTGAGGAACTTTGTCGGAGTTATAGTCGCATGCACTTCAATACTTGCATCTCATAACGTCTTTCATAAAATACACTCATATCAGTATCGAGGTGTGCCTGTCTAGAAAACATTGTTTTTTACCTAGCTGCAAATTATACTATGTAATGGATCACTACGAAGAGGCGGCAAACAACTTTTTAGAGCTATCAAGCCAGCAGAGGCTTCAAATAATATTCAGGCTTTTGGAAAAGAAGTCCAAAGTAACCTCGATGGCAAAGGAGCTTGATGCAACAGTACAAGAAGTACACAGAAATTTTGCTAGGCTCGAAGACGGCGGATTTATAACAAAAGATCCGGATGGCTATTACGCACTTACCACATATGGCAAGACGATATGCTCTCAAATTCCCTCAATAATATTTCTCTCACAGAATAGAAAGTACTTTGAAGACCACAACTTTGGTGACATACCGCCCAAATTCATCATGAGAATAGGTCAGCTTGCAAACTCGACCCACATAAAGGGAGTTGCAAAGATGATGGAGATATGGAAGTCAATATACAAAAATGCAAACGAGTACATCTACGAGATTCTTACAGAAATACCGCTTGATGTAATAGAGCCCAAAGTCAAAAGGATAGAAAAAGGTGTAAAGTTCAACTACATTCTTTCCGAATCCACCGTGATCCCACAGGGAAGGAAAAAACTACTCCAAAAGCTGAATTTTGGCAAGCTAATAGAAAAGGGGCTGGTTGAGAGACGGATGAGAAAAACGATCCAAGTGGTTGTGGTACTAAACGAAAAGGAAGCATGCGTTTCATTTCCAAACATAGAAGGCGAACCGGAAATAACAGAAATGTTCTACAGCGCGGACTCGATGTTCCACGAGTGGTGCCTTGACTACTTTAGATATTGCTGGTATGCGTCAGAAACATTTCAAGAAAACAAGCTGCGTGAATGACTGTATTTTGTTGAATCGTGGTCGTTGGAGCACCGGCAGGAACGCTCCAGTCCACAATGTTGCCTGAGATTTTTGCATATTAAAGACGCGCGTAGGAATTATCAGTGCCATCTAAAATAAGGCATGCCGCACTGTGGTGCACATTCTCATATAATTCAGAGTGTAATGTATGGTATGTCAACAATCCAAATCCAAAGGGAATGGCAGCCTGAGCCAACAAAAAGTCTGGTTCGAAATTATCCAGTACAAGAAGGTACAAAATTTCATGTAAGACAGCAAGAGTGCATCGTCTGCTCGATACCAAAAGTGCCATACGTATTTGGCCAAGAAAAAATCCCACTTGTTATGGCATGCCCAAAGTGCGGACACAAGTCGTGGGCTCAAACAGCTCAAAATTGGCAGAAGGCAAAATTGGCAGAAGTATGCGTAAGATAGTATCGATTGGAGATCGCTGAACAAAATAGACTGATCAGGTTGTACCAACATGTTTCAGAAAGTAATGAATCAGTTGATGATTTCCAACCTCCATGTATTTGATACTTTATCTAATATGATGCATATGGCAGATGTTGTATTCTCTATAGATCACAGAAAACTATTGTCGCCGCTTTTATCTCTAAATCATGGATTTGATAAAATATGCTAATGTCTGTAAGTTTGGAACGCACGCAAGAGATATCGTTTTTGTGCAAAAATCTCCTCTCAATCGAAAAAATAATCTGTGCTTCGGTTGTAAATAATAGGGGAAAAATTATAGAGTCTGAATTTAAAAACAATATACTAAATCTGTCTGATACTGAGCTGGAAATGCTGTATATGCAAAGAGCATTACAGACGTCCATGATAAAAGAACTCGATTGTAAATTAGGCAAATGGAGCTACACAATAACGGATCGTGACTTTATTGTAGAGATAATTATCCCATTTGATGATGGAATGATCTTCATTGCGGCTGAATCTGGCATAAAAATCCACAATTTAATTCCGCAAATTCATGAAATTATAGATGCCAGTATTGATATTGAAACTAAAGAGAGCGTTTCCTGCTAGATAAAATTTTTAGTTATGGCGTATCAAATTCGCTTGTATCAAGTGATAAAATCTAGATAGGGCTGACTGCATTTTTGAGAATAAATTGATACGTTGCTCATCATGTGATACTACCATTGATTTTAGATAGTGGATTTTATAATAAAAAATTGCCCTGATGAATTACAGTTGTTACAATGTATATCATAAGTCATATAGACTTCAAATGCAGTGAAATCAGATGTGATCAGCTCTTACTATGTGTGCTGAATTGAGTTAAAGCTTGAAGCTTCTATATTCCTGAACAAATTTCTGATAGAGTACGGATCGCAGGTCGTATTCACTCTTGACCAACATATCTACTTTGTATTTTCTTGGAAGTTTGTGCAAAAAATCCACAGTTATATCTATATCATGTATTGCGCCTAGTGAGTCTTGAACTTGTTTTAGGTGATTTACAAAGTCAGATGACGTAGAATCATCTACAAGTTCAAGCAGATATCTTAGCTTCTTACAATTCTTGCGCAGCTCATGTAATTCTGATACATTTTTCTCATTTTCTACCGCTTTGGGGATCAACATATGGATCCTCTCTACCAACCTGTATGTGACTTTGTTGAATCTCCTCTCTAATTTTTCACTAGAAATATCTTTTACTGTCAATCTCGGAAATCTCATTGAACTTGCATGTTCAGCTCTTCTTCGCGCCAAGATCATCTTTTTCTTCTTTTTACTTTCAATTAGCTCCAATATTGTACTATTGGAGGATATTCTCTTTGATATTACATCAAAATCTCTTATCTGACTATTGGTTTTGAAAAGTTCTTTATACGCAACAACAAAATCTCTTATCTTTGGCTTTTCTCGAAGTTTTTTAGGCATTATTCTCCAGGCAGATTCTAGTCTTCTAATCGAAGTTCTTACATCGTGCACATTCTCTTCGTTTGTCGTATCTAGATACTGTGTTAACTTTTCTTGCACTTTCTGTACTATGCGTTGCAATGTTGTAAAATATTGCTCAGATTCTAATTGTCGCATTTTCATCGCTTTGTTCTCAGAAATGTATCTACTCTCTTTTTCAGATCTGCGTTTATCTCTTCTGCAGTGTGATCCCCCTCTATTGGAACAAGGCCATACGTTTTCTGCATAGTCTGGAATTCCTTAGCTATTTTTTGTTGATATATGATAAACGATTCAAACATATCATCAGATAGGCCCATATCAGAGCCAGATTCATAGTAGTCAAGAGAGGAATTTTTTTCAAATACTCTGTGTACGAGAGTATATGGATCCACCTTCAAATAATATACAAGATCTGGAACAAGAGCAAAACCGTACAGGTCATGAGACCATTTCCTTGGAATGCCCCTAACGGTATTTCTTGCCATTAGAGTGTAAATGTATCTGTCTGCAAGAACAATATATCCTGCTTCAAGTGAAGGAATTATCTTCTGTTCCAGCTGGTCTGCAAAATCAGCTGCATAAAACAACGCCAGAGTTTTCTTACCAAGGGCAGCATTCCGCTTTGCTTCTAGTATGCCTTCACCTACAAGCTCTGAGCGCTTAAGTCCTGTATTAATCACTGCATGACCATCTGCCTCAAGCTTTGCAGTTAGTAAAGAAATCTGTGTACTTCGGCCTGAGGAATCAGGCCCTTCTATCACGATCAGCTTTCCCTTATGATTGATGTTCTCAAGATACGGTATTCCCTTTCCGTACCATCTTACGGTTTCATTATTTTTTTCTCGCATTGTTCTTCAGCTCTATTGATTGCCTTGGCGCTCTTTTGGGCAATAGTGGGGCAACCTTCTCTCTCATCATGGTCTGTTGCTCCTCTATTCCTAACGTCGCATCTATCATGACGAACTTTTCAGATTCGGCTATGGATTCGTACTGGTCTATTATCCTAGATTGGAAAATTCTATAGCTGTCATAGGGATCCTTGCTCAAATTCAAATCCATCCCTGCTTCATAGTATTTCAGTTGAGGTCTTCCATTTAGTATCCTGTTTATCGCAACCTCTATGGGAGTTCTAAAGTAAAACGTAATGTCGGGCTTTATCGCAAAACTGTATACCTTTCTTACCCATTCTTGACTGCAACCCCTTGTCACATCGCGCGCATATGCTGTGTAAATGTATCTATCAGCGAGTACAAAGTAACCGGCGCGAAGTAATGGTAGTATGTTTCTTTCATATCTGTCAGCAAAATCGGTTGCATGTAAGAGGCTGAATGTAGTAGGAGTCAGTTTTGCCTTTTTCTTTCCTTTTGATGTTATTTCCCTGACAAGCTCAGACGAGTTCCATTCAGTCAAAAACACATGATGGCCATTAAAGCGAAGCCATTTTTCTAGCAATCGTATCTGTGTGGACTTGCCAGACCCATCTATGCCTTCTACTACAATCAATTTTCCCGGAATTGGGAGACTCTTACCTTTTATTCGTAAAACTGTCATAGATTAGGATAACAACGATCTGTTAGAGGATTATCTATATCTTATCTATATGCTCTACGTAATTTACAAACTTTGTACAGTCTGCGATGTAGAGTATTTGGAATTATGAATTATAGAATACGATATATCTATATCAAATGCGTCTGATATTTTCTCACATACGTCCTTAAACAGGATGTTAGGGAACGAGCTTGTTACGGGATAGATCTTCATACTAATTGCATTATCTAGCATTTTTGTTTTCATCCTAGTCTCAGATTTGCCAAGAACTTCAGAAAGCAGTATTAACGATGCTATCTTTTTTATTGATTTTTTGTCTGACTGCTGTAATATCGAATCAAATCTGTCAAATATTTTGTCAAGACGTTTTTTCTTCTTTGAGTAGATCGTGGACAAAACAGAGACTAGCTGATCACGATGATCCAATTTGCTGTCCACATCCATTCCAAAGGAAAGGAAATTTGTGATGTTCTGTAACATATAGCTTCCTGAAATATGTCTTAATGAATGTGCAAGTATGAGACGTTCTTGTTCAGTAATCATGTTAGACGAAATCAAAAATCTTACTATGTCCTCCATATGTTGTGGGATCACATCCGATTCGTATGAATAACGAATAGAATTTTGTATGTGTTCTTGTTCTATTCTGCCCACAGAAAATTCCTTTGGATATTCTAAGGATAGTGATAACGTACCCTCTCTTAGCCCCTGTGCGCTAACCACAATTTGTTCGAATTTGAGTTTATTCATAAGTGAGTCTATCACACAAGACCCAGCAGCTATCGTTTCGGCTCTGCCGTTGCTAATTGAGCTAATTTTGGTAATCTTTTCTGGTTTTAGGAGCGCAAATTTGGAGCTGATCAAGTGAACCGATTTTGCCGACAGTCTGTAATTATGAATCTTGTTCAGAGGATAGTTTGTAATATCTTGGTGGTATTTTGCCATGGAGCGTAATGTCCCTCCGACTCCGACCAGAACACAATCGTTTGCAAGCTGCATGTCCTTTCTTGATGGAATCATATCCCATATGTGAGATTTCATCTTTGCAAGATTTTTCTCTGAGATGGCACCGGAACCGTCGGAAAATTCTTGCATTAGCCTGAGTGTTCCAAGCGGGAGGGAGATTATTTTTTTTATCTTAAAACGATCCGAGGATACAAGCTCAAGACTGCCACCGCCTATATCAAAAAACAATACTGAAGGTAATCGTAGGGCTCGGATTGCTCCGGCGTGAGAGTATAACGCCTCTTCCTCTTCTGATAGCACCCTGAATCTAAACCCAGTTTCAAAATGAACCTGCTTTAGGAAATCATCTCGGTTTGCCGCCTCCCGGACTGCACTGGTGGCAACTGGCAGTACGTGTTTTATTGACTGTACATTAATTATATCGCGAAACAGCTTGAGTGCGTCGATTGTGCGTCTAATGGGGATTTCTTTTAGATTTCCCGTTTCTGTAATCCCCTCTCCAAGCTTTACTGTAACTGCCTCGTGTTGGTATGCCTGATACGAATTATCTGGATTTACATTAAAGTTGACCAGCTTGACCGAATTTGATCCCAAATCGATTACTGATATTTTTTGCATCTTGTAATATGACACCTTTTCATTATTGGGTTCTTATGTGTGTAAACTGAACAAAAAGTGACTCATTTGCTGATTTTTCTTATTACCTTTGGCGTTAGCAACCATTCTAGATTTCCGGAAAGTCTAGGTCGCAAAGAACTCGTCTTTATTTTTGCAATTCCTCCAGTTTTTAATGAAACAGAACCATGTACTGAGCCGGTAATGTAACAGATCAAATCAACAAGAAGTGGACTATGACCTACTAGCAATATAGTTGAGTTTTCTTTTTGTTCCGACAAAATTTTAGCAATTTGTTCCACATTACCTTCTGGTTTCAATTCATTGACTTCTACAATTCTTACTTTTTGTGATTTTATTGCAATCTCGGCAGTTTGTTTTGCACGTGTTAGTGGACTGGAAAACACACGATCAAACATTATTCCAAAGACTGACAACATCTTGGCGATATACTCGGATTCTTTTACCCCAACATCGGAAATTGGTCTTTTGAAATCATCCATCACTTTTGTACTCGTGTTGGCATCTCCATGTCTGAGAATGAAAATATTCATCTTCGACAAATCCTGATTCTACTTCCACTAATTAATCTGTTTAAATCCAATCATATCACCATTGACGCACTGGAGAATCCAAAACAGTTGCTGTGGCTACTATATTGAACAACACCGCAACATTTCTTACACATCTTCATGAGAATCTTTCTGCATTCTGTACATCTTGCGTAGTCAATCAAGCTCCCACCACATTTTCTACAACTCTCATCTGGCATGTCCTGACTGGAGCAAAAAACGTAATGATTCTGTTGATAATAGATTTCTGATACATACGTAAACTCAATACTGCTACTGTTGGAATCACGTACCGTCCAAAAGACCAATTCCAGCATTCTCTTTTATGAGAAACTGCTCTGTTATCTTGTGTTTTCCTGTAACAATATAGTTTATTGCATCACTCATGAACATAGCATGATCTGCAATCCTTTCAAGATAACGCAAAACCAAGGCTTCTGCCAAGGCGCATTTGGTGTTTTTTGAATTTATAAGCATAGGCAGCCTTTCCTTGTACAACCTATCTACAAAGTCCTCATTTTTTTGCATGGTCACTGACTTGCGTATATCAAGATCTGCAAAGTACATGACTGCATCCTTTATCATGGTCTTCACCTTTTCTGAAACCTCAATAAGCCAGCTCTTATCGCATTCTGATATGTCGCCATAAATGTCACGCACTAGTGTGATATCGTAGGCGTATCTGCCGAATCTTGAAAAACCGTATGATATCTCTATTGAAGATCTGATTAGTCTGAAATCATCAGCTACTGGTTGGTATTTTAATAGCATTTCGAATGTCAGATCTGCTACCTGAAAGTATTTTTTGTTGATCTCGTTTGAGATATCGTGAACCTGTGACGCAGTATTCTTTCCATACAAATACGACTCTATTGCCAACATGATGGACTGTACTGAAAGATCTCCCATCTCGGACATGAGGGAGGAGAGCTGTTTTAATGAAGGATCTATTAGTCTGGTCATATTATCCGAACTGGCCCTGTACGTATTTTGCCGTCAATTCGTTCTTTGGTTGAGTGAAAATCTTTTTTGTCTCATCAAACTCTATGAGATCTCCAAGATACATGAATGCGGTATAGTCGGAAACGCGTACTGCCTGTTGCATGTTGTGCGTTACTATAATTACGGTAAACTCTTTTGCTAATGCAGTTATCGTCTCTTCGATCTTCTGGGTCGCAATAGGATCAAGAGCTGACGCGGGTTCGTCCATGAGTAGAACTTCAGGCTGTATCGCGAGGGCACGGGCAATACACAGTCTTTGTTGCTGACCTCCTGACAACTCGATAGCTGCCTTTTTTAGATTATCCTTTACTTCATCCCACAAGTATGCCATCTTTAGCGAATCTTCTACTATCTCATCAAGGATTTTCCTGTCTCTGACACCATTAAGACGCAAGCCTGCTGCCACATTGTCATAAATTGACATCGTGGGAAACGGGTTGGGTTTTTGGAATACCATGCCCACCTTGCGCCTATGGTATATTGGATCTTTGTCCTTTGAATAAAGATCCTCTCCATCAAGCAGAATCCTTCCCTCCACCTTGGCATTCTTTGTCATATCGTGCATTCTGTTAAGGCATCTGAGGAATGTCGTCTTGCCGCATCCTGATGGACCGATAAGTGCTGTAACTGATCTTTCTTTAAACTTCATTGTGACATTTTTTACTGCCTGAATGCCATCATAATATACTGAGACATCCTGTGCGATCATCTTATACTTTCGATCGTCTCTTTGTATACCATTCTTGGAATCCATGCTGTCGTGTTTTACATCATCTGGTTTTACGTCAACTACTGTGGTCATTTTCTAATACCGCCCATCATCATCTTGAACATACTGCCTTTCTTTTTTGCAAAATAGTAGCGAACTATCAAGTTTATTGCCAGAATTATAACTATTAGGACAACAGCTGCGCCCCATCCTTGCATTTGAGCACTATCATAAGGCAGCAACGAGAGTCTCCATATTCTAAGAGGTAGTGCATCCATGGGAGCATCAAATCCAGAAAAGAACTGACTGCTACCAAGAACTGTCATGATAAGAGGCGCCGTTTCTCCCCCGATTCTTGCAACCGCTAGCAAAATACCAGTTAACATTCCGCTCTTTGCAGCGGAAAGAACAATCCTGAATGTGATCACCCACTGCTTTAGGCCCAACGCGTGGCCTGCCTCCCTGTATGTGGTGGGAACCAACTTGAGTGATTCCTCTGTAGTTCTTGCTATTATGGGAAACATGATCAGGGAGAGGGCAAACGCACCTGCCCAGAGCGAAAAGTGGCCTAAAAGAAGTACTATCACCAAAAACGCAAAGATTCCTATCACTATAGAAGGAAACTCCATGAACACATCATTGAAAAATCTAACGATTCTCCCAAGTCTGTTGTTGCCAAACTCCGAGAGAAATATGCCGCCCATTACGCCTATTGGAATTCCTATCAAGCTTGACATGCCTATGATGATCAATGTGCCTTGAATCGCAGGCCCAATTCCGCCTTCGCCTGAGCCTACGGCACCGGGCGGCTGTGTCAAAAACTCAGCAGACAACGCAGGCAAACCGTTTTTGAAGACTTCAACTAGTATGCTAAACAGGGGAACAAGGGCAATAACGACGCAGCCTAGCACTAATCCCAGAACAATCTTGTCTACTAGCAGTCTACCTGATACATTTTGTTTGAATAAATCTCTGTACTCGGCACGTCTCTGGCTTGAGCTCATCATGCGTTAATCACACCCTCTTTTACCTTTAACATCCTTGAGACTAGCATGTGCGCTACGATGTTAATGCCGATAGCAACCAAAAGAAGTATCACGCCGACCCCAACTAGTGCTGGAAGGTGCAGAGATGCAGGTGATGCCTCTATGAATTCATTTGCTATTATGCTTGACATTGTCTGTCCTGGCTGAAATAATGACTGTGGAAATGCGCTAGGACCTGTAGCATTTCCGATAAGCATGGTGACTGCCATGGTTTCACCCACCGCCCTTCCAAGGCCTAGTATTGCAGCTCCGATCAGCCCTGTCTTTGCATAAGGAAATATTGCAAGCTTGAACATCTCCCATTTTGTTGCACCAAGCATGTACGCTGCTTCTTTTTGCATCTGTGGTACAGCGGCCATTATCTCCCTTGAAACGGCAGAAATTGTTGGAATGATCATTATGGCAAGAATTACACTCGCAGTGAGTATGTCTAGGCCAAAGGGGGCAGGAGAAAAAAGCCAAATATCTTTGCCAAATGTCTCATACAAAGGATATTCAATCCAATGGAGGAATATGTCTCTGAAGACAAACAGCCCCCACAATCCGTAAATTATGCTGGGCACAGCCGCAAGCAAATCCACCAGCATTGACAGCGGGCCACTGATGAATTTTGGAGCCTGAGAAATGAACATGGCTATTCCTATGCTCAAGGGAACACCTATTACCATGGCAAGTCCTGCAGTCACAAGAGTTCCCATAATATATGGGGCTGCACCAAATGATTCGCGTCCCTCCACAGCATTCCATTCGGAGCCGGTAAGAAATGAGATCCCAGAATGTTCCCAAATCTCATGTGATTCTGAGAAAAGCTCAAAGACCATCAGTAGTATTACGGCAAGAACATAGACTCCTGCCACAGTTGCCGCCATCTTAAATATCCTATCGGCGCTAATCCCGGCAATCTTGGTATGTCTTGGACTGTTGAGCATTATAGCTTAACGCCCAAGATTTGATTTATCTAGGATCTGTACATATTCTACTGACTCACTGTAGTTCTATATTGATCAATATAGAATAAAGACTAAAGCAGTATTTAGCTACAAATTTCAAAACTAGTAGTGCAATCAATAGAAGATACGAAACAGACTCGACGTATACAAATCAGCGGCGGCTCCACCTATACCATATCTCTTCCCAAAAAATGGATTGACGAGCTAGGAATCAAAAACGGTGATAATATGACAATCGTGAAAAGTGCAAATCGATCCATGACGCTTTTTCCAGGACTCGACACCGAAAAGCCGGGAAAAAAGGCAATCATAACAATAAGCCAAAAGGATGCAGATGAGTCCATCCGAAGAAAAATAGTTGCGATGTATCTTAACGGCTACAAGACCATCCAAATCTTATCCAAGGGAGTAAAGATTCTACCCGAACATTCACGTCTCATAAAAGATCTAGTACGCAAATCGATGATCGGAACGGAGATAGTGGAATCTGATTCAGAATCAATCACAATTCAGATACTTACTAGGCTGCCAGAGCTGACATTCGAGGTGGCCCTCAAACGAATGCACCTTATGACGTCTAACATGCATAGGGAAGCAATCGAGGCACTCAGTAAAAATGATGTTACGTACGGCGAAGAAGTGGCAAGAATGGACGATGAGGTGGATCGATTCAGCCTTTACATGATGAGGACACTGATTATGGCAATCCAAAACGCAAGCATGTTGTATGATGTTGGACTGGAGCAGCCATCCGACTGTCTTAACTATAGAACCGTAATTTCAAGAATAGAGAGAATAGCGGATCATGCGGCATTGATTGCAAAGCGGATAAAATTCCTCAAGGAACCACTAGATCCCAAAATTATCAGGGAAATCCAAACTCTAAGTGAGAATGCAATAAGCTGTTTTGATAATTCCATTCTTGCCCTAACAAAAAAAGACCACATTATGGCAGAAAAAACGGCTTCAAGCATAGTGGATATAGTAAAAAAGGAAGAAAGTCTCATGTACGGAATGCGGGAATCGAAAAATTCTACCGTAATCAAATTCGTCCTAGAAGATATCCGTAGAACTGCCGAATACTCTAGCGATCTTATCGAAGTCGTAATTAATGAGACAATTCGAAATATTATTTCGGAAAAATAAAAAAGAAAAAGAGTTTTTTACTGTCTGCCGTACGGTGAGTACTTGTCACCACTACTCTTTATTGCTTGGTATGTCGGACTTTGTGGCAAAAATCCACTACACTGGAATGAATATGTCTCAAACAGTGCAAATACCGTTTTACCTGCCCACGCCTCTTCACCGTCAGTTCTTGTGTCTATTTTGTAGTTTGTCACAGAGCAGTCAGTGTACTTGTATGTTCTTACTGGCTGTCCGGCCTGGTCAAAGTTCACTATGACATCAAAGAACTTGTAGGGATACTCGTGTGAAGTGCTTCTTCCTTGGTAGTAGTATGTCTGATCTACTGCCTCATGAAGATATGGTGTATCGCCTACTATTCTAATCAGAGTAAACTCTGGCACCGCGGTTCTCTGTGATACTCCGCCTCCTGCAGTTGCAAAGAGGTTGCTTGTCTGTGAGTATTGCTGGAAGTCATAGGTGACTGTTGCTTCTCTGAACACAAACGTGGCCTTGGGGTTTACCCCCTCCGCAAATAGATAGACACTGTTTCCCTTCGGTGCGCTTTGTGCAGTAGAAGGCTGCGTCTCTGTTATGACAGTAACAAACGCAATAGCTGCAATTGCAAATGCTGCAATTACAACGCCTGCTAGTTTCTGTTTGTTCATATCGCAGAACAACTAATTCCATTACTAAAGAAGAATCATTATTGATTCTGTAACCTACATCAACAACTGTAAACTATATAGATATTAATCTAAATCACAATAGTCAAACTCCCCCGAATATTTTTTACACCTCTTCTGCAAAACGATATGCTTGGATCTATATAGTCTGTATAGGCTTACGAAAAAGATGTAATCTATGTCGACTAGTTGTAAATAACAAACTAATTGATTCAGATTAATGAAGAAAATTCTGTCAATAACACTCAGCTTGCTTCTAGTAGCTGGAACTTTGGCGCCGTTTGCAAGTGCTCAAGTGCCAGAGCCGCCAAAATCTGGAACAGACTTTGCAATCAACGGAGCAGGTGCAACATTCCCGTATCCTCTAATCGACACTTGGAGAGTTGAATACAAAAAACTCTATCCTAACGTAAATCTCAACTACCAATCCATTGGAAGTGGAGGTGGAGTAAAGCAGCACACAGAAAAAACGGTAAACTTTGGTGCGTCTGATGCGCCTCTCACAAAAAAGGAAAGTGAGCTTGCTCCTGGTACATTACACATACCTGAGGCAATAGGTTCTGTAGTTCTGGCATATTATCTGCCAGAAGTTCCAAAAAGTGGTCTTAAGCTTACGGGCGAAAATGTGGCCGATATCTATCTGGGCAAGATAAAAAAGTGGAACGATCCAAAAATTCAGGAAAACAACCCTGATGTAAAATTACCTGATAGGAATATTATCGTCGTAAGACGCTCTGATGGCTCTGGAACCACTTACGTGTTCACCGATTATCTATCAAAGGTAAGCAAAGAATGGGATCAAAAGGTAGGCAAAGGAAAAAGCGTTCCATGGCCTACTGGAGTAGGCGCCGCAGGAAACGAGGGGGTAGCTTGGGCCACACGAAACACCAAATACGCAATAGGCTATGTTGAGCTTGCCTATGCATTCCAAAATGAGATGACCTTCGCACACATTCAGAATGCTGACAAAACAAAATTTGTCGAACCCAGCCTTGAAACCGTGTTTGCCGCCGTAAACTCGTTCTCAATTAACCAGCTGCCAAGAGCAGAAGGTGACTGGAGCGAAGTGAGCATAACAAACGCGCCTGGCGAGAATTCGTACCCTCTAGCAAGCTTTACCTATCTACTCGTATACGAAAATATAGAAAAATCAGTAAACGACAAGGAAAAGGCAAAAGCGCTTATTCATCTCTTACACTGGATGATAACAGACGGCCAAAAGTTCTCAAAACCGCTACTTTACGATCCACTGCCACCTGCAGTTCAGGAGATAGGAAAGCAGGGACTTGCTAGAATAAAGTACAATGGGGAACAGCTCTGGAACTACAAACCTACCAGCGCTGTAAAAGCTGAAGCTAGCAAAGCGACAATTAACTCCGCTGTAAAATCAGAGATAAAATCTGACGTAAAAACATTGGATGCAAAAAAATCAGCAGAGCAAAAGAAGCTGGAAATAAAGAAAAAAGTCGAGGAGTTAAAGAAAAAGAAGGCGGCCGAAGCAAAGAAAAAAGCTGAAGATCTGAAAAAACAGACAATTAAAACACCTACCGCAAAAACGTCAGCCAGTAAATAATCGGGCTGCACCCACTACATTTTTCTTACTAGGACAAACCTTGATCTTTTCGGATCAATCTCCTCATGCATATTAACATCACTGATTATCTTCACCCTGTAGTTCAACCATCTGTTTTTCATATTTCTGCCAATCATTCTTGGAGGGCCTTTCTCAATTATATGGTCGTTTTCTGAGAACATTTCTATGTTCATGATGTATTTTTTTGACACCCTAAACAGCTCGTCCGTTGCTTTTTGCATGTGATCGTCTGCAAGATAGTTGAACACATTCCTTGTGAACACAAAATCAAAAGCACAGTCATCATGCGGTATGGATGTGATCGAGCCTACTTTGAGCTGCATATGTGGAAAATTCTTTCTTGCCTGCAATATCGCATGTTCGCTAGAGTCAATTCCGGCTACCTGCATTTTGTCCTCCAATAGACTCAGATCGTTTCCTGCACTGCACCCAACTTCAAGAACGCTTTGCGCCCTCAGTGAGACTGCCAAATCAGAGATAAACTTTGCCATCTCGTAGTTGTAATACTCTTTATGATTATGCGCATATTTTTCCCAGTATTGAGAATCTAGTGGCTGCATTTGCATGGAACCATTTTGGTATCAAATGTGCAGTCGTGCGGACCTTCTGACATTGAATCAGTTGGAATCTCCCTCATACACTCTGAGTGCCTTCCTTTTTTGCAAAACCAGCATATCTGGTCGCTTGTGCCGCCAACAGAACACGATTCCATGAATGTAATCATATGTACAAATCTAAAAACCTAGATGTACAAAAGCCAGTGCGAGAATCTCTGATCGTTGCCCATTGCAACATCCATGAACTCTTTTTGTAATCTTCTGGTAGTCTGTCCAATCTTGCCATTGCCGATGATCACATCATCTATTTGGGCCACAGATTTTACCTCCGCTGCTGTGCCTGTCATGAATATCTCATCCGCAGAATACAGATCGTCACGTTCAAGCTCACGCTCTGTGACTTCCTGCCCGCCGGCTCTTATTATCTGAATTACGCTGTCTCTTGTTATTCCGGCAAGGCATCCTGAGGAAAGCGGTGGGGTAAATATCTGACCATCCTTTACCACAAAGATATTCTCGGCACTTCCTTCAGCTATCTTGCCGTGATGGTTTAGCATTATTGCCTCGTCATAGCCGTTCTTGAGTGCTTCAACTCTTGCAAGGGCTGCATTAGCATAGTTTGATGCTGCCTTTGCCTGCATCGGTTGTGATCTGGAATCTATTCGAATCCAGCTTGAGATCTTGCATCGTGCACCTGATTCTTTGCCTGCCTTTGACTCACCCATCTTCCATTCCCAGCACGCTATTGCAACGTCGACCTTGTTCGGTGTTGGAGTAAGCCCCATGGTGCCATACCCATAATATGCAATAGGTCTGATGTAGCATTCCCTAAGGCCGCTTGCCTTTACAGTCTTTACTATGGCATCTGTTATCTGTTCTTTTGAGAACTCCATCTTCATAGAATACAGCTTGGCTGACCTGAAGAATCGTTCCACGTGTTCTGGCAGCCTGAATATTGCCGAACCGCTTGGTGTATCATAACACCTTATTCCTTCAAAGATCGCAGTAGAATAGTGTAACGCGTGAGTCAATACATGCACTTTGGCATTCTTGAAAGGCACAAGCTTGCCGTTCATCCATATCTTGCCTACTTCCTTCATAGAAGGTTGGATGGATCGCACTAATTTATAGAATTACCGCTGTTTTTGGGTGCGTCAACTACATATTCGGACAGGATACATACAATACATGGAACCAGCACTCATGTTTGCGGCAGCGGCCATGGTGGTAATAGGTCTAGTTGGCCAAGGCTTTGAGATGCGAAAAATCAGGAAATCCATTACAACGGACGAGCAGCTAAGCTCAAAGAACGTATTTGTAGATAGGCGCAACCTCAAATGGTACGCAATAATCGGCGCAGGTCTAATTTTGTACTATTTTGGCGGCGGAAGCCAAGTCTAGGAAATCCGTGCCTAGCTTGTTCGAATCGAAAAGACAGATTCAGGCGTGATCTAGAGACTATATAGATCAGGTCTAAATATAGCGGCGATCAATAATATGTAGCGCGTGTTTTGGGTAACGCCGGACTGATTCTAGATAATGAGTCCAAGAACAAACCCAGCGTGGCTCTCTTGGGATTACCCAGAGAAGCCATATGCGATTTGTGCTGGATTCAGACGAAGGTTATCTTGACCCTCTCTGAATGAACAGCGCGAATCGCCTTTTCAATATTATCATGCGAGTCGTCTGTTACTATGATGACGCGTGATGTCTCCTCCTGTGCGTCCATGTTCAGTATGTTGATTCCAGCCTCACCTATCCTTGAGCTTGCCTTTGAGACTATCTGTTGTACACGCCACATCTCATCGCCTATGAGCGTCACTACTCCTCGGTTGTAAGTTATGGTTGCAAGCGAGTCAAAGCCTAACACATACCGCTCATTTCTTTTGACATAATCTGCATCCAAAAACAAGATTCTGGTAAACTCGATGTCATCCTTTGTGTATGGGGACAGTATGACAAATTCAGAGTATCTTTTGTCCTTCTCAAGGGATTCCAGCAGTCTTTCCGCAGATCTGCTCTCTATTCTTAGTATGGCGCAGTTTTTCTTGCCAGTGACTATCTTGAGCGGGTGTCCATTATGCCCTTCAAGCTTGCGCTTTATGGTGGTTGTCTTTTGTGGGTCTTTCATGTTTGTGATTATTATTGGCATGTCAACACCGTTCTCAAGAATCTCCTTTATTGCTATGGGATCGAGGATCTTCATGCCGAACATTCCTGCAATTCTTGCCTCGTTGTATGATAGATGTGTGATATCGTCAAGTCCTTCACTCACCACTCTGGGATCAGCCGAGACCACGGCGCTGTCTTTTTCAAAATCTATGCTTACATTGTATTTTTTGTGGAATAAAATCCCGATATCAGCAGCAGTCCTGTCAGTACCTCCACGCTCATATGTGGTCTCTATTCCGTCTACGGTCTTTCCGATAAAGCCGCCTATTGAGACTACATCGTTTTTGCGTACCATCTCCTCCATCGGCTCAAGACGCTTTTGTGATTCTGAGGCAAGAAAATTAGTTGATTCTATGTTGTTATCGGTAATTATGGGCCAAATGTCGTATCCTACCACATCGCATTTTATGCCGCCGCTCTTTAGGATATAGTTCATCACATGCGACATTAATATCTCGCCTGAGAAGGCAAGCGCTCTTGATCGCACTTCATCTGCAAATGATTTTCGCTCAACTGCCTCCTCAAAGGCCGACTGTGATTTCTCAAGCATGGAATCAATTGTTTTGGCGCATTCCTGCTTGTACTGCTCTGATACATAATTGAGCAGCCTGTCGTACGAGTTTCTAAATCCCGACATGTCGGGTCTGAGTCCTTCCTCGGCCTTTTTGCCTATGTGCAAGGCAAGGTCGGTCAACGATTTTCTTTTCCCCTCATGTATGGTAAGCGGGGCTGAAAACACTGCTATGACCTTGGAATCTTTTTTCAATTCGCTTATGCGGTCTACTATTCCAGTAACAAACTCCCCGTCAATTCCGCTTGCACTTCCCCCAAACTTGGCAACAACTAGTTTTTCCAAACAGCAGATTTCCCAAATCTTATTCCGCTTTTAAGTATTCGTCATAGTCTGTTTGATCACTTGCCATGCCTTTTGCGCCCCACTAGTCCCCGTTCTGTGGCGCGGCTCGTTTAGCTTTTTCAGTATGAGCTCTTCAAGTCTGAAGAGGTCTTGGTGTGTATATCCTTCTGTCCTTGCATTGTCTTCTTGCTCAAAGTGATTCTTGATTGGAATGAATATGCCTGGTGTGCCGTATACTTTTGCCTCATCTATTGTGGATTTTCCGGCAAGTGATACTATAAGGTCTGATGCATAGATTATCTCATGCAAGTTATTTACAAATCCAAGATTGCGGATATTTGATTCGCGTGTTTGCAGCAAGGGCCCTGACACAATGACAACGTCCACATCGCCAAGTTTTTTTGATATTTGTATCATCTTGTCAATCAAAAAGCGCCCGGCATCGGTTCCGCCGACACTTACTGTTATGGTTTTTTTAACAAACGAGAGCTTTTCCCGTAGATCCTCTCTTGTGGATTTGGTTTCCCTAACTATTGGCCCAACATATCTGATGTTATCCTTATCATTTCCAAACTCGGGAAGTATAACAAAGTTGCATTTTTTTATCATATCCTGCATGGATTTGTTCATTTTTTTCTCGATTATGGAGCCAAACCCACTTGTAAAGCGAGTCTGCAAAATATCTGTTATCAGAACAGTTGGTATTTTTTCTTCATGCGCTATGCTGATGGAAGCAAAATCCTCATCGCTTATTATGATATCTGGCTTTTCCGTTTTGATGAACTTTCTTACAATCGCCTTGCAGTCTTTGTAATATTGATAGTACTGCCAGAGCCATTTGAGTGATTTTTCAAGCCTGCCTTCTTTTACTTCAAATTTTGGTGGCCTGTACAAATCATCTACGTCAAATCCGCATTCAGAGATGAGCTTGACTGCCGCTGCGCCTGTGACAAATTTTGTATTTGTCTTCTCAAAGAGGGATGCAACTGCGATATCTCTTGTGGCATGGCCAAGGCCAATAGGACTGCAAAAAAACGCGACTTTGCAACTCAACGATTTCTCTGTTGGACTAATCAACGTTTAAATGGTTTTTGACAAGGAGGTTTGCTGGGCCCATGGTCCAGATCGGTTATGACGTCGCCCTTACACGGCGAAAATCCAGGGTTCAAATCCCTGTGGGCCCATTCATTCCAGTGTCTGGAACCCCTTAAGCCAAAGGCAAGACTTACTGGGCAGTCAAAAATGGGACAATCAGACGAGCTACTAAAGGACAAAAACGTAAGGCGCTGGAACGAAAATCTTGCCCGCGGAAGCAAGATCACAGCGTCGGTCAGACTCAGAAGGCTGGCCTTGTTCTGCATCAGAACAAATATGACCCCATCAAAGCTGGTCAGAATTGGAAAGAAAAACGCAAGCAAAGTCGAAGATATCATGCACGATCATGTGGTCTGGCTGGAATCGCAAAACTACGCACCTTCATACATACAAGGAATAATCAAGTCTGTCCGCTCCTGGCTCTCATACAACTATATCGAGCTGAGGCGAACAATAAAGGTCGCAAGATCAGATATTGCAGTAACACTTCAGGACGAAAAGGTTCCAACAAAGGACGAGCTTGAGAAAATTCTAAACACCGCAAATGTGAGGACACGTGCAAGCGTTGTCCTTGTTGCATTTTCTGGCCTGAGGCCACAGGTTCTTGGAAATTATGATGGAACCGATGGGCTGAAAATCTCAGATCTGCCGGAATTAGTAATCGATGGAAACAATATTTCCTTTACGCGATATCCGGCAATAATCAGGGTGCGGCCCAATCTGAGCAAGACAAAAAACAAATACTTTACATTTTTGCCAAGGCAAGGATGCGAATATGTTGCAGGTTATTTGCGAAAAAGACTAGCAGACGGCGAACCTCTATCTGGCGATTCCCCAGTCATTGCAATAGAAAAAGGGTATGACACCAAACGAATAACAAAACAAACCACATCAAAAATAGTCACAACAAAGACCATCACTGCAGAAATTCGAAGCGTCCTAAAACCAATCATAAATGCAAGGCCATACGTCCTCAGATCGTATTTTGATACACAGCTACTCCTTGCAGAAAGTAACGGCAAGATTGCCCACGCCTACAGACAATTTTTCATGGGGCACAAAGGAGACATCGAGGCAGTCTACACCACAAACAAGGGAAGGCTCCCAGATGAACTTATTGAAGACATGCGAAGGGCGTTTCTTCAAAGCGAAAAATTCTTGTGCACAAATACCAATGAATCAATCTCTGACAAAAAGACGATGCTGCTTGAGATGTGGAAGGACCAAGCCAAGCTATATGGAATCGACCCCATGAAAATAAAAATAGAAAGACAGCGAATCCAACAAAATCAAAAAACCATTCTGGAATCAACCGATTCCACTAATGATGAGATAGATGCAATCAAGGCAGCCATTCAGGATATAATGAGAAAAAACACGGATCAAACACATCTTCAAACAGAGAACAGGTCGTATGAGAGCAAACTAGTTGATAACGAAGATGAGCTTGTATCGTGTGTTCAGAACGGCTGGGAGGTCATAAAGGAGCTAAACAATGGCAAGGTCCTTCTGAGGAGGACTGTCAGCAAAGACTGGCTCAGAGCGTCCAATCATTCTAACTAGCGATTCCACAACCTCTTCTTTTTTGGAATATGCTTGCCCAGATATGACAGAGAGGAGGGCATTGATTAGCTCAAGGTATGGTTTTGATGCCGCACTTATCATTGCATCAAAAAACTCGTGCCGTAAGGTTTCAAGGGCATCTGCAAGATTTGTAGAATAAATGTAAATCGTATTTCCAATCACCTGGCCTTCTTTGGTATGATCTGTTTTTGGTATCCACAAGACTTTGAGATCAAGACCTATCATGCTTTTTTGTTTTAGGCAATCCAGCTCTTTTTGCAGCATCCTCGTTAATGATACCGATGATTCTTTTCTCATCATGTATGTGAAAAAGATGGCAACTTTTTAAAAGCAAAATCAGTGTTTGTCATCTTTTTGGTCCTATCTTTTGTGGTACAAGAATTATCCAACTTTTAGCTAGAAATTACAAAGCTGCTACAATTTTTTGTTGCAGAATCGTAACTTTTTTTCCAAACAAGCGGTCTCAAAATACTGATACCATATCTTACACCATCATTTCTGGTTACAAAAACTTCAAAGATTCTTGCAGAGCCTAACTCCTTAAGTACAAATCCGTTGTTCCCGTATCTCCTTAAGCCAAACCGTTTTCTTTGTATGTGACGCTTCAATTAGAACGCCAAAAACACACAAAAAATCCCCTGTTTGCATAGGAAAAACAGTACCTTTCCCAGTGTATTTGCTAAAACTCTAACATACACAAATCTGCATTCTTGGTTTCAAAATTTAGCTACCATACAAAAGCTTCCAATGCAAATCAACCTGGAGGTCGACTCTATTTTCCCCAAAAAACTTTGCAAAAAGTCGTCGGTGTCATATCGACAAACAAAATGGAGTAACTTCTGAGAATCATGCCATCATCCTTGGAATTTTTAGCTCCAATCCGATGACTTTGCTAGCACAGCAGAGTGAATGAGTTCGAAAAACGCCTAACAACTAGGAGATTGCATTAATGTCATTTTGGGGCATATCTGGCAGAAATAGCTTGATGATGGGTCAAAGTATTGTTCAGACAGAACGCAAGGATATGGCAATAAGAGGAGCATCTTCCTCCAAGGTCCAAAACGTCAGTGCCTAGTGTAAACTGAATTCCGTCAGACTATAGAATCTGGTAATAAATAATGAGTGTGAACCCAATACCCTCCATTCCCCATATTATTTCAAGGATCGTTATTTTTTTTGCAAAATTTTTTGCCAGATTTTTTCATTTCAGAATGATGTTAACATCATACTTTGTATCATACTATGATTTTGCAATTTTTTTATAATGTTTTAAATTATTCATGATTCTAGATTTTCCAACTCATAATCTTCATCAAATTTTTGTTGAAGATCATGAGATAAATTCAGAAAATAATATCGTTAATTTACAGGATAGATTGAATTATACTCACGCGTCTCCTCAGCTAGAAAAAAGCATCAGAGATAATAGTCATCTGGATATCCACAATTCCATAACGTTATGATTTCTTTGCCGAGTATGCTATCTTTTTACCATACTCTGGCAACGCTTCAGGCCTAGTTTTTACATAGTTTTGTATCTCCTTAGAAGACAGCGTGACTTGGTCGCCATTTATCTGCAATATTGACTCCCACCGTTTTAGCAAAATTGCAAGATGCTTTTCATCTAGCATAAAACTGGATTGAAACTTGGCTTTGCTGCCAATTTTTCTGAGTGCGTGTAAAAGCCAGTGTTCTATCTGCATTGATCTTGAATCAACCAGTACATTTGCAATAAATTTTCCTATTCTGGACTGATCCATCATCTGCGCATTGTTTAGATAAAGCTGCACTTCCCTGACAAAGTACCAGTCAAGACGATGTATCTTCGAGGAGTTTGACGTTGATTCTCTTCTGGCGCCCTCTTTTAGGCGCTCAATTATGTACTTGAGGTCGGGTTTGGCAAGAGTCTGTATTGTAGCTACAATGTCTTTTACGTTCTTGTCTGCCTCGTACTGGCCGTCCTTTCTTTGCTGCGTATATCTTCCGACTTTGGATACAATGAGATCCTCCATACTGACGCATCTAATCGTGCCATATCCAGGCACTTGGCCAAGTATGACGTGAGACCAAGAAAAATCGTTCATTGGCAACGAATACAAGCTATTGTCCCAGATTTGGACAGTAATTCCAGACTTGAAATAAAAGTCTGCGACTTGAATGCCGTCTTTGTCTTTTTGAAGATTGCTGGAGGCAATATCTGGCTGCTCCTTTAGCAGATTGACTGCCTTGTCATAATCGTCAACTACAAAATCAATATCAATTGTGGGCCTTATCATGACATTGTGGATTGCTAATGCCCCAGCACCAAATATGGCATACCTGATTTTGTTGGATTCAAGAAGATTCCCAAAGTAATATGCGGATGGCAGCCAGATTCTGGGCTGGACTTCGGTCCTTGGTGGTGTTATTTTCTTTCGTTTGCCCTGCATGTGAAATTACACGTTCTACACTGCATTTTCAGAGGGGACAAACATCATGTCTTCCCTTGAGCCTTGCTGCATGGCGTTTTTTTCGGTATCCTTATCCGAAATTCTTATTACAACGTCCTCATCTGAGTCAGCCATCCTCACTATTTGTTCTGTATAGTTCACATCATCCACTGGAAAACATTTGACATAAATCACAGAACTTGCATTGCCGATTGTTTGACGGGGATCCTCCGTGGTCCTAATGCCTATTCCGTTGAACCCCTCATTGATAATTTCTCTTGCCTTGCTGTGAAATTTATTTGGAACCGCAACCTGGACCATGTTCCGTGATTCGTTTTTAGTGTACTTGATTTTGCTTGTCCCAACAAGGGCGTAATCGATATTGTGTTTTTCAAACATGCGTGCAACAAAGGTATCCGGATCCCATATTATGGAATTGATCCATTTTGCCGATTCAACCATGGACTTGACAACTGGGTGATTGCGATTGGTGACTCTAACAAAGACTTTTTTGCCTATCTTTGTGGCCTTGATGACTCCAATATTTTCAAAGGCGTATACCACTCTGCGAACTGTTGGAAACGGGATTCCTGTCCGGTGCGCAATTCCTGATATGGTGGAGCCTTGTCTGGCTACGTCTATTATCCTGGCGTTTCGAAAGTCGGGGATTGATTGCATACTCATATTTATTATTAGACTAAGAGATTTATATAACTTGCTATGATTTAGTCAAAAATGAGTAAATAGTATTATACGAATAAAGAATGGTGCGGAAAAGCTGGAGATGTGGATTTTGTGAGAAAAATCAAAGTTAGAAGCCTTGAGGCACACGTTCTAGCAAGGCATTCCTATGGAGATATCTTTTTGACAAAATCCACAATCAGGGACTCATCAAAACTAATGGTCTTGTTGTCTACGATTTTTACCGCATACAAGTTTTTGGCACCTTTCGTTTATCTTGTATGATACATTTGCCATCCCGCATATGGTAGAAACTATTGCTCCTTGTTGGCCTTTTGATGACAAAAGACTTAGATCTCCAAAACTATTCGAATTTCAGAGCGGTACTTTGGTTTTTGAATACTAATTGTTGTACCGTCCAACCGCAATCAACGGAGTTCCAATATGCGATGTTAATAAGGTTTGATACAATATACATTGAATCAAAACTTAAAAGGAACCACTAAATGCATTCGTAGTTCTATAGTAAATTCGTACCCTACGTAGTTGATTCTATATGTATAGTATGTTGAGATAGAATCCATCGTCAAGGTTTTATAGTGAAATCTTATAGAATTACATTACCATTTATGGAAATCACAGAACAGGTAAAACGAGTATGACAAGACATGATGTTCAAAAAAAACAGAAAATATTGGTGAATTTGAGCCAAGCAAGATAATTCTACCACGTATACTAAAGGCATTACTTGAACACAGTTCTATTGGAAGAACTATGTTGGCTACCATTGTCAATACCAATTATCCTATAGTAGCAAGTCATTTGGTGTGGCTTGAAGCTCGGTCTTACGTTGAATTTTTAATAGAAAATGGCAAGTTATTGGTAAAACTAACGGAAAATGGCAGAGAATTTGCGTTAAAAATTGCCAGTATTCCATATTGATTTTGAAACCGATCCCACAAACTATGGGTTGATAAAGATTACGTAGAAAGTTTACTGAAAAAGTAAAACTTTTACTTTTTAGGTAAAAACTCTACGTTTCTTTTATTAGATAGTAGGAAGGTAGGATGGATAATGACTTTGAAAAACGATAAAAAACGAACTCAATCTAGAAAGTACTCACAATTTGTTTTGGCTACAATCAGCATATCTTTGTTGGTTTTTAGTCTAAATCCTGCAGCGGCAGTGTTGTACTATCCTCAAAGAGCTGATTGGGAGGGGCACGATAGTGCAAAAGGCACAAGATCTACTCTCGACATAACAACCCCTTCCTTAGCTACTGGAACAAATTGGTGGTGGGCAAAAACCTTTGCATTAGGCATGGTTGTTGTAGATGATCCTGTTAAAGGTGCAATGGGAGCAGGATGGGCAAGTTATATTCCTCTTGGAAGTAGTACGGCAGTAAAACAATATATCGTATACAAATATGATGTATCTGCTGCAAGTCAGGGATATAGCTTTGGAGGAAGTACGTCTGGTAGTATAACCACCCCGCGAGTAGAATATACCTCGGGGGGGTTGTTGGGATAGGGTAGTAAACGGAGTTACTTATAATGCATGTGTAAGCGGCATGACTCAAGGACATGCAAAATATTACACATCAAGAAGCCATAGTGGAAACACAGTTCCCGAACAGCTCAATCCAAACGAATACAAAACTGCAGGAGGATCATGGCAATACTTCTCTCAGAATCAGCAGCCATATTATTGTCATGCAGATTACGCCATTCAGAAGCTTAGTTCTGGAAACAAGTTTTTGACAAGTACTATGGCCTCTGGGAATAGCTGTACATACGGAGGCTCTGGTTTATCTGACAGCAACGCCATACCAGGTTAGGAGAAAGGAAATGATAAATAAAAAATTCACAATAGCCGGTTCTTCGATAGGTCTAGCTGCTCTCCTGGTATTCGTATTTGCTGCTCCTGGATTTACAACACAGACAAACACCATCAAGATGGGCTGCATGAGCCTAGATGAGGTAAATGCAATATCTACTATGAAGGTTAGATCGCCGACCCTACCTGCTGGATTTACTTTGCATTGTGGTCAAGCATCACTTTATGAAGCTGAGTTACTATTTGCGGAAGAATCTGCTGAAAAAGGAGCAACAGTGAAGGAAAACATGCTTCAAAAAATCCAAAACGGTGCAATTCATGTCTACATAACTGACCTAAAAAGCAAAGTAGGGAATGAAGATTTCCAAAAAGAAATTGGTAATGTTGACGAGCAGATAGTAAAGGAATACGAACATATCAAACAAGTCAATCCCTCCCTAGATCCTCAACTTGTCCAAATAAACGGTAAAAAAGCGTGGGCTTACGAGGCTTGTGAAGAATGCGGAAAACAAACTGCAACTTTTGAAGATGGCTCAGAGATTACCAATTCATTTGCAGTACCAGCTAGAGTAGAGTTCTACGATGATAATGGCATTAGATATTTCCTTGAATCGAACAGGCCGTTGTCAGACCTAATTGATGTAGCAAGATCGCTACAATCCTAATTTTTTATTTTTTTACTAAACATCATCGTACTGACACTAAGCCACCGCTGCCTTTTGCTTGTAATTTTAGCTGAAAAACGTATGGTAGGGGTAAATTTTTACCCGCATCCACTCGGACCCGCTTTCACTGTGTATGCAAGCCCATTTGATTTATGGAATATTTTTACAAACGAATTTGTAGAATACTTTAAGAATCTCCTACTAAAATTCAAAAGCAAATGAATCGTTTTGTTACTAGTTTTTTCTGTATGCTAGCTTTTTTCATTTACGTAGATGTAGAATCAGCGGAAGCACGAGAGATTGCCCCATTTAGTTTCCATCTGGATGAACAGCTGATGATTAGCACTAACTGGTCCTATATGGAAACCGGCGGAAAGCCTGCATCTGTTGTAATGAAAGGAGAAGAGGTAGAATTACCATTGAAGATCTTATCAGCAACAACAAAACCAGTTAATCTTGAATTTCATGTAACTTATGGAATCGAACAAATCGGCCCAGCCAAGATGCCACGCGGTGTTACAATAGAAATAACTCCAAAGAACATGCTATTAAAACCAAATCAAGATCAAACATTGAAAATCCATGTCAAAGTGGACAAAAATGCCCCATCAAACAAATACGACATACAAATTGTAGCCCAGTGGCCAGAACCAAATGGCTTTGTAGGGACTTCATTTTCCCTCCCTGCAGGAAAAGATTTTGGTCCAGATTCTATTGCTGTTAATTTTTTCCCTCCACCACTAAAGCAGACAAAGGATGGAATCTTGCTAACAGAAGTGGTTTGTACAAATGACTACGTTCTGGTTCTCAAGGCATCCAGTAATATTCCAGCTTGTATTAGTCCAAAAAACGTATCAAAATTAATTGAGAGAGGATGGGCAAAAGCCGAGCAAAGATCTGAATTTGTTGAATTTATGAATGTGAGATTTACACCTGCCAAATTTCCTGGTTTGACTCGTGATATGGAAAAATATGCAATAAACTTTACAGAGCAAGATTTGGAATCTGTTCCAAAAGTTAAACAAATGTTAGAGCATGCATTATCTGCACCAAAGATGCAACTATGTGATATGGTCACTTTAGAAGAGAATAATCCACCAAGTAAATACAAAATCATTACGTTAAGGCCATTTTCATTCCTTACTCAAAGTTACCTTATATCTCAGGAATCCAACCAGTATCATTCATGGGCCAATAAAAATTTGGAAGCATACCAAGTTCCAACACTGCCTGATTATCATTATTTGAGATACAAAGGAGAAGTTTTTACTTTGACATTTATACCACTATCTGAACAAGAGGCATATCAAAGGTATTATGGTATTGATGAATCTCTTTTAGGTCCAGAAAATACATCACCGCGACTATGCGTTATAACAGATTCCTATTCATACGTCCAGGGTGATACCATAAAAATTTCAGGTCAAGCGAAATTTACAGATCCACCGCTATTAATGCAAATTCGCTTTGAAGGTATTTTAGTAGAAGAAAAAATTATTCCAATATCGGAGGATGGTAGTTTTTCACAGTCAGTAATTACATCAGGTACTTCGTGGTATCATGTAGGAGAATATGAAATAGTGGTATCCGACAGTAAAGGAGTCAGCTACGGTGTTACATTTGAATTAACGCCAAGAAACGATTCCAGTGATCAATCGTAATTCTGTTGACGATAAACTTTAACAATCTGAACTAGCACCATATTGTAGAGCCATAAAATCATGAAAAACCACAAAAAATCTGTGGTTCCGGACGCTGGAGCAGGTGAGAACCTGTGGGCCCATTGGATTTTATTTTAGAATCAAAATTTCGCTGATTTTTTACCTCAATTAAAAAATACTTTTAGAAACTGAAATGGAATTTTCCAATTTGTACGGAATTCTTTGGAAATCCAAGGTTTGGGCTTGGAAGGATTTGAACCGTATGTAGGAGTGAGCCCATTTCACGCTCAAAATTGGCATAATTATCAGAATTAAAACCTAGTTTAAGCAACTTTTTCACAAAATCATCCATAGAATTTTTGATACTTGTATGTTGATTTGAGAATTAGCTCAATCCAGATTTAATAAAAACTTAAATGTCATTATGACTGTGATGTAATTCTATAGCAAATTCGTACCTTCCGTAGTTAGTTCTATATCAACAGTTTGTTCGGATAAAATACTGCGTCACAGTTTTATAGTTGAATAGTTTGACTTTTTCCATTATTGGAAATGAAAGTTGAACGCAAAAAAAAACTAAAAAGAATTGACTGGGATATTGCGGAACGAATCATACTGGTATTGTATGACAAAGGGGAGCAGAGACGAACTCCGCTTGCAACAAAATGCAATCTAAACTATGCAAACTGCCTTCTTTATATTCAATGGATGATGTACTTGGATCTTGTCAGGTGGAAAACTGTAGGGATGATGAGGATCTGGTCTGCCTCACTGAGAATGGGATGAAACTGGGAAGAAAACTGCAACCCCTTCTAAAATTTGCCAACTAAAAACACCGTACTTAAGTCTTGCTTACTCCTGTAATAGTATTGCAGGAGTGAGTTCGTCTTATTAATTAGTAGGAAGGTAGGAATCAACAATGACTAACAAAAACATCCAATTCACATCCATTGCAATTGTAATGGCATTTGTGGTAGGTTTCAGCCTTGTAGGAATTCCTGAAGCTGACGCCGCAGCAATTGACGAAAAATTTGTCGAATATGCCAAACAATACCAAGATGTGAAAGAAAGAAAAAATACTGCTACCGGTGAAGAAAAAATACGATTAGAGCAAACAGAAGCAGATCTACTTGCTTTTCTAAACAAACAAGGATTGCCAAACGATGAACAATACAAATCTAATCCATCATATTGGATTGATTTAAGACATACAGTTCTTGAAAGAGAACAAAAGCATGATTCTGTAAGCCAAGTTGATTATTCTGGAGATAGTCAAATTACACTAGCATGTGGATGTACACACGGCCTGAAACTAAAAGCTGGATACTCTGTCTATGCTTGGGGAATTTGGTGGCCACACTATGCTAGCTTCTTCACAGAAATTGGAGTGGGTCAAAACAACTATTCATTGATTTACTTCAATGATCCTGAAAATGATTATGTCCAGCCTTTTCAATACACACAATCAAAGACTTCAGGAAAGACAATCAATTATGATTGGGAATACACTGCTCATGACGCAAGCTACGATCTAATTGCTAGTAACACTGGCGGTGTCAACCACTATTATCCAACGACATCTAGTTACTTTGTTGTTTATAGTCCAACTCTAAACAATGTAGAAAATGGTAGCGAGTTTAAATACAGCGTAGAAGTCAATAGTATCTCATGATAAAAGATACCTCCTCTTTATTTTTCAAATCAATAACTCTAAAAAGAAAAGATGGAGAAATAACGCATGATTATCTTTGATTACAATCCTCAATTTTTTAAATTACATCCAGAGTATACAAGAGAAGAGCTGCTGAAACTACAAGAGGATATTCTTGCAGTGATTTCAGAGGGTTCTGATGATATTGAAAGAGATCTAAATTCTAAAATGGACAGATACCACATTCATGTTATTTTGAGAGAATGTCACGATCGAAAACTTATACAACGAGAAAAACTTGGATATGAAATTATAAAAGGTGACAAAGTACCACGTTACAGATATTTTACTATCTAGGATTCAATAAAATTAAAATCCAAATCGAATTTATTCAAATCTTAACGCATGAATCCGATTCTGTGTAATCCACGGGGTTTGTTCTTGGTGTTTACTTTCGGGGCTGGGCGGGTTGAGGAATCATGATTGAAAGCCACCTTGGCAAACTGGATTTTGTAAAGTCGGTAATCGAGCAAGCCGCCTCCGTAACGCAGTTCTATGCAGAATCGCATCTCATGTAGATGAAGGACTGGACGTGTCTGTGCGGAAGGTTTGTACGAGACAAGCGTCTCTGCCCAAGCTGCAAGCTGATGAGGTTCAGCATAGAAAACTCGACAGTTCTTGATTACTGGGGTTTGAAATTGGGTGCTGTATCAAGCGGCTCGCCATTTAACATGCCAGTAAACTCTTTCTCAGAGCACGTCCTAATTTCCGCAATTTTTGAATAATTTTCTGATCAGGAGTTTTGATATCAAAATTGTAGTTTTAGCTATGGTCTTAGTTTATAGTCAAATCTAATCGTCTTATCTATGCCCCCACCATTACTTTACAGCTAAGAACTAGGATTTGACTCCTGATAGTTTCTCTTTGATGGCATCATACAAAAGCTCGTCTTTCTGGGTGTCCAGCAAATCCTGAATAAACTTTTTGGGGTCTCTTTTCCATGCCAATACGGTCTGCAAATGACTTACAAATGTGGGAAACGCATTCCTTTTTTCATATTCGACAGACCAGTCAAACCTGCCTGTATTTATCCCGCCCCTGAGTGCTACAAAAACAATGCATGTACTTATCTGCTCTTCTGGCACACCTTCCAGTATGGAATGCATTTTTCTATATACTGCGAGCTGTCTTTTGTGATCTGAGACACGATTTGAATTCTTGTCCGTTTTGTAGTCTATAATGAGGTAACCTTTATCATGCTGAAATATCGCATCAATAAATCCGATAAACATCAGGCCCTGATCATCGCATGTGATCATGGATCCAAGTGGAAGCTTTCGCGGTTTTTCCACTCCGATTATCTTCAAGCCTAGAAAATCCCTTTTAATCTGCTCTATAGCCTTCATGCCGTTTTCCACAGCCCTGCGTACATCATCGGCAAACTGCTCTGGTCTCGCACTACCCTTGGAAACTTCTGCTAATGCGTGGTGAACCGCAGACCCAAAATCGGTCGCAGCATGATATCTTGGTATCTTTATGATGTTCTCTATGAGAAATTCATAGGGATCTGTCTTTACACTTGAATACGAGAAATGCTCCACATTTTTGAAATAATCTATGATGGTCTCCTCAAGCCACCCGTTCTCTGATCTTAGCAATGCTTCGGATTCTTTTGTTCTACCAGCTATGAATAGCGAAAAGGCCTCTGACAGCCTATTGTTCAATCTGGTCGCCACCATCTCATCCTGTCTGTCATCCACTTGTATTTCAGATAGGTTTTCCACATAATAGTTCCTTGTATTTTTGTCATCTGTTATCACCACAAGCTTTTCCTTTGCCCTAGTGAATGCCACAAAGTCAACTCTGAGTGACTCTTCTTCAAGTTCAGTCTTGACGTCAATGTCACTTGACTGCAGTATTGCCTCCACAATCATGTCTACAAAAGTCGTTCTTTTGGATGTAGTTGGTATGTAGACAACCACATCAAATGCCTTGCCCTTTGCCTTGTGAACTGTAGTTAGTGTTATCTTGGAGGAATTATTGCGTTCAACATAGGACTCTTCTGCTATGGAAATATAATCAAAGAGACCTTCCTCAGTAGGAATACCCATGGCAAGATATTCGTCTATCTGCCGTTTTACGGATATTGCCGTCGCAAACCACTCCGAACCTTTTGAGACGCACAACGGAAAGACTACTCTGTCAAACAGGCTATCAAATTCCTCCCTTTTCATTGCCATTCCCCAAGCTTTGATCTTCTCCAGCTTATCTGATTCCTTGTTTTTGTGTGCTCTTGACATATCAAAAGCCTCCTTTAGGGTATAAGGTGAGAATATAGTGAATGCAGCCGATATCTTGGCTTCTATTCTATCCGATATCAGCCCTCTCACAAAATTCAAAATCTCTCTTTTAGCCTGCTCTGTTGTTGCCTGTGATGACGTTGATGAATATCTTATGTTGTTAGCATCAAGATATTGCGATATCTCGATAATCTGCTTGTTTGTTCTTGTGATTATGCCTATTGTTTTCTCTTGGTTTGTCTCCACCACTTCGAGTATCTTGGAGAGGTATGCGGAAGTAGAGATTATCTTTGGTATCTGACCTCTATCCATGGATTTGAAGCAAGCCAGTTCGCGCTCAAACATATCTCGGTTTTTGGTCCTATTAAGAAAGTGTTCTTTAGAATAGTCCAGTATCTCTTGACAGCTTCTTCTGTTAAGTGAAAGCAGCTTTGATTCACAGATTCCTGTGAACTTGAGAAAGTTCTTTATCGAGCCTCCTTGAAATCCGAATATTGCCTGCTTGGAGTCTCCTACCAGAAACAAGTTTTCACCTACCATCTGGGCTATCCTTGCCTCAAGCTCGTTCATATCCTGCATCTCATCAACTAGAACGTGTTTGAATTTTGATCCGCGAAATTTCTCTATGAATCTCAAAAGCATGTCTGAATAATCTATCGCATTTCCTTTGGAATCCTCGTAGTGTATGTATGCATCAACAAAATATCTCAGAAATGCCTTTATCTCGTCAAGTGAATATGATGTCTTGGCCTGATCGTACAGTTTGTCAAGTAAGGCGTTTGCCTTTTCCACATCTATTTTGTCTGGCGTTATGCCAAAGCTCTTAATGTATCTCATAGCATTTTCAGTCTTTGGGACGATATCTGATATTATGTAGTCTTTAGAATAATGAAATGCATTATTTTTCTCAAAACTTCCAAGAATCATGTATCTCATTAGATTATTGCCTACAATGTCGCCTGTCACCACACTCGAATCTACTAGATAATTATACGCAAAGCTATGAAAAGTGTGAATATTCAACTTCATCAAATCCGAATCAGACAGTTTGCCCTTGGCCATCTTGAAGATGGCATCGAACATCTCTTTCTTTGCCTTTTCTGTAAATGTTATGCAGAGAATCTCCTCCGGTTTTACTCCGCTCTCAAGCAAGCTCATTACCTTCATTGAAAGAGTAGTTGTCTTGCCCGTACCAGGATTTGAGATAACTATGGTGTTTTTGTCTGAATTTAGTATCTCAGCTTGTTCCTTTGAAGGCTGCAAACTGGTGGGCATACATTATTTCTGGAATTTTACCTATACAAAAAGAATTTTGCAACGTTACGTGCCAGTATGTGCATCAAATCAGGCAACTGCACGCGTAATTGGATTTACGATCTCTTTAATCACGCCAATTCGTATCATAGCATGATCGCATGATCCACAGAAATGTTAAATGCGATTAACACATTTCCACAGTTGGAAATGTGAGATATGTCCGATGGTATTTGGAACATTTTGGTTTAATTGGCCTCTGTATGGACTATTCCAAAATATACCAAAACTACCTGCCATTAATGCAAACATACTTGCGCTGAACCCACTCCCGGCGACAAAATCTGGGCTGCGGGTTTTTTTCAAAAAAAGACTACTTTTAGGATACATTTTTGCAATTATGGCTGCAGTCCTGGCAAGTCTTACACATTCACTATCAAAGCCTTTGCTTGATGGTATAGAGCCGACACAGTCTATGAATCCACTGGTACTTGCCGTACTAATTTACATGGTGGCAGGCCTATTTCTCACTCCTGTAAAAAAATCCGACAAGTCAATACGCAGGCTGGGCGCAAAGAATCTTGCCCTTCTTTCCATGATTGGAATTGCCGAGGTTGCCGCAATGATCGTTTCGTTTTTTGGCATAACGGAAACAACTGCAGTAAATGCATCCATATTCATCAACGCAGAAATAATATTCTCAATTTCAATTGCGGCAGTTTTATTCAAAGAGCGTCTCAGGCAGAATGAGATACTCCCGTTCGGCCTTGTACTGCTTGGGGTGGTTGCAATACCAGTAGGCTATGACTTTTACCAGCACGGCATGGCGTTTACAAATCTTGTTCTTGGGGACATGCTGATAATACTTGGCGGTTTGTTTTTCTCAATTAGTAACATTATTGCAAAGTATCTAAGTGGTAACATTGATGCAAAGCGCATCACACAAATCTCATCGTTTGTGGCAGCTGGATTTGGTCTTGTGATGATATTAAACTTTAACATACCGTTTGATATTCAACTCTCTCAGCTGCCCACGGTGGTGGCAATGGGAATACTGGATGTAGGCCTTGCGACTCTTTTGTTTATAATCGCGCTTCGAACCATAGGGGCAATCAAGACAATACTCATATTTTCTACCGCCACCGTTTTTGGCATGATCTTTGCCCATGTGTTACTGGGCGAGTCCATAACTGCTCTGAATATCGTATCAATAGCTTCTGTTTTCATAGGGCTTTACTGGCTAAGGAAAAGATTCTCAGAAGAAGAGGCAGAAAAGCATACAGCGTAGTTATTTTTTGCACAAGAGCGTGGTATACCAGCCGCCAAGTGCTATCTCCTTATAATCTTCAAATCCTTCAGCAGAGCGTCGTTTCATAATATCTAATATCTGACTTGCGGTCACAGGATACACACGTTGTTCCACTCCATCAATATGGAATAACTCGAATCCAAATCCAGTAAGTCTTTCCAAATATTCTTTTGGCTCTACACCAGAGTTTGCAATTGCATTTGGCCAGAATTCCGTTAGTAGACTGACATTCTTGTTTTCCGTTATGGTCTTTTCCATTCCTGTTATGGCTTTTCCTTCCGAACCCTCTATATCCATCTTGATAAAATCGACTCGAAGATCACCTGCCTCGCTTTCAAGATACTGATCGATTGTCACGGTTTTTACATCAACAGTATTTTCGGTCGAATCTGATCCAGTGCTGTAATGATAGTCAAAGAGGCTGTGCTCTGAGCTATAGTATGGGGAAAGGTACAGCTTTGCACTTCCGATCTTATCTGATACTGCACAATTGATCACTTTGACATTGTCAAAACCGTTTTCCCTTGCACTTGCCCTGATCAAATCTACATTGTGTGCAAACGGTTCAAAAGAAAACACTCTCCCTGCATTTCCAACCAAACTTGCAGCAAGCATTGAATAAAATCCAAGATTAGCCCCAATATCCACCATCGTATATCCTGGCTTTAGATTCTCCCTTATTACGGCAGTCTCCAGTTTTTCATCATTGTATGCACCTGTGAACTTTACCTGTCTTGATAGATCCTTATCGGATTCATCCAAAACCATCTTGAACTTGCCAAAGTCGTGCACCCACGTCTTCATGCATGGTATTCTCTAATACCATTTAAATGGATTTAACAGGTAAAGTTCGTACCTGATTTTATGAAGCCTCAAGAAGTACCAAAGAGAATTGATTCGTTGAGCCTTGGCGTTATTTTCATTATAATCGCACTCGGAGTAGTATTTCAGATCTTTAACTATTTCGTAATAGAGCAGATGGATGATGAGCTTGATGTAATTGAAATCTCAGTTACAGTGGTATTTGGTATTGCGGCAGTGATGGTGTTTCTAGTTTCCAGAAGCTACAGCTGGAAGACTGAGGTGTTTGGCAAGACATACTTCTCACTAGGTATGGCATACTCCATGTTCATAATAGCTGAAATAATCTGGGATTATCATGAAGTGGTTCTGAAGACTTCGCCATATCCTTCGCCTGCCGACGTATTTTATTTTGCATTTTATCCATTTACCATATATCACCTTGTAAAGAATTGCAAATTCTTCAAACCGAAGCTTGGCAAGATTGAAAAGACATGGCTTCTTGCAATTCCTTTAGTAATAATAGGAATCTATTCTTATTCTGCGTATGACCAACTAGGTGAATTCAATCTTGATTTTTATTATGGAAGCGTATTTGTCATAGGAACATCAGTTACACTTACTTTTGCGATTCTTGGAGTCACAATATTCCGACATAGTTTGCTTGGAGTGATCTGGATGTTACTTGCATTCGGGATATTTCTGAATAGCTTGGCTGATGTGTGGTATTACTATCTTGAAATATTTGATCTTTATTCAAGGGAGCATGTCACCATGGCACTTTGGTTTACTAGCACGAATTTTATCATATATGCACTGTACAAGCACTACAAATCGATATGACCGGCTTATTGGCATCAGATGAGGAACTCTGAAGCATTAATTCCATCCTCGGTAAGCTCTATCCATCTATTTCTTCCAATTTTTTCTACGCGGACAAACTTCCACTGGTTTTCTAGTGGCTGTATGATGTTCTTGTCAAGACTTGCAAATCTTGCCTGCGTCAAATTCTCCTCCCTTGCGTTAACCGTGATCAAGTGGTCTCTTTCTGCAATATCGGCCATCTGTTTTTTTGTTATTTTACCGCCATGATCCCTGATTATCTTAAGTGCTAGGATAAGCTCAGGCCTTGGTGTGTGGATCTGATACGCTGGTATCTGGATGAGGTTTTTCACTCCGTACGACATCTGTTTTCCCTCAAAACCAGAATATCTTTCAGCTTCGGCATAAAACGGGATTATACTGTTATTTTCATTGAACATCATGCATGCCATCATGCATGCAATTGCTTGAATTTTTGAGCCTGATGCAAGATTCACATAAAGCGTGTTCTTTTGTTCGCTCTCAATTATTCTCTTTACCGATTTTATTATATTAAAAAGGTCTAGCCTGTCATGGTATTCTTTTACGACCCTGATCTTTTCCCTCTGCAGCTGTTTTTGGATCTTCTCTATATACGATCCTGCTTTATCTTCGCTTGGTTTTTCGTGCACCAGCAACCAGACCTTGTCAGCTTTCATCTCTTTTGCTGGCATTACAACTCTGTCGATCTCAAATCCGACAGGGGCTATGTGTACACGGAGGGTAGTGAGATTACTCATGAAAGTATCTAAAGTATGCTTACTATTGTGATATTATATAATAATTTCTACAGTACATGTGCTCTATGAACAAATCGATAATGTTTCCAAGAATAATCCGAGAATTTGATGACGGTCATGACGAAGAGCCGATGGTTTACAAGTGCAGCTAGGTGGTCGCAGTGCTGACTGAAGAGCAAATAAAAAAACTACTGGCAGATATCAAATCTGCTTATCTTGTAGGCTACTTTAACAACGATCTTGATACTGAGGCAGAAAAATGGGGCCAGATCCAGATTCTGGAATGGATTCTTTCCAAATAATTCTCATTTTTTAGAATATGGGTATAAAAGCTTAGTCAATTTTAATAGAACAATCTTTGGCGATCTAGTGTAAAGCATAACATGTTTTACAAACTGCACTCGTCACTGGCACGCTTGCATAACTAGCAAGCAGTGGTCTACCAGCCTGTTGCTATTGGCATTGTCTGATCGTGCCAGTGACCATTCTTAAATTAATCAGGTTTTCTTACCGTGTGAAATCGCTTCGTACAGGAGAGGCAATTATGAATTCATATCTGGTACATTGCAAATATGGTAAATCAAATCTCATTTTGACAAACTTCCAAATTATGATTGAAAATTTTAATGGACTTGTGCTGTCACTTGAATACTCTGAGATCTCAGACTTGCAACTAGTCGATTTAAAGTCGGCCAGAATATCTTGGATGGAAGGAGAAAGTCTCTATCATCTTTCCATCAAATCAAACATGGCATCAAAAATCATACATGATTATGTTATTGCCAAGCAAATCTATGAGGAAAAATATGCATCTGTCCAAGAATACAAGGAATACGTTTGAAATAACGTCCAGTCCTCATGGAAAAGGATACCTGCATATAACTGATTCTGGAATCTACTTTGAATCTTTGATATATGGTCGTGTTTTCTCTCTTGACTTTGATACTATTACAAGGTATGGTATACAAGGACGACAGTTCAGAATCGACTGGATCATAAATGACACAAAATTATACTATGTTTTAACTGCGCCGTCCCCAAAACGAATCTTGGTTTCATATCAGAGAACAAATGAAGAATATGCACGTTCTGTACAGAAATAAACTGGGTATTTGATTACGTAGATCACTTTTGAAGGTCTTTAGAGTCATGTGAGAGTGTATTTTTCCCAGATCTGTCATGCCCCATGGGGGTTGGTTGAAAGTTTCTTTCAATAATTTGAGTGTTTGTCAATGTGGGGCTATGCAGACTCCTTCCAATTCTGGTCGGGTCGGTCATAGAAATAGAACCTACCGTAGATCTGGCAAGATCTATGCCAGATACTGCAAGATTTCTCATGCCATGCATCGCATTGAATACGCCTGACGCAAGGCGCATTCCACTACCACTTACAATTCCACCTACGACCGTACCAGCAGATACCGCACCAGTGATTGCTGATGACACAGAATGGAAAATCGAACCGAGTGCAGGAACAATCATGACAGGAATAAAAGTGACAAGCCCCATGACTGCAAGAGCCGCAAACCATTCTACGATTGGATCTGGACTGGCTGATGCGAATGTCTGCAGATGTGCGACTCCGGCAACTAATGCAAGTGCAGAAAACAGAGGCGCCATAATTAGACCGAACAACGCATCTATCATTCTACGAGTAACTCTTCTGAACATAGGCAGCAATGATAAGACTAGCACAAGCGGTATTGCAATTGCAATAATGGCAGTGAGTATCAACCTGATCGTGCTCAGAAGAAACGTCAAAAACATGAATACCAAAAATGCTACTGCTTTGAATATTGCAAGAAATGTGGTCATAAACATGTTTTTGAGCGTGGTAAAAGGATCTGTTACACCTGCCACAAGCTTGTCTAGTGAAAACTTGCATGATTCATCGTTTGGATGGCATTCTATACCGCTTCCAAGCTTGTTCAGAAGATATGCCACATTGCGTGAAGGTCTATCTGGCTCTTCATAATTTAGTATCCATACGGATGTATGTTCAACTGAAATCGCAATGAGATCCCATAATGGGGGGAAAAAGAAAAAAAACAAGATAAAGATAAGACCTCTTGACAGAATATTGTATCCGGTTTCTGGTGGGACGAAGTTGATATGTTCAAACATAAAGGACATTCCTGCAAATATTATCACAAATACAAATGCAGTCAACGCAATGTTGCGCAGGATCTGATAAATCTCAAAATTCCTATTGCCGGTTTCTCTACCGTTGTCTATGCTGTAGTCAAATTTAGGCATCTCTGTTATGAGCTTGATGTATGATATTTCAAGAACATCAGACCAGGTCAGAGTTGCTGCCACAACAGCTATTATGGCAACTACGATCCCTAGCATAATCACTCCGGCATCAAGAACAGCCGGACGATTCTTCAAAACTAATTTTACCACATGTTAAATGTAAAATTTGATTTTAAGATGCAGTTGATTGGAAACTAGAATAATTATTGACGTGATCACGCAGATTAGGTGCCTAGATCTGCAAATTATATCATATTGTCCAATCAAGCAACACCAGATGGTCAAGGTTGCAATCCTGCCGCTTCCATGATTTATAGCATGCCAATCGGGCAATTCTCAAATTGGTTTTTAAAGTAATCTGGTTTTGCTCTAGTTGCAAAAAATAGTAATTGATTTTGTAAATGTTGTAGCTACTACCTGCCTTCGAAAACAGATCGACCTTGAAAACATGGCAACAAAGCTGCCTAATGCTGAGCTTAACACCTCCAAATTTCCAGGCATAATTCTAAAAATCAAAAACCCGCGTGCAACAGCGCTAATTTTCAGCTCAGGTGCGCTCATATGCACAGGAACCCAATCTGTCTTACAGGCTCGCCAAACTACAAACAAAGTCATTGAAATGCTTAGCAATGCAGGATACAATGGTTCCGCAGCTAGAATAAGAATTGAAAACATAGTGGTGTCAGTAAATTATGGCAGGCAGATTAACTTGGATAAATGCGCAAGGGTACTACCAAGATGTATGTATGAGCCAGAACAGTTTCCAGCAGTATTTTACAGAATGGGTAATCCTATTGCTACCACGTTGATATACAAGACGGGGAAATTAGTCTGTACGGGTCTGAACACAGAGAAAAAGATTATTCTGGCAATAACGACTATGGAAAGGCAGCTACTCGAAAAACAACTATTCGTTTAAACGTCAAAAACGTGATAAAAAAACTCACAAATATTTTTTGCCTATTTTCTTTACCAAGAACTTGTTGCTAAAATATGCCTCAAGATGACTGATGCCAAACACAAATGATACTATGGAGATTGACACGACGTTAATGGCATGTTCAAAAATAATCGCAATTATAACTATGGTTGCAGTCTCCACCAAGAACTGGACTGGTACTGCCTTTTTACCCATTTTTCTGTACAGAATCGGAAACACAAGATTTCTTTCATGTTCAAGAAGTTGCAAATTTGAAATGGTAATTCGTAGATCAAAATAATAGCAGAAAATCCATACTGCAAAGAAAGGAAGTAACAGGTACTCTGGAACACCGGGTCTGAAATAAAAATAAAGGATAAGAGCTGCTGCCATGGGCATGGCAGTTCTCATATCTGCGAACATTATCTGAATGGCCGGAGGGCCAATTTCAGCTTTGAGACTGCGATTATCACCACAACAACTATGAGGCCGCCTCCCACGAATCTTAGGAATGGTAATATCTTGCTTAGCATGGTCGTAATTGCAGGCGGAATATTCTGTATGTTCGGATTTTCAAAATCCACTCCCAAAAGCCATTCCATTATGTCTTGGGCCAAGAATATTACAGCCCCCGCAATACCGGCTGCCACCACTATGTTGATGTATTTCTGTCTGTCTTCCTGATCTAGCGCTGCTTGGTTTAACATCATTCATCAAAATACGATTGAATTTAAGTTAGAAATCTCTGATGTGTATGATTTCTTCAAACACAGGATCTTTTATGCCCTCGACAAAAACTGACAATCTCTTATGTCCAAGTGTTTGCGGTATTATCAAAACTTCAATCTCTCCATTGTTATTTGTGGAAAGTGTGGATATTACATTACCGTCAAATTCCACTCTAGTCTTGGCATTAGAAATTGGAGTTCCATCTGGCATCTCAAGTTTTATCTGGAGACGCATGGGCTTGCGTGGATCTGCAAATACGTCTCGAACTCTAATCTGTTTTTGTGATGCTGGCATTATTGGTTCAAATAGCTTTGGTTGAGCAAGCTTCTTACTCTGATTCTTGTGATGTGTTTGCCACGTGATTGATTTTTTACATGATGTCTGTTTTGCAAGCATAAATATGATGATTGAAATTAGCTGCATTTCAGGTGGTTTTACATGGAATTTTTTGAATCCAAAATAACTACCGACTACAAGAGCTGTTATCGCTAGTGGGCTCTCAAATGTCTGGTATGCACTCCATGTGATTATGGCAGAAAAGCCTACTATTGCCATTTGTCTCATGCTTAACTTGCCAATTATTGGAAAGGCAAATACTGCCTCATGAAGTGGGCTGAGATCTTCAAAATAAAGGAGCTCAATCTGCTTCATATTATCTGATTGACAGAAAAAATAAAAGGAAATCTATGACATTCTGACTGACACAGACATCATTTCACGTAACGTAGATCCCTCAGGGGTTGTGACTATGACCTCAAGAGGTAGCGTATCGCCTATATTGTGGGCAATTATTGGGGAACCGGAAACATCGACTATTCTGGCCGAAGCACTACCTGTCTGGCCTGGACCCAACGTTGCTGGGAATATGGGCACAGTGAACGGTTGGAGGCCTACTGTGATCGGATCTGCGTCTATTTGCAGATTCACCACACTTGATGAGAACACCTTGTTTCCTGAATTCTTTATCGTTACTGACAACCATTGTTCTCCGTTTGTCTGCTTGAGCACGTTTGCGTTCTCTATGGTCATTGAGCCCTTCAATGATGCCGTATTTGCAGCTGATGCAAACACGGAATAACCGCTTATTCCTGCCGCGACTGCAACTCCAATCAAAATGATCGAGGTTACAGCAGGGGAAATTGCACGTCTTTTGCTATAGATTTCTGTCATTGACATAAAATATAATACAGCAGTTAAGGCAAAGCGCCTTTTTTTCTCATCCTGCTTTACTAACATGAAGGCAGTCAAGATCATATTATTTTTCACATTCACGATCATGTGGGTGTCAGCCTTTGTCCAGAATACTGTATTGTTTTTCTGCTGCATTGGAGTGCTTATTGTGCTTACGGGACTCACAGTAGACAGAGCGTCAATCAAACTAAGAATCCAAACTACATTTGCATTTACAAGATCTATTCTGACAAAATATGTAGGCAACGGACAGATGAAGATAAGAGTTAGCGCAAACAACAAAATCATTAGTTTTACAAAACCAGTGCTAAAGCATAGATTGTTGTCTCTTATACAAAAAAAACTTGGTCAACAAATAGAGAACAAAATAGCAGTATCAGGACGAGCTCAAAATCCAAGAATCCTTGCACAAAAAAGTCTCTCGTACGCACTAGTTTCTCTTTTAATATCCGTGCCGTTGTCAGCATTTTTGGGATTTTCTCTCAGTCCTGCCCTGTTTTTTCTTGTAGCCACGCCTATTATATGGTGCATCTATCCGATACTGAAACTAAGATTTGTTGTATTTGACCGTAGACTTGCAATAGATGATGAGCTTGCATTTTTCACACTATATGCTAGCGTTATGCAATCAGTTGGACAATATCTTTACCAGTCAATTGCAGACGTGATAGGCAGAGAAATATTTCCCGGCATAGAGAAGGAGGCAAAAATGCTGTGGAGAAACATACAGCTTTTTGGAATTGATCAACAAAGTGCGCTTAACATACACGCCATGACTCATCCTAATCAACATTTTAAGAATCTATTACTCGGATATGTCTCAATCAGCAAGAGTGGAGGAGATCTAGGAGCATATATGGAAGCAAAAGCTGGGGAGTTTTTTCGTAAAACACTATTCAAACATTCTGCATATCGTTCCAGCGCAAACATAATTGGTGAGTTGATGTTGATTCTTCTTACAATACTTCCGACTCTAATACTGACATCCTCATTTCTTCTTGAAGACGGCTCAATCATGACTATGATGGGACTGTCATTTGTTGTGATTCCAGTGCTCACATTATCTATTATTCTGACTATAAACTTCTCTCAACCAAAGCATTATGATGACGTACCGTTTGATCCTCGTTCAGTAATCGCAGGAATAATTACAACAATCATCTTGTTGACAGTAGAATATCCAATCTGGTTTGTGATTGGAGCAGGTATGGCTGCAGCCTCTGCATGTAACTTTCTGTTATGTGTTAGACAAATTAGACAAATATCGCTTGCCGACGCTGCACTCCCTGATTTTTTCAGAGATATTACTGAATATAGTAAAATTGGAATTCCGATTCAGAACGCAATAATAAAGATCTCAGAAGGGCGAACATACAATCGATATTTTGATGAACTTCTCAGAAAAATAGCCTCTTCCCTAAAGTATGGACGCGATCTTTCAGACGTGCTTCAATCAACAGCCGTGCGTTCCTGGATTGTAAGGACATCATTTTTCATTCTGGGCAAAATCGCAAGTAGCGGCGGCGGCACAGCTCAGATTCTAGAGCAATTAACCGCCTTTTCATCAGACGTGCATCAAACAAAAAAGGACACTCGGGCAAGTGTCAGCATAATTTCGTATTTTGCTCTGACAAGTCCACTTTTAATGTCCTATACCTCGGGGGAAATGTTAAGAATTTTACAAAAAATCGATCTCAGAATGAGTCCACTGATGCAGAATTCATTTAGCATTCAGTATGCACTTGTAGGAAGTGAGCTTACTGATATGATTGGACTTCTTATCGTCATATCGGGAACAAGTTTAGGCCTAGTTGTTTCAAAACTAGTTCATTTTACGGTAAAGCATACGCTACTTCTTCTAGTATCTTTGATAATTTCTATTATTTCAGTAGTGATCTACCCACATCTTCCATCACTGATTCAAACGTAGATGTAATCATGTTATTTGGAATAGTATTGTGATATGTCAAGACAGGCATTGTTATTTGATGTCTGAGCATGTTTGAGCCTTGTTAAAAATGAGATCCTACTCTGTAGGTCTTCCTCCGGTTCTACGTTCAAAATCTTGGCTGCATCGTAAACCTTGACACTCTTCTCAAGCAGATGCGCAATATTTCTGGTATCATACAAACCAGTTTTCCTATCGTATGAAAAAATCTCGTTAAATGATATGGAGTTGCTCTTGGAAAGTACCTCCTTTATACTTATTACCTTCCTTACAAAATTTCCATTCTGATCTCTCAGTCTTGTCATGTGTAGTATATACCAGAGTAACATGTGCTGTCCTGTCTTGATGTTTATCGGCTCAGAAGACAGCCGGTTCAGAGCTGATTCGGCTCCAGATGCATGAAATGAAGTCAATCCGCCATGTCCTGTAGCAGCACTCTGGAACAAATACTGGGCTTCCTGGCCCCTGACTTCGCCGACAACCTCAAAATCTGGCCGCATTCTAAGTGATGCCTTGATCAAATCCATTATTGTAATATCAAAATTTGACCTAGTGATCATGGGGGACGATCTCGTAACAAGTCTGACCCAGCGGTAATGCGGAATCTTTAACTCTGGCGTTTCCTCTATTGTGACAATCTTCCAGCGTGGGTTTGACATACCGATGAGTGCATTGATAAGAGTGGTCTTACCAGAACCCGTCTCACCAATCACAAGACCGAACGATTTGGCATCAATTAACATCCAAAGATAGGCTGTAATCAGCTCATCAAGAGCTTCCATTCGCAGAAGATGTGCTATGGTCAGTGGCGCTCGCGTAAATTTTCTAATATCAATTGTAGGACCAGGTAAGGAGATTTCATTTCCATAAGTTACAGTTATCCTGTCTCCATCCTTTGTCATTGCGTTCATTATGGGCATAGCCGTAGTGACAGAATTTCCAGATTTTTGTACCAATCTCTGTATGAACGAATTCATAAGATCAAAACTTCCGAACTGGAAATTTGTGTTCAATATGTTAAACTCTGTATGCTTGCGGTGAACCAAACCTACATTTCTGTCAAATCGTTCAACGGTGATTTCTTCGACATTTTCATCCCTCATTAAAACATCTAGAATACCATACCCTAGTATGTCACGAACAAGATAGTATCTAAGACTCTGAAAGTGTTCTGATAGAAGGCCTGTTACTGCTTGTTGTTCTGCTTCTTTCCAGATGTGGTCTTCGACATATTTGATGGGATCATCGGTACCATCCAGCGGCTCTAGAGAATGATAAAGATATTCCATAATCTGAGAATACATGGAATGAACATCCTTGGTAAGAGGAGGCTCAATTATCAGGTATTGTCCGTCTTGAGTGATGTAAATCTGGCAGCCATTGACCTTGTAGGAATCAATTATCTGTAAGCTAGACAGCTCCGCATGATGGTTTATTATCTCAAAGCTGAACCTCCTATTCATGCAGTCTATACATATTGTTCATAAAAGACGTCACAGCAGAATGCGACCTGATTATGGATGTAAGGCGTCGTTAAAATCCAAAACAATCTAGTTCTTCTAACTACAAACAAAATTCCAGCAGTATCATCGCCTTAATTGCTGTGTTTGTTTTGTAGCGATGAATTTGCAAAAAAAGACAAATCAAAAACTAGAATTTGTCTATGAAATCAAGCCTACAAACTTTAGCACTCTACCTGACGATAAAAAAATTGTTGCACTAGGCAGGTTTTTCAACATAATCTCATCTATTCAAAAACCGGTCCGAATATTGATGATAAAAGAACCTCTGACACTGGAAATGGGAACAGATATGAGGACACTACAAATTCCAAGAACCTACCTTGTATCAGAGGAACCACTGGAACAGTTTCTGCAACAAACAGGATTAGAGTATTCTGTGGCTACGAACAAACCTAAATGGGACATACAGGAAGAACGGCTATCTTTTCTAAAATTAAAAGACGGTAGTCTGGCAAAATGCTATACATTGTATGGGATTCCTGCCACACTTTCAGCAGCATGGGCTCATCAGCTACTCGCATACGTAGACTTGGTGTCAATAAGAATGAGGCCAATTGAGAATCATAGGGCAATATCATCAATTAACAGAATCGTGGGATTGATAACCGCGAGCACGGCAAAAAACCCAGCTGCGCACTATAAATATGAAAAGGGAATGGATCTGCTGCAAGCACTCGCAAGGCAAGAGACAAGATTATTCAAATGCTCGCTTGTAATAATGATACGAGCGCAGCATTCATTTGCATTGAAACTGGCCGACAAGAACTTCAAAAATGCCACAAGATCAACCTTGTCATCATTTGAAGCTACACCGACAATGCAGATGGGAATGCTTGAGAATGGGATTGGAAAGCAGCTCTACTTTGAGCTTGGCTCTTGCGCCATATTCTATCCCTTTGTCTCAGCTGACATGATTGAGATACCGAACGGTGTTGCTCTTGGAATAAACATGAACACACTTGCCCCAGTCATCTTTGACTACTCACAAAGGGACAACTACAATATACTGCTGCTCGCAACCTCAGGTGCAGGTAAATCCGTTACGGCAAAAACAATACTTGCCCGACTGATAAAAAAATATCCAACATCTCACGTCTTTGTGGTCGATCCTAATGGTGAGTATGAAATAGTGGCAGACTTTCTTCAAATACAAGTAATCAGGGCCACCGAAGAGAAAGAACTTGGCCTTGATCCATTCAATCTTTTCAAACCTGATGATGCGGCGGAAATAATTGGTGATATATCAAAGGCAGATAATGTAGTGAGAAAGGAATTTCGAGCCAAAGCTCAGGGATGTAAATCGATAATAGACCTGTACGAGAAAGTTGACAAGCTGGCGCAAAGCTATCTTAAGGATCTGGTGACTGGCTCCCTTCACGAAGTTCTCAGTGGAGAGTCCAAGCTTGAGGACAGAGCAGTGATCTCGCTACGTGGCACTTCTGGAGAGGAAAGAATTTCCATGTTGTTGCTTTTAGCTCTTGGCAAGATCTGGAAAAAGATAAACTCGTTACCTGTAGCAGTGCCAAAAATACTACTAATTGACGAGGGTTGGATGTTGTTTAACATGTCAAGCGCTGGCAAGTTTCTAGATATGATAGCACGCATGGGTAGAAAGTTTAACGTAATTTTCATATTTATCACGCAAAGACCGGAAGATGTCATCGAAAACCAGTATGGCAGGGCCATCGCGGAAAATGCTGCTACAAAAATATTCCTGCAAAATACGGAACAGGCATCGGAGAAGATCAAAAAGGCAATGGATTTGTCCGAGCAAGAAGCTGACATGCTAAAAACGCTCTCAAGAGGACAGTGTCTTTTTTTAACAAAAGATTATCGCCTTAGAGTCCAGATAACGCCATCAGACGACGAGCTTAAAGTGTTTTCAACTACACCTATGGACAAGTGAGTGTATTTGGCTGAACAATCGTTTTATATCGTTGTCACGCCACCTGATTGTTGTTCACTGGTATAGTTGAGGGAACTGGTAGGATACTTGGTATAAAAAAAAATACCGACCGCAGAAGTGCAGTAAAGCTGACAGTAGATCTTGGTAGAAATGCAAAAGGACTAAAAATAGGACAAAGCGTTGCCATAAACGGCGTATGCCTTACTGTGACGGGAATCTCAAAATCAAAATGCGATTTTGAGATGATTGATGAGACAACAAAAAAAACCGATCTTGGAAACCTAAAGGTTGGGGGTATAGTGAATATTGAGCGCAGCTTGAAAGTGGGAGACAGGATGGAAGGACACTTTGTCCTGGGCCACGTGGATGGAGTTGGAACTATAACAAAAATAGAGAAAAGACCAAAGGAAATAAAGATCTGGTTTGAGATCCCAAAACACCTAAGCCGGTTCATTGTACAAAAAGGCTCAATAGCAATTGATGGAATCAGCCTCACCGTGGTTGATGTGAAAAAAAATCTTGCATCGGTATGTCTTATCCCACATACTGTGGAGGTAACTAACTTTCAGATACGAAAGATAGGCGACAAAGTTAATATTGAAACCGACATCCTTGGCAAATATCTTCTAAAACAGGAATAATTTACTACCAAAATAGTGGTAATTACTAATTTTCTAGTAAACCTTATAATTGCGCGCAAACCGAGTTTATCATATGAGCATCGATGATGCAATAACCTCGCTAAGGCAGGGTGAATTCATCTTACTATATGACTCGGGAGGGAGGGAAAACGAGGTGGATATGGTGGTGGCTGCTCAATTCGTAACGCCAGAACACATATCAAGAATGAGGCAGAATGCGGGTGGTCTTATCTGTCTTGCAATAAACGATTCTTTTGCACAAAAGCTAAATCTGCGGTACATGCATGATATACTATCCCGCTCATCGGACATCGATACTGACTCCAAGCAGATGATAATGGGAACTGCACCATACGGAGATCATCCGACGTTTTCGATATCTATTAATCACAAAAAGACGTTCACCGGAATAACTGATCTTGACAGGGCACTTACAATAAAAGAACTTGCCAAGTTGTACAATTCAAACGAGCCCAAAAAAGAGTTTACATCTACTTTCAAAACGCCGGGACATGTTCCATTATTGCTTGCATCAAACGGGCTTTTGGCAAGCAGACAAGGACACACTGAAATGTCAGTATATCTGGCAGAAATATCCAAGCTCATACCGGTAACTGCAATTTGTGAGATGATGGATTCTCAAACATACTCTGCACTTACAGTTGACAAGGCCCGTAAGTTTGCCAAGGAAAATGCAATTCCATTTATAGATGGCAAGGAATTGTTAGAGTTCTCAAAGGTGCACTAGCATGAATGTTGCAATAGTCACGGCGGAATTCAATGAAGAGATAACATCCCGAATGCTTGAGGTCGCATCTGAGAAGGCAAAATCGCTAAATCTTAACATCAAATATTCCTGCAAGGTGCCAGGCGCCTATGATATGCCAATAGTGGTGGATGCGTTACTGCAAAGAAAGGATGTTGACGGGGTCATCACGCTTGGCGCAATAATAAAGGGACAGACAAAGCACGACGAGGTAATTGCTCAATCGACTGCAAGGTCGCTCACAGAACTTTCAGTAAAATATCAAAAACCAGTATCGCTTGGAATATCCGGCCCTGGAATGCAGGAACGACACGCATATGCCAGAATACGCCCAGTTGCTGAAAGGGCGGTGGAGGCCGTACTAAAACTATCAAAAGAGCTTGAAAAAATACGATGATCCAGATAACTATAATCAAGATAACCGAATACGGACCGTGGACGCTCACACTAGGCAGCGACAGGGAACATGAACTACAAATGCTGCAAGCAGAACTTTACAAGGAAATCCAAAAGCTGTTCTCTGAGAAAAACTGCATCGTATTCTCAAACAGATTTGACGAATTCTTTGTAGTTACAAACGGACTTTCCTTGCAGGATCACATCGAAATACAAAAAAAGATGCAGCAGGTATCCAGTCTTAAGCTAGCAATGTCAATAGGATATGCTGAGACACCTTTTGAGGCCAATCTTAAAGCATACGAGGGAAAAAAGACGCCCGTGATCTTGGACAGTAACCACACAATATACGGATTTATCAACGGCAAGTCGGACTTTGTCACAATAATGCATCTTGATGTGGAGAACCTGACGATGAGACGTAAGATAGAGTCCCCATATGAGATATCGTCAATCATTTTCAAGCTGTACTCTAGAATGTCAGAGTTTTTTCTGCAGAAAAAATCACTTACCTTCTTTATGGGAGGCGATAACTTTATGGTAGTCTCGGCAGGAAAACATAAGGAAAACGCAAAAGAGTTTTTAGATATTGCAAAAAAGGAATTTGGAATCACGCTCAACTGCGGGATAGGAACAGGCAGAACTGCAAGAGAGGCAGTAAAGCTTGCAACAAACTCGCTTGACACAATACGCAAAATAAGGGACTCTGAGAAGCCTAAACCGGAAATTTACGAAATGTCATGCTTTTAAAAAATATCAGCATACTTTATGGAAAAGACCTGAAATACGTGCCGTCTGCAAGCATACAAATCACAAATCAAAAATTTGGAAAGATGACCTCGTCCGTTTCCGGAGGCAAGGCAGTTGATTGCGAAGGATTACTACTTGTACCGGGATTTGTAAACATGCACACTCACATAGGTGACTCAATAGCAAAAGACGCAGTATTAAGTGGGACGGTGGACAGTAAAATACACCCAATTTTTGGCGCAAAACAGCGAATACTCAAGAACTCTATGCCTGAACACCTTGCAAGCTTTATGAAAAACACGTGTTATTCCATGTTGAAAAAAGGAATCACAACGTTTGTCGATTTCCGGGAAGGTGGTCTTGAAGGAGTCCACCTGATCAAAAAAGCGCTCTCTACAATGCCAATTAGATCTGTCGTGCTTGGGAGACTAGAATACTATCAGGACAAAGATCAGATAAGAAAAAACACTCCGCTAAGAACAAATGACAAGAAAACACTTACAAAAATACTCCGGCATTGTGACGGCCTCGGTGTCAGCGGAGCAAACGAGAATAGCGATTCTGTTCTACAATATTACTCAAAAACAGGAAAAATTCGCGCCATACACAGCTCAGAAACAACTCAAAGCGTACGAGTTTCCAAAATGGTGACTGGACGCTCCGAAACAGAAAGAGCACTTGCTATAAAACCTCACTTTCTGGTACATATGACATTCGCATCGAATTCGGATCTGGCTCTTGCGGCAAAAAAGACACGCGGAATAGTAATATGCCCTCGTGCAAATGCGGCACTTGCAGAGGGCATACCGGATTTTATGAAAATGAGGAACGCTGGCTGCACCGTGGCAATAGGCACCGACAACGTAATGGTAAATTCGCCTGACATGCTCAAGGAAATGGATTATCTGTGGAAGGTGACCATGGGGACACATAGAACTGGAGTGGATCCAAAAGAAATACTAAAAATGGCAACGGTGAACGGCGGGATTATACTTGGAAAAAAAATCGGCTCTGTTGAAGAGGGATATCTGGCAGACGGATTTTTCATTGACAAACATGCAGTTGACCTTGAGCCGATTCACAACCCACACGCATCTCTAGTGCACAGGGTTACAGAGCACGCAATACGTGCAGTAATGATTGGGGGCCAAATAGTGCATGGAAAGATCTAGACCGTTTGTAATAATGAGTGCAGCGATGAGCATTGACGGCAAAATTGCCACAAAAAACGGTGACTCTAAACTATCTTCAAAACAGGACCTTGTGCGTCTGCACAGGATGAGGGCTAATGTGGATGCCATACTTGTTGGAAAGAACACTGTGGAAGTAGATGATCCGCTACTGACAGTAAGGTACACAAAAGGCAAAAATCCGGTACGAATAATACTTGATTCCAAAGCTCAGATAAAGCCCAGATCAAAAATTCTCAAAACCGCACATATAATACCAACAATAATTGCCGTCTCCAAGAATGCCCCAAAAAAGAATCTTGCACGACTTGACAAGTATCCTGTGGAGGTGATGGTGATTGGTGATAATAAGATAGATCTGCGGAAGCTTCTTGTCGTACTAAAAAAACGTGGAATCAAAACAGTGCTTGCAGAAGGTGGTGGCACAATGAATTGGGAGATGGTGAACAGGCGCTTGGTAGATAGACTGGTAATAACTGTAACACCATATCTTGTAGGTGGTGCAGATGCAATAACCCTTGTAGAGGGTACGGGTTTTGCAAAAATACAAAATGCTGTGAAATTGAAATTGCGTAATGTGTCTAGGCAGAAAAACGAATTGGTTCTGTATTATAGCTGACGTCGCATATCATTTCTAATTTCAGTTATTTTTGACTCTAGAGCCTTTTTGAGCTTGTCGTTTTTCTTTAGGTTGACAACTTGGCCGCACCTTGGGCACTTGAAGAACATTTCCAGAGCTGTCTCGAATGTGATCCTTGGACAGTCTTCATTTCCACAATGGTAAAACTGTGATGAATTCTCATAATCAAGTCTCTGCTGCAGTCTCTCGGCAATCTTTTTTTTCTGGTTTTCAATAAAATTTTCTACCTCGTCCTTCCTTGAGCGCCACCTGTAAACGAACCAGCCCTTTCTCTCATCCTTTACCCTGATTCCTGTAATGAGTGCCTTGCCAAAAAGATCATAGAGCACTTTTCTTACCATGTTTATTCTAAGTCCTGTGGAACTGGCAATTTCTTCATCTGTTGCATCTTCTGCCTTTAGCAGGGCACGTGCAACTTTGAGGTATTCATCCCCGCCGATCATGGCAGAGATTCTTACAAACGGATCCTCGTACGATTCAACCATGACTATCAGACAGACTTTGTCTATTTATTCAATCGCTTTTATCCCGCACATTTTTGCCCTTCTCTGAGGGTATGATTTCAAGTCGCGCGTTATCGTACTTGACGTCAAACTGCCTTCCCTGTTGTATGCGGTCCAAAACAATTGCTAGGGCGGAGATTTCCGAGTGCGGCTGGTTTCCCACTGCAACATTATAGTCTGCATAATCGTACACTTCACGTGGAACCTTCTCTGCGCCTACAACAATTAGTATTTCTTTTTCGTCGGCAAGTTTTTTCTGTATGTGATTGATGCCCTCCCCGTACATGGTAAGGTGCACTATCTTGACAGATTCCTTCTTTTTTGACTTGAGAAGCTTTCTCCAGTCCTCGATAAACTCTATCTTAAACTTGCCTCCCCATGTTTTGTTTACTTTGTATATGGTCTCCTTGATTTCAGGGTTGACCTCGTTCATATAGATTCTTGATGCCCCAAATGCGCGCGATACAAGCGCCACGTGAGTAGTGACCCTGTCATCACGAACAAGCCTTTGACCTATCCTTAAAACCTCAATCATCAAAATCCACCAAGTCCGGCCTCTTTGGCGGCTGCTTTATTTGCGGTTCTTGCTCTCCAAGCATTTTTCCTGCCAGCTCAAGAAGCTTTGAGATGTTCTGCTTGGTTACAGCGGAAACGGGAACCCATTTTTTGTTCTCTGATAGTCCTAAAAGATCTGCCTTTTCCAAGATTTCCTCTGGCGCCACCAGATCAGATTTGTTTAGTGCATAGATTACCTTCTGCTGATCCACCTCAAGATCTGCCATGGTTTTAAGGCAGCTTCTTAGCTTCTTTTTCAACTCGAGCGGGGAATCACTTACATCTATTACTACAATTACCACGTCTGCATATTTTAGCTCCTCAAGCGTGGATTTGAACGCCTCTATCATATACGCAGGTAGTTTGCTTATGAATCCGACAGTATCTGAAATAAGAGTCGGTTTACGCTCAACTAAAAACTTGCGCGTAGTTGTTGAAAGTGTGGTAAACAGTTCTGGGCTTTCCTTTTTTGCTTCGCCGGTAAGCGTGTTAAACAAGGTTGTCTTTCCTGCAGATGTGTATCCTGCAAGCGATATGGTCTTGAATCCTACACGTCGCCTTGCCTCGCGATGCAAGGCCCTTTGCCTGCCCATCTTTACAAGCTTTGATTTGATACTCTTCATCCTGTTCTGGATGTCATTGTAATAAGTGTCCACTTCATACATTCCTATTCCCATAAACCCTGGCTGCTCTCCCATCTTGGCAAGTCGCACCTTTTCCTTCGCTCTTGACATTTCATATCTGAATTGGGCCAGCTTTATCTGCAGACTCGATTCGTGGCTTGTAGAACGTCTTGCAAATATCTCAAGAATGAGAGATTCTCTGTCAAGTATGTTTGTCTTCAAGGTGGATGCCAGATTATAGTTCTGGCTTGGCCTGAGCACCTCATCATAAATTATGACGTCCGGTTTTATCCTGAGCACAATCTCCTTTAGCTCCTCTACCTTTCCCTCACCTAAACCATATTTTGGCCTGTCAAGAAACTTTTGCCTGATTATTTTTTCCACCTTATAGTCGGCTGCATCGCACAAGCCAAGGGCTTCTTTGATCGAGTCCTCATTGTCGTACGTGATAAGAATTGCAGTTTGACTCATAATGACAACTCAGGGTCTTTTTTTGAGCATTTTCTCAATGTTCATATTGAGCACAATCTCTGCGATGTCACTTGCGTACTCTGCAATTCTTGTGATATTTCCTATCATCCTCTTTATCCTAAATGCTTCCTCCTCATCTTTTATTGATTTGAGTGATTCTAGAATTCTTTTCTCATACTTTGATATTTCTGAGGATTTCTTGATGGCAAGCTCTGCCTGATTGAAATCTTCCTTGAACAATGCCAAGCAAGCCTGATCCAGAACTGATGTGGAAAATTCATTCAGGCTCTCGATTTTTTCCATCGCGTCCTTTCTTACCGGCTTTTTGAATTCCAGCAGATCCTTGGCAATAAGCGAGGCATGATCTCCGGTCCTTTCTATGTTCTTCACTATTATTCTATAACCTAGACATTGTCTTGCATTATCAAATCCCATGTCCTTTAGCATGTGCTCGTTCTGAATTGCAATCTTTAACTGTCTTATGATGTAAAATCCGAATCTGTCTACTTCATCATCGCTGTCGATTACTTCCTTTGCAAGCTCTACATTACCTTCCTTTACAGCTAAAAGTGCGTCCTTTAACATTGATTTTGCAAGGTGCAGCATCCTTTTGAACGCCCCATCAACTGATAGTTCCAGTAGGTTTACAAGAACTTGTATTGTGATGCCGTCAACTGAATCGGAGATTATCTCTGCACCCATAAGCATTCCCTTTACGGCAGATTTTATCGCATTTCTCTGACCTGGCTGCAACCTGTCAGCTTTTGGTTTTATCTGGATTGTCTTGTAGCCAAGAAAATACAATGATACGAGCTTTCTTACTATGGTTGCATTATCGTCGTCTCTGCTGATTTCAAGTATGGCATCTTCTTGCTGGACTAACTTTGCTTGATCTTTTGCAGGAAGAATCTTGAGCGCTGATTTGCCTTCACGTGTTATCGTAATCTGATCCCCTTGCTTTAAGCCAAGGTCGATAACCCATTGCTTTGGAAGCGATACAATGTATGATGACTTGCCTGTGAATTGAATCCTTCTTGTTTCTTCTCGTTCTGACACAATATAGGTAATAATTGCTTCTATATAGATTGTTGATTTCATATGCGAAAGTGGTCGATTCGCTGGCTTAAGTGGTGCGTACATATTTGTGAGCATGGGCCACAGAGCTATTAGTCCTGCGATAACTAGCATATTTCTGATCGGATTAGCTGTAACTGGTGCTGTATCTGCCGGAAATGCCATGTTCAAACAAAATGATATCTCCCAAAAGTCCGCACGCCTTGACATTCTTGATGCCCAGCTTATCCGGCTTGGAGATGACAAGGCGTATTTTGGCTTCACGGTAAAAAACACCGGCACCGTTACCTTTGCATCTGTGAATATACGTATGTCTGATGGAACTGGGGCCCTCCAGATATTTACTGATGAGAGCTTGCTTGAACCGGGGGATCAGATTAGCAAATATCTGATCGATGATATGGTGTTAGATTCTGGAGTAAAATATCTGGTGCATATTGACGGTGTGACAACTAGTGGTTCAGCATACAGCATTGCGCAAACTGTGACGGCAAGAGGCTGAATGTCATGCGTGTTAAGACAAATTTAAAACCCTCATTCGGAATCTGCCCGAATCTGAGAAAGACGCGAGGTATCTCAGAAGCAGTTTCTGCAATGGTTCTGCTGACTGTAATTGCAACAGTTTCAATTTATGCCATGAGTAATTCAACAAAAAATACTACCGAGCATGGACTTTCGATATCAGATGTAATGGAACAAAAGGGAATGCGTACTCAGGAGCTACTAAGCGTAATATCAAAAAACGTCTCGCAAGATAAGATTGTCTTAGAAGTGATTAATTATGGAACTAAGGAATTTCTCATTAACAAGATATTCGTTGACGGCAACGAGTCTGCATTTACAGTTTTAAGCGCTGAAGGTACTCATATTGAGAATCGGACACTAATGCCACGTCAGATATTGAGCCTGCATGTTCCACAATCCGGTCAAACACTGCAGATTCTTACTGATTCTGGTAACATTTTCAACTTCGATTTGGGCTTTTAAGGCAACCGTGTTTTGAGCAGGTGAGAATAATCGGATGTTTTCTCATGGTGATAGCAACGGTGATAATGGTACAATATGCCGGTGGCTCAAATCAGAATGATGATTTGTATCAAGACAAGTCATACGATATTGTCAGCTCAAATCCGGAAGTATTGTATGGCTGGCATGTTTCTGCTGGTGGCCAACGGATTAGAGGTGATACCTGGTATCTTGGATCATGCATGATATGGGTTGATACAATTATCACAAAGTCTTATTCAGGTGAATTTGTAAGAAACAATCCGGACAACTCGTTCTATCCGGGTGATGGTTTTTCCTATTCTTTCACTTATGGCTGGTCAGGTGATCCACTGGAATGTCAAAATCTTACCGTATGTCCTCTTTATTCCAAGCACATAACGCCTGGCAGCAACATTGACTGCAACCTTGGAAATCTAAAGGTAGTTCAAAGAAAGGCTTCGGATGGTGGCAATACCATGACTTTATCTGGAACTGCCAATATCTCTGTTGACGAGAATGCCTCAGGTCACTACATAGGACTCCAAATTAATGCGCAAAGGTGGGGTTGTTATTTTCCAGAGGGAGTACCTGCAACGTGTGGTTGGGTACAGATCTCAACGACAGGAGGCTTTGCACCTTCTGTTCTGAGGCCGAACGTTCAGCTTGCGTTATCGCATGAATATGTGGATGACTCTGACGGTTACAGATCTGCAAATTTGGACGGCACGTACTATCTTTGGGATGCAATCAATGTAGTGCATGAACCAATATACAAATGGAAAAAAGACAGGGTTGGTACGCTGTCAGTAAGAATAGCAAAAGTGCATAATCTGGAGATTGAAAAAGAATTCCAGTGTGAGGTAAAAGCATGCAGCCACACACTTGTACACGATGGATTCTTACCGTGGTCAAGAAATTACGAGTATGGCGATGGTCATACCGTCTACAACGCAACAGACAAGGGCGAAATTAGAAAACACACAATTGCATATGTAGCAGAATTGTACAATTTGGGGCAGATCGTTAAGAAAGCATCCAACTCAACGGACATACTAGTAGTAGCATACGAGCCGATATTTACTGCCCATCCCTACCTCGTACTAAAAGACGAGCAATGGTGGAGCTGGTCCAACAGGCAGGGGATAGCGTTAGATTACAAAGGATCCTTGGGAAGTGGTACGGATGATTTGCATAAAATCCATGAAAATCGGAGAAGCAAGATAAATGCACATGTCTATACTGGCCATGCATACAATCCAATAAGTAAGGTGCCTCTAACTGAGGTTTTTCTATGGAGCGAAGCCAATCCGATTTCAAGGGAGCCAGAATATGGATGTGCAGATGAAGAGTTTGATTTGTCATCATTTGAAGCAAAAAGTGAAAGGACTGCAATGTTCGTTAAGGCCGGATATGGTAAGATTGCATTTTCATATCCTATACTCAAAACAATGTTGGAAAAACGATACATAAATGCGACAATTGATAACACTTTGCAATCTGTAAATTTTGCAGGATTAAAAACAAGAAATCTCACTGAATATCAGTACCAGTATCCTGATGTGAAATTCAACAATCCAATCAAAATACTCACATATGATTCTGAAGGGTCAAGAACGGAACTACCAGTACAGGTAAGCATGACTCCTGATTTGACCAAAGACGCAATGTACATACATGATTACACATGCAAGAAAATCTTACGGGATACGGGAAACCCAAAGCTTGCACACATAATAGTCTCTGATATGTATGGCAAGGCAAACACTGCAAGCGGGAGGGGATATCTTAACATGAAGGCACATCTTACGTCTATTTGGTTTCCGTCATTTTACTCAATTCTGTCAGACGATCCACTATCAATTCCCATTCATCAGGGATATAGAACGCTTTCACCATACGATATTGCAATAACTGTGGGGGATAAGAATAGAACACTGAGCCGCGTTGTAAGTTTTCTATCTCCCTTCGTACATATAGTGAATCTTGATTCTGACAACCATCTTAACGTGACTCAAAGTAACGGCCTCGTAAGAATCAATCCACATGAAACATTTGGCGAGATAGAAACAGTTTCTGTCAACGGTGTATTCTTGGAAGAAAACTGCACGAATGGTTGCACCACTACGGATAAGGGAGACGATCTTGAGATTGAAGCCTGGAATATCTGGGGTGGGCGTGCTCTAGGCTATGTAAAAAGATACAAGACAAGTATGCAAGAAGAACACGATTGGGACGCTATACTAATTGCAGCAATGATAATGCTGGTAGGCGTATTCATATGGAGATTCTCAGGACAGATCCTACAGTATCTAGGGCTCAAAAGAGCCTAAGTTGCAAACTTGCTCTTGAACTCGATGACTTCTATGTTTCTGCCGTCAATTATCTCATGAGTTATCTTGGGCTTGAAATTTGGCTCATCCTTTGGGAGTATCTTGCCCGCCGCATCGGCCTGAAAATACGTGACTGTAGCCACGGTTACTACAAGCACGAGTATTAGCAGTATTGTAGTCTTCATGTGGTTTCAATTATCCCTTATTATTAAAGCAGAAAGGAAATTTCCTGTAAATTATGATTCCATTTTGGTAATCTGTATTCTGGAAATCTTTTTTACGCTTTTGTGGCCAACAAAATCGATGGCTGATTTGACATTCAATGAAAGAATGATTCTCATCCAACATGCAATCAAAAAATACGAGAACGAAGCAGTGTTACTTGAGAAGCTCAAATCTGTGCTTCCAGAAAAGGACATTCAGAGGAGCCTTGATACTTTGATCGGTACGCAAAGGGTAAGGAGAATAGGACCTGACATACTCCAAAATAATGAGAGTCATACTGAGCTTCCGGATCTGCCAGAAAATCTCAAATCACTCATCGAAAATCTCTGAATTCTCATGCAATCCAGTCTCTCGACAAATTTTTAATTAACTGGCAATCATCATCTGTGATACAATGGAAGAAATACTAACTCAAATCGGGGAGTTATCGCCAGTTCTGATAATGGGGCTGGGGCTGGCAATTGGATTGGAACATGCATTTGAGCCAGATCATGTCGCAGCTGTAGGCACACAAGTATCAAAAGGAAGATTTGCCCAGAAAACAACAAAACAGATAGTAAAATCAGGAGCAATAAAATCGTCCATTTTAGGCGCAATGTGGGGGGCTGGACATACAACCACATTGGTACTGGTTGGACTTCTAGTCTATGCATTGGCAATAAATATAGAACAGCAGGTTTTTTCAGGACTGGAATTCACAGTTGGGATTATGTTGGTTATTCTTGCAATAACCACAATGCTTAACAAAAAATTCAGATTCAAACACAGGCACCCACACCAACACAAAGATGGAACAATTCATTATGATGCACATGATCATTTGGATGTAAATCACAGACATGGTCACCATTCCTATCTGATTGGATGTATCCATGGCCTTGCTGGAAGCGGTAGTCTTGTGGTAATTACCGCAGCTACACTGAACAATACTGCTATGGTTCTTAGCTTTATTCTGATATTCGGCATAGGTTCTATTATCGGAATGGCTCTGGTAAGCGGAATACTGGGTCTCCCATTTGCATTGTCTTCAAAAGCTGAAAGAATACACAGAATTTTGCGTTATGCAGCAGGAGCATTCTCACTGCTAATAGGCATTAACATACTGTACAGCGTAGGCATAGTTGATAATCTGTTCGGACTCTAAAATCCCCTAAGTCCTACTGGCCTTACAACCTCGGGGTGTTGCTTCATCCAAGCTATTTTTTCTAACATGGCTTGTTTGTCGTGAGGAAACGTTCCTTTAATCGTATAGGCGTTAGAACCGTGATTTGCCCTAAAGATGACGTCATCATTTACGTCAATCTGTCGTATTAGATCCTCAAGCTCATCGAGCGCTTCCGAATCACTTACTGGAACGAACGGCTCGCCAAACTTTGTCAGAAACTCTTCTTTTATTCCGTTTTCAAGATACAAAGTCAGTGCTCCTACATAATGTGGGGATGCCTCGTTTAGGACTCTGGCAGTGCCACGTATGTGTTCTTTTGAATGAGTCTTTCCGCCAAGTCCAAGTATCACCATGCATGATAGTATGTATCCTGCCGCCTTTGCTTTCTTGCAGGCCCTGACTATGGTTGTAGCTGTGGCCCCCTTTGTTACTTTTTTTAGAACAATATCTGAGCCGCTTTCTATTCCAAGATAAAACATGTTAAGACCACTGTCGCGTAGAGTTTTGAGTTCCGATTCTGATTTTTTAAGAACGTTCATTGGCATTGCATAACATGCTATTCGTTCAAGCACCGGGAATTTCTCATACAGATATTTTACGATTTTTTGCATATATTCGGCATCAAGATTCAACGCGTCTCCGTCCGCAAGAAAGATTCTTTTTGTCTGGGGCAGAATTTTTGACATCATATCTATCTCTGCCTTTACCTCGTCCCACGGCCTTTCTGAATACTCTTTTGTTCTGTACATATCGCAGAATGAGCATTTGTTGTATGAGCATCCTAGCGTGACTTGGAATATGAGTGAGTCTGCCTCTGAGGGAGGTCTGTATAATGGATAATCATAGTTTAACATCATTTGAGTATCTCTAAGCAAGTTTAGTATATTATTTTTCGGTGGAAAACGTTTTTCTTCTAACACAAAATCTGACTCGTAATGGCAAATGACCCATACGCCAAGCGACTTTTGTGGTTTGTTTTTGCTGGCTCTAGGGGAGGCGTAAACAGGCTCAAACTGGTCAAGGCCTTACTGGAAAAACCTCTCAATGCAAACCAGCTCGCAAAGGAGATGGGTATTGACTATAAAGCAGTACTACACCATGTAGGAGTTTTGGAAAAAAACAACATTATCACCAGGCTTGGCGAGAAATACAACGTTACATTCTTCATATCCAATTTTCTTGAGGCTAACATGGAGTCCTTTGAGCAGATAGCAGGGGAACTGGAAAAAAGTAAATAAGCTATATTGGGGGTCTTTTCTAAATGGAGACAACTTCTGCTGTTCTATCTGGCGTTTCGATTGCAAACATGATAGTGCTTGGAATCCTGATGTTCGTGTTCGGCCGGATGTATGCTAGGACAAAGGCGCAGCTACCACTTGGCATGATTGTGTTTTCGGTGATGCTGTTCCTGCACAACACTATAGGAGCATATGCGTATTTTTCAATGTCGCAGCTTTTCTCACATGAAATATTCCCGTATCTGCTTGGAGTACACATTGCAGAACTTGCGGGTATTCTGATATTCCTAAAAATAACGATGGACTGAATCTATTTGTATACGGTTTTTCCAATATCCGCATGAAGACCAGCTATCGAGAATATCTTAAGCTAAACAAGAATCTGATAATCTCGTTTTTAGTTGCGCTAATTGCATCTGCAACAGTCGCACAACTGTTTTCAGAAGAAGAAAGCTACGTAAATAGTAGCTATACCGTGATAGTGGATTTTACTGTGTTCTATTCCTCATTTAGCATCCTATTCTATATTGACAATCGAAAAAGATATCGTCTGCCCGACGGTAAAACTGACAATAATCAGCTAAAAAAAGATCTTGTAAAGATAATCTCGTCCCTTGGAGTTGGGGAGATAATATACATGGCCACTAGATGGTATTTGCAGTATTATTTCCTGACACTTGAATACGAACCATACATTGCTTCAACGATAGCTCATCTGGCGTCTACACTGGTATACATGATAGCTGTAAATCTGAGTGTCAAGTTTACAAGACTGTACAAGCATGACGCTTAGCATATACGTGGACGGTTCTGGCGGTGAAAACTCAGGGTACGGGTACTTTGTAAAAGAGACAGGTGAATCATATTATGAAAAAAGGAAGGGAATAACAAACAATCAGGCCGAATACTTGGCAATAATTGCCGCCATGGAAAAGTTTGCCCAAATGGATGAAGAGATAATCATATATTCGGATTCAAAAAATACAGTGTCGCAACTTAATCATGAATACGCCATAAACTCCGAGCAGCTTCGGGAGCTTGCAAGGCAAGCATGGTCTGTCATGGGAAAGATTCCAAATCTGAAGATAGTGTGGATTCCAAGAGCACAGAATCTTGCAGGCAAGATGCTTGGTAGCTAAAAATAACGACCTTGCAGCTCCATGTTTGATCCCCTCCAAAGTGGGAATTAAGCCCACAAAATGAGACGGAATCGATTCTTGGCATTCGATTACCTATCTTGACAAGATAATCACTGATAAGCTGAATGCACGATATGCAGATCGCCTGTACTAAGAATAGTTTATTATGGAAATATAGTCAGCCACAATTACATGGCAGATTCAGCATTCTTATCGCCAAAATCTATTGCAATAATCGGCGCGTCTGACAAGGAAGGAAGTGTCGGTCGTGCAATCACTTCTAATATAATGAAAGGGTACAAGGGTAAAATCTTTCCAATATCGCCTACACGTGACAAGGTCTTTGATATGTCTGCATTCAAAACGGTGCTCGATGTTAAAGAGCCAATTGATCTTGCAGTGGTGGTAACAAAGAACGACATTGTTCCAGGAGTGCTAGAAGAGTGCGGCAAGAAAAAGATCAAGGGTGTCATAGTAATCACTGCCGGCTTCAAAGAAGTTAACGAGGAAGGACGCAAGCTAGAGCAACAACTCAAAGACATAGTCAAAAAATATGGAATCAAGATGATAGGGCCCAACTGTCTTGGAGTGATGAACCTTGATCCAAAAACAATGATGAATTCTACTTTTCTTAAAATTACTCCCAAATCAGGACAGATAGCACTGGTATCGCAGAGCGGAGCAATCTGCGCTGCACTTGTAGAGGATGCAAGTGCACAGGGCATTGGGTTCTCGGCGGTAATCAGTCTTGGAAACAAGGCAGATCTTAGCGAGATAGATGTTCTGAAGATGTTAGCAGAGCATGAACAAACAAAGGTTATAGTAATGTACTTGGAGGACATGGGAAACGGCCAAGAGTTTCTCAAAGTATGTAAACATATCACAAAGAAGCTCAAAAAACCAGTACTAGTTCTCAAATCGGGAAGAAGTCCTGAAGGGGCAAAGGCGGCAATGTCCCACACTGGGGCTCTTATGGGCTCTGATGAGATTTATGATGCAGTGCTTAACCAATCTGGCGCTATCCGTGTAGATTCAATGGAAGAGCTGTTTGATTACGCAACTGCGTTCTCAAAGCAACCACTTCCACTAAAGGGAGATCTTGTAATTGTCTCAAATGCAGGAGGCCCTGCAATCATATCGACTGACGCATGCTCCAAGTACGGTATAAAGATGGCCTCGATCGAGGATATCAGACCTAAGATAAACGCAGTAATCCCACCTTGGGGTAGCTCAAGAAACCCGGTGGACATAGTAGGTGATGCAGATTACAACAGATTCAGCAATGTACTAGATAACGTGCTTTCGCACAAAAACGTTGGCTCCGTCATTGCAATGTGTACTCCGTCTGCAACTCTAGACTATGATAAGCTAGCAGAAGTAATAGTGGCCATGTCAAAAAAGTACAAAAAAACAATGCTTGCGTCTCTGATGGGTCTTGACGAAGGAATCAAAAATAGAGAGATACTAGCAGCTGGCGGGGTTCCATACTATACTTATGCAGAAGGAGCAATCCGCGCCCTTCGTGCAATGCTCAGATTTTCAAAATGGCTGAACACTCCTGAAGGCGCAATTACAAAATTCAAAGCTAACAAGGCAGCAGTAAAGAAGGTGTTTGCAAGCGTCAAAAAACAGGGAAGGACAAACCTGCTTGAAGAGGAAGGACAGGAGGTACTCCGCGCATACGGATTCCCTCTGCCCAAGAGCGTTCTTGCAAAAACTGCAGACGAGGCTGTCAAGGCGGCAAAGAAAATCGGATTTCCGGTAGTAATGAAGATTGCATCGCCTCAGATAATCCACAAATCAGATGCAGGAGGAGTAAAAGTAGGAGTTGCAAACGAGGAGGCAGTAAAGGAGGCGTTTGATATTATAATCAAGAACGCCAAAAAATACAACAAGAACGCGCAAATCAAAGGCGTACTTGTACAGGAAATGGTCAAAGGCGGCAAGGAACTCATAATAGGCTCAAAGCAGGAACCTGGCTTTGGCCCAGTAATAATGCTCGGAATGGGAGGAATATATGTCGAGGTTCTCAAGGACGTAACATTCCGTCTTGCACCTGTAACAAACAGAGAAGCAGATGATATGATTGACTCAATAAAAACAAAGAAGCTTCTGGACGGTGTCAGGGGAGAAAAACCAGCAGACAAAAAGAAACTATCCGAACTAATCCAGAAACTATCCGCACTTGTAACTGATTTTCCGGAAATAAAAGAGCTTGACATGAATCCTGTCCTTGTAATGGAGCAAGGAAAGGGCTGCAGAGTTCTTGATGTACGAATAGGGCTCTAATCACAACAATATTGTAAGCAGTACGATCGCTGCAGAGGCCACAGCGATAAACCCGTAAAATCCTACCTTGTATCTTGGAGTGCCTGCTGTCTTACGGAATATGTTAAAGTTGATCTTTTGTCCCATAAAATCACTTAATGAGATAATAGCGGGGCTTGATGCATGTGATACTGCGGCTCGGTGATATAGTTGCATTTCATACAAATGAACTGTGCAAATTCTTTGCCGCATAATGCACAATTCTCTGGCTGGGTGTACTCACGCAACTCCTCACCGCATTTTCTACATAGATCTACTCGCATTTTATCTCAACACTACTATACACCAAGACGATATTAGATAGGTTCAACAACTTAGCTGATTACTCATCAAAGTAGCTTAGAAGATCCTATCATGGTGTGTTTGTAAGTAATACTAACATTGGTCCAACTAGCTCAACCAAGTCATTGGAACTATGTCGTGCACGCACCGTTCAAAAGAGTCATTGCTTGGGATGCGTTTTTCTTCATTCTGGGTATTTGTACGGGAGCGGGCATAGGAGCATTCCTAGCTACCCTGTAAGGGAATGCTTTATTTTTTTAGTATATTATGAACAGCATGAACAGAAAACCGCTTGAAAAGATTTTGGACTTTACAATACTGAGTCTTGCGGTAGTCTACTTTGTCGGATTCCTGTCGTTTTATCCTGATTCTATTTTCCTCAAGGAAGCGCCATATCACATACCGCGTGAATATGAATTATATTTTGAATATGTATTGTGGGTGTTCTTTTCTATACTGGTTCTTGATCTCTATTTGAAATACAAAAAGCTGAACAGCTGGAAACAGTTCCTCAAAAAACACTGGCACGAAATTATAATGCTGGCACTAATACCCTTTCTTGCAGTGTTTAAGATTGCCAAGATTGCAATCAAGCTTGTAAAGACCATGAAAGCCTCCAAGTCTGGCTTTAAGGTATTTTACAAGGCAAAAAAAGCATCAAAGCATATTGATTAGCAGCAGCCTGGTGTCTCGCAGCATACAGTGGCCATCTTCTCTGAAGTCTCGACTATCTCGCTTATCATCCTTGAGATGTCTTTGTTTGCAATCGCATACATTGTCATCTTGCCTCTCTCACTGGCAGTTACAATGCCACACTCTTTTAGCAAGCGTAGGTGATGTGAGACTAGTGGCTGATCCTTTTTTAGCTTCATGACAAGATCGTTTACTGACATCTCGTTGTTTTTCTGCAATAGCTCCAGTATGTTAAAGCGCGTTTCCTCGCATATGCATTTGAGCAGGGTTATGCCATTCATATCAATAATAATTTATATCAATTGTAGTTTATAAGAGTTGTCGATGCCTTCGAAGAAAGTACTTTTTGTATGCGTGGAAAACGCAGGTAGGAGCCAGATGGCAGAAGGTTTTTTCAGAAAGTACTGTCCTTCAGGATACGAACCGCAGAGTGCTGGAACAAAGCCAATAGGGACAATAAATCCTCTTGCGGTGCAGGTAATGCGTGAGGCGGGGGTGGACATTACAAATCAGACTCCAAAGACTATCTCAAATTCAATGATAGAAGAGGCTTTCCAGATAGTCAACATGGGCTGCATGGACAAAGAATCATGTCCTGCCCTGTTTGTCAGGGGAATTGTAGACTGGTCCATTCCGGATCCAAAGGGAAAGACAATCGATGAGGTGAGGAAAATTCGTGATGATATAGAAAGGAGAGTGCGCGATCTTTGCAAAACCTTGGAATGAAAGGATTGTCAATAAATCAGAAGATCTTTTTTGCCGAGCTTATCGGCACTTTTGTCGTTGTGGTGTGCGCAACTGGATCTGTGGTGGCCAATGTAAAGTCTGGCGGAACGATCGGGTTGTGGTTTGAGGCCTTTGCCCCATTTGTAGCCGTGGCATTAATGGTTTATGCATTTGGAAGGATATCTCTTGCCCATTTTAACCCAGCTGTAACTGTATCGTATTTTATATCAAAACACATCACAAAGCGACAATTCTTCATCTATCTTACAGCTGAAGCAATAGGGGCTGTTCTGGCCACACTATTTGTAAAAAATGTGATTGGCACCGAAGGTAATCTAGGTGCCAACGCACCGAACTATTCATTTCCGATTCCTATGATATTCGGAATAGAGGTTCTTGCAAGTCTTCTTTTAATGGCCGTGATAATGTGTGTAGTTCACACAAAGGGATTGCGGGGATTTAGCGGAATCGCAATAGGTGGAATAATCGGCCTTGACATATTCTTTTTATCGTTCATTTCAGGTGCATCCATGAATCCTATACGAGCTCTCACACCGGCTTTATTTTCTGGCGTGCTAGGTGATTTGTGGCTGTATTGGAGCGCAACGTTTGTAGGTACATCTATAGTCGGATTTATCTACAGACGCAAATTTGTTCGCAAATAGTCAGTCGAATTTTTCTGGCCTGAGAACTTTGACATCAGACACATAGAGCACTATGGCGTAATCTGAAAACAAAGTTCTGGCAATTTCTTCTGTAACGTCTTGAAGCTTATTCTGGGGAAGTATTACCTCGATTTTCACATTCTTTTCATTTTGCAATCCTTTGCCTCGTATTCCCTTATCGCCGTTTCCTTCTGCTTCCCATACAGTGTACCCAGATACCTGATGTTTTCCAAGTATCTCAATTACGTTCTTTTGTGCTAGAATCTCACATGTCACACTGAGTAGTTTTACATCGTAAAGCTTCATCACAGATCATGACTCCAATAACCGAATAAGTCTGTTGCCGGCCAGTCGTGAATTATGGTGGATATAGTCAGCATTACAGGCAGTAATATGATAATGTTATACGGAAAAGTAATTCCCAGAGCGGATGTAATGTATAGACTGGGTTTTGCTTGCGGTATGGCAGTCCTAAGCACTGCAGGAGCTGCAATAAAGGAGGCACTAGCAAGAAGAAGCCCAAACATTACTGTGCCGCCAACACTAAGGCCTAGATATGTAGCCACAAAAACTCCGATTATGCCGTTTAGTGTTGGGATTGCAAGTGAAAACCCTATCAGAAAAACCCCTACCTTTTTTACATCATCAAGACGATGTCCTGCAATTATTCCCATCTCTATCAGAAATATGACGATGGCTCCCACAAACAGATCCTCAAAAAGGAGCTTTATCGGCGCAAACCCTTCCTTTCCTATGGTATATCCAATTATGATACTTCCAATCAGGATCACGACGGCCTTGCCTGTAATGGATTCTCGCAACACTTGGAAAAGCTTGGTTTTACTGGAATCAATTTCCAACATGCCTAGTCCATCGTTTTCAATCTCAGCGTTCTTTGCAAATGCCTGTTTTTTTGCTAGCATTTGCTTTGATACTACCATATTTGTCATGAATATTGCAAGTATGAATGCAAGGGGTTCAAGCACAGCTAATATGGCTGCGATATATCCTTCAGATTCTATTCCCTGGTTTTTCAAAAATGAAAGGCCAACAGAGAATGTTACCGCGCCGACAGCACCATATGTTGATGCAAGTGCATACGAGTCAAACACGTTGAACTTTCCCAACCGGCGGAGTATCTGATAGTGATTGAGCGTCATGAGCAAAGACAGTACTATTGCAACCAACATGGGGATCATCATACTTTCAAATCCTGTTTTCCTCATCTCAATTCCGCCATGAAGCCCAATTGCGGCAAGTAGGTATATGGGTAGAAACTCTGATATTGCCTCCGGAATTTTCAGATCCGATTTTATCCGCGCAGCTACTATACCCAAAATGAAAAATAGCACAATAGGGGTTAGAATATTGTCTTGAATTAGGCCTAATATGTCCATTAAATCAGCTCAGAAAATTTTATGGTGTTATAGCATATGTTACACAAAAAGAATCAATCTGTCTTACAATTAACACACAGAACATTTTTTCAATCGTTATAAATATGTGCTTGTCACTATGGTTTTTCTACATTATAAATTTTGAAAATTTGTCCAATCTACCTTAAGTGTCAATCGTTGTTTAATTTCATGAATGTGCAAATGATCTTATTCGTTATCTTTACAATTTCTATTTTGTTTATCATCACTGATGTGATTTATGTAGAATCTGAACAAATACAATCAGATGCAATGTGGGGATTCGGCGAAAATCTCAAGACAGGAGACCGATTTTCATATCGCATTTGTGAGTATTCTTTACATATTCCGGAATTGCCAGAGCCATGCTATGATATAACTATGCATTTCTTACATCTGCTACCGACGACACATGGAAATACATGGATAGTTGCTACTGAGATTTTTCACGCTCAAAAACAAATCAACACTGTCTTTCATATTGATGCAGACTCGTTTGAAATTACTTCCGAGGGAGCTACTATTCAATATGCCAGCTCGCTTGAGAGGACCTTGGAATGGATAAAAAAATACGCCCATAAGATGCGGCCACAATCCCTTGCAGTGGGTAAATCGTGGGGGGTTGTGGCAACAGATGCCGGCTCACCTATAACTTTGATGGTGAGCCAGACGGATTTTATGACCACCCAAAATGATGATTTTGTTGCCTACAAGATAGGCTATGAATTAACAAAGGAAAGCCATGTCTACGTAAAAGATGGGTTCCCATTTCCACTGGAAATGGCAATATACAAGCCAGTTTCAGGCCAACTTCAGCCCTTGATGTTTACGGCGACCTTGATTTCTCATTCCGTCTCACATGTTTTCTGTGATCCACCGACCTCAGTACCAAAAATACCGTCGTATTTTGGAGCTAAAATTGAACTTGACAAGGACAATTTATCAGACCAGAACAAACCGCATTCATATCACAAGACATCAGAACAAGGCAACAGTTTACCATCAGAATCAAAGACAACTGATGCGCCTGATATCGAGGACTCCGTTGGTTCTAATGTAATATCCTATGCAAAATTTCTAGAGATTATCAAAAATATGACCGGACAGAATATTGGTGATGATATACATTCCAGCAACAAGACGATAGTAGGTAATGTTACCGGTACTGTCTCAAAAGTTGCGGAAAATAACACAATAAACGTGCATTAGCATGTATATGTAATATAAAAAAGAAAGAAAGGGGTTAGTTTCGTGGTTTCCAGCTGCTTATCCAAGAGTTGATAATGTTCTGATTCAGCTCTGCAAATGCATTTGAGTTCTGGTTGACAGTCTTGATGTTCTGGATTGTTGCATCAAATGCTGTCTGTATGACCTTGCTGTTTGTCTCAACTGCTTTTACAAAGGCATCGGTAGTCTCTGAAATTACTGCAACTGTTGTCTCTGGAATCGATGTGTTCACGCCAGCCTTGTTTGCATAGTTTTGCGAAATCGAGGTTGCAGTGTGCACAAAGTTGCTCCAGGCAGAGAACATCTCCTGACTCAGATTTGTGTACGATTGCAGTGACTGTGTTGCTGTTTTCTCAAAGGTACTTTTTACTTTATCAAAACTCTTGGCATAGACTGAAAATACGTCTTTTTGATTTTCGTTTGTTGCCATTTTGTTTTTCACCTTTTGTTTGGAATGGAATGTAGCCTTGCCCTTTTTCTGAGTGAGGTTTTTTATTCCATTCATTGGTTTTATACACCAATGGATGGTATTTAAGGATTTGGTTTTAATTGGTAATAGTTGGTTATCAACACCATACTTATTTAGAGCCATGCCTGAGAACATGCGTGAAGATAACCACTGTTAATCCTGCAACAGAGCAGCCTATTCAGACATATTCTCAGATGGAAAAGGACGAGATAACTCAAAAGATAACGCGCTCAAAGTCCGCATTCCCTAACTGGAGGATGGATTTTGAAAAAAGAAAATCACTGATTTACGATCTTGTCTCATATTTGAGAAACAACAAGATCCAACTTGCTGAAGTGGCCACAAAGGAGATGGGCAAGGCACTCAAAGAGTCAATATCTGAGGTTGAGAAGTGCGCGTGGGCGTTGGAATTCTACGCTGATTATGGGGGATCCTTTATCACAGAAGAAGTACTCAATACAGATGCGCGCAAAAGCTTCATAACGTTTGAGCCTCTTGGCGTGGTGGCATCAATAATGCCTTGGAATTTTCCGTACTGGCAGGCACTAAGATTTGCGGCTCCATGTCTGATGGCGGGAAACACTATAGTCATGAAACCGTCGAGCGTTACGGTACAGTGTGGTCTTGAGCTTGAAAAAGCATTTCGTGAATCCGGATTTCCAGAAGGCGTATTCTCTGTAGTAATAGGCAGCTCAGAAGCTGCAAACAATCTGATAGATTCCGATGTAAATGCTGTTACGTTCACTGGTAGCACAAATATAGGAGCCATGGTGGGCAAGCGAGCTGCATCACAACTAAAAAAATGTGTACTTGAACTTGGCGGAAGTGATCCATTCATTGTACTTGAAGATGCTAATATTGAAAAGGCCGCAAATGGAGCAGTGAAGGGACGATTCATCAATTGCGGTCAGTCGTGTATTGCATCAAAAAGATTCTTTGTGTCAAAAAAAATTGTAAACGAGTTTATAGAAAAATTCATCCACAATACATCGAGACTTTCAGTTGGTGATCCGATGATAATTGAAAATGATATGGGACCTCTTGTCAACAAGGAAGCACTTGAGAACATATCTTCTATAGTGGATGACGCAAGAAAGAAGGGCGCAAACGTGTTATTGGGAGGAGAGCGAACTGGTAATGTGGGTTATTTCTACAAGCCCACTATACTTACCAACATCACTCCTGAAATGCGCATTTCACGGGAAGAGACATTCGGACCTGTGGCACCAATTACGGTGTTTGAAGATGAAAAGGAGGCACTACGGCTTGCAAATGATTCAGAATTCGGCCTTGGTGCAAGCATATGGACTGAGAATCTTAACAAAGCAGAAGCACTCTCACGCAGAATTGAATCTGGGATAGTTACCGTCAATAATGTGGTCATATCCGATCCACGAATACCGTTTGGAGGAATAAAGCAAAGTGGGTATGGAAGGGAGCTTTCAAGGTATGGCATGCTCGAGTTTGTAAACATCAAATCGGTCAGATTTTATGATCAGCTAATTCATCATCATTACGTGGAATAGCTAAGAAGAGAGAATACTGCCTCCGTGTATGGTGGCAGTTGCATGGCCTTTTCCGGCATGACTGGTAAGTGTGTGTCCACTTGGTATGGGTGGTATCGGACCATCTGCTTGCGTATTTGCGTATACATAGAATTCTATCATGTCTCCAGCAAATGCGCCGGTAGTAAGCACTCCGTTAATCACGGTCTGCGGATACGTATACGTGGCAATAACAGTTGAAGAAGATCCGCTTACGGTCCCAGTATTTGTCACTAGGGGGTTTGCATTAAAGTAAATCTGCTTTTGGGAGACAAACTTTCCATTCCTGTAGATATCAACATATGCTCTGAGTGGATCTGTTGGTGGTGGTGCGGGTGGAATTGGTGGCGGCGCAGTAAAATATGCCGAATTTTCTATTCGCGAGCTACCTGAAATCGTTGCAGTAATTGATGTTGTAATGGTTCCATCTGCAGTAGAAATTACATATGCGACCGTGCCAGTAGTGGCCGAAATCGACGATACGATGCCATCCCCATCATATCTTGTAATGGTGGATGTGCTGGGTGTTATGGCTTTAAGGCCTGTACTGCCAAGCACCTCGGAGATTGTAATGCTTGCCGCAATTCCGTTGATTTTCATATTGATCTTCTGATATCCCGGAATTACAGGTACTCTGATGCGTTCGCCGGAAGAATAATCTCCATTCAAATAAGAAAGCGGCATGCCGTCAAGATGCATATCCCCAATAGTTACATTTCCTATGATTGGAATCTGCACATACGCATGTGCCACGTATGCGATATTTTCTTGACTGGGCACATGGAGCGTCATTTGATTCAGATTGTCAAAAACTACCATGGAGAATGCGCCACGATATTTTATAGATGCAGGATAAAGATACATGATACCGCCCTGATTTGTGCCGCTTATGTTGATGTCCTCTAAAAGAAGAGTGACTGTTCCATCAGACTGCGCCATGCCACTGGCACTGGCAAAGCCGTCCTTGATTATCTCATATGGCACGTTTTCTGGGAGGCCTGTGATCTTCAAGTATGGTGTAGTCTTTAGATCAAATGCAGTTGCCTTTATAGTGAATGCATTACCATTAGGCTTTGCTATTAGATACATCTGCTTCCCAGCTGGAAATGTGTATGTAGATTGATAGTTGGGCCCAAATATGAGGTGAAGAGTGTTTGCAGGACTCTGATCAAATACATGCACGGTACCTGGAATTGGAATGTGTGGGGGAGACGTATTTGGATAATTGTATTCTGTCCAGCCCCATGTGCAGCTTGAATCTCCACATAAAAGACCATAGTTGCAATATCCAACATTGACAGTCTCCGAGATTGACTGGATTCTCAGCTGGCCAGAGGTTGAAGTGGAAACTGTGGGGGTATAAGATGATGCTCCATTGATTCTCTTTACATTATATTGTGTTGATACTGCTTTGTTTGGTTGCAGTGATAGCGTATGTGATACTGTGTATGGTGCACCACATCCACCGTGAACATGACCGGATGGGTGGATGCTAGAATATGGAGAGCTCCACACACTCCAACCGTACGATGTATTGTATGGAATATTCATCAAGTCATTTTCATTAAATTCCTCGAGTCTTAGTTGTGCATTTGCAGGAACATTAGTTTCAAACAAAAGAAGCTGGCCTCCAAAATCGTTTAGCTTGACAATGACCGTTCCGGTTCCAGAAAACGTAATCCCTTCCTGCCCCTGTACTGCAATTCCGGTCCCGCCTACGGTTCGTGACTGTGAATAACTTAGAACATTTGGTCTGATGGCCCCTGATTGCTGAAGTGCATTCTGGGAAGGCACGTAACTGTACTCTGTGCTGAACTTTGGTATCGTAAGTATTGTTTTTGGATCAGAGTCCAATATCTGGGCTGCAAAATCCGCTGGGTTTGTAATTATGTTGTAAGGTTTTAGCGAACTAGATACTCCTGAAACACCGTACCCGTAGATTAGCTTTCCCTGATAATTAGCATGAATTATTCTGGAAGCAATACCCATCCCATTAATCATAGACGTACTGTCGTCTTCTGTTGCTAGCAACTTGTCCAAACTTGCGGTAAACATGTTTCCAAGTTCCGTTATGCCAACTATGGTCTTTGATTCAAAATCTGAAACCGACAGTTCCTCTGGAGCATACGAGAATTTTTCCAAAGGTGCAATGCGCAGTCCTGGCTCTGAAAATGGCTTTGTTGCCAGCATACTTGCCCTGTCATCGAAGATGCGGATCTCCTTTAGTGTGGATGGGTTTATTCCTTTATTCTGTATGCTCAGAATATTTTCCAAGACTTTCATTTCCAGCGATTCATGATGTTTCTGTGTCTGAATAATCATCGCATCTTGTGCCAGTAGGGCATTGTTGGTGAAAACATCTGAGATGAAAGAAATCATGGATAATGCAACCAATGCAGAAAACCCTATGGCTGCTATCAAATACGGGCTTGACATGAACAATATGGAGAATTGCGTATTAAGGATGAAGCAAAATACGTGAAGAAAAAAATCACATATATCTCATGGATATGATCTGGTTTTTGGCCTCCATACCATTTTGATAAAATTATGGAGATTCTGCCTGCTAAGATAAAACCTGATGTCTAGTCCTTTACGCATTACAAAATTAACATATAGTGTAACAGAAACTGCTGTACCTACTATGAGCATCAAAAATGTATGGTCTTCTCTTAAAATTGCCCTTGCACTGATATCGTTTTCTGCAATGAAAGTAACTTGGGCTGAATTGGAATCAATTCCCTCCCATCTGTCGAAAACATCACGAATCAGAAACCACATTCTGTCTTTTGGCGGAACACTTAGCGTTACTTGTGCTCCATAAGTGTAAAATCCCGATCCAAGTGCGTTATCTACTTGGACTCTTACCGTTCTGTCGTAGTTTGCCGTAACTTCGACGCTCTTGCCAAGGAACAGACGCTCTATCTTGCTATCTGTAATGATCTGATCTGCAAACAAGATGCTGTTCAACCTATAACCTCTGCCTCCCACCAGAACATCAGGCGGAAAACTTGCATGGAAAAACTGCGGCTTGATTTCCTCATGAAAAGGAGTGACTATACTCTTTGTGGTGTTGCCAACATGAATCTGGTGTTCTATGTTAAGCTCATCACCATCGTTTGCAACTGCCCTGATTAAGATATCAACAAATCTCTCAACATACAGCGACATGGTATTTTTCGTGGAGGCATATCCGTCCCGTGTGGCAATAATAGTGATGTCATAGGAACCGCTTTTGTCAGGCGTTACAAGAAAAGATCTCTCGCTTATTTTCTCATATGGAAAGGGCGAGTCAATCATAGTTTCAAAGTCGTCAATATCACCAACTAAATCAAGCTGAAATTGCTTTCCCACCTTGTTTGTAACTCCGTTCGTAATTATCTCTACATTAAACACGTTGGCAAAAGACTCCACACTACGACTGTCAGCTCCCACTCTGGTCACAACCCCGATATTCTCAACACCTGCTTCATCTATGATGACGCGCCCTTCCACTACTGAGACTCCATCCGTGGTCGAAGTGCTAGCTGAGATCAATCTGCGAATTGGCACACCGCTGGAATCGATTTCGTGTATTGTATACGGGAATGGCTCTGATTTGTGCACTAATGGTGGCACATCCAATGTCACTGATGATGCAGCTCTGGATGGAAGTAATACTGCTTCCAACGGCGCAAATCCGTTTGCAAAGACCGTTATCCTATAATCTTCCTCTAACACTCCGGAATGAATTGCAGTGTTTTGTGCCGGCATGCTAAATTCTGTATGACTATTTCCTGAAATGAGCGTGAACTTTGTTGACGGTATTACTTTTTTGGCATTGACAAGAGAGCCGGAATCATCTATTACTGATATCATGGCAATATCGCCGCTTGATCCCAAGGTGGCTGGTATCTGCGTCACCTTTATTTTGTAAGAGTCTCTGAATGCAGGCGATATGACTAGCGTAGAGTTGTACTGCTCAAGCCCCGGGCCGGAGACAAATATTGTGTGGTTTCCCTGACTGATTCCAGATACTTCAAACCGTGTGGCATGAGTTGAACCTATTCCGTTGGATAGCGCCTTGGTTTCTGATAAGGTCAAAATCTGTGGATGCCTTATTCCGGAGGAACTCAAAGTCACAGTTCTACCATCTATTGGAACTGGCGTTATTTTAGTAGGCATTTGCTGCCCATTAGTCATGGGGCTTGTTTGATAAAGTGCTATTACTCCATACGCACTAGAATCAGTTACCGACGGATAAAACCACGCCATCGCGATATTAGGCGTAGCACCGCGCACTTGATCCTCATCAATCATCGGAATATTCTGTATGATATTTACAGAACCTACAAAAACATCAGTACTACTTGATCCAAATCCGTCTATGCTAACAGTTACAGCCGATATTCCTGGCTCATAAGAGATCAGTTGCCCACTACCTACGCCGTCTATAAGAGGGATTCTAAGAAGCGCATCGCCATAATGTTTGATATGTGGATTCTCATTGAATCGAACTGACTTTAGATTACTAGATGATACATATGCATATGTGACATATGGTATCTTGTATGGCATGCCATCCTTCTCAAGCCACACAAAAAAGAACGCCCTCGAATTTTCCAGTATGATGTTAGGTGCTACAGCAATTCTGACTGTGATATTATCGCGAACTTTGGTGATGACCTGCTCTGCAACTGATAGATTCTTTGCGGTAGCAAAAATTTTTCCACTACCTCCTACCTTTGCATGAAATTTTACACTGTACTCTCCTGCAGGTATTTTGATCTCTGTCTTCTCAATCTCAATCATATTCGTTGTGGACAATGTAACGATGAGATTCTCTTTTACTGCTGCAGGCGTACCATTTGCATCAGTTGATATGACGTAGCCTATGATATTCTCAGTCTTTGTTGTGTTTGCTGGAAGTACTATGGACAGCATTTCAGGTTGACGCTCGGACGAATGGACGGAAATACTTGATGAGATCATATTTCCGTTTACCAGCGCAAATATCTGTGAGCTTCCTTCCCTGAGTGGCATTATATGGAAAATTCCGTGGTTTGAGTGTGCCGGTATGTGTACGCTTTTTGGAATTTGTATGACCTGAGGATCACTTGTGGAGAGAATCACCACTTGGCCGGTTTTTGCAGCTTCATCTAGGACAACCACGCCTTCGTAACTTTCACCAGTTACAATCCTTGCCGGGGTCCACACATAAGGAATTTCAACATGGCTGCTTACCTCTGGGATGAAACAAAATAATACCAAGACAGAAATCATGAATGCAAAACTTTGCACTGCCTGAAAACATCAAATTGATTTAAGGTAGATGTCTGTGCTTTTAAATCCGGCATTTCATGTTTTTACGCGATCTGTATTGCATATTTATAGCAGTTAACGGTTAGGTTTGATATGGCAATTAGGACAGGCCAGGAGTACATCCAAAGTCTTAGGGGCAGAAACCTTAAGGTCTATCTTTTTGGCGAGCTTGTAAAAGAGCCAGTAGACCATCCAATGATACGTCCTTCAATTAATGCAGTTGCAGAAACATATGATCTTGCGGTAAGAGAGGAAGAACTGGCAGCCCCGATGTCAAAAATATCTGGTAAGAGAGTAAATCGATTCCTGCACATTGCAGAATCTGCACAAGATCTCGTACTGCAAAATAAAATGCAACGAAAGCTTGGTCAGTTAACCGGAACATGTTTTCAACGATGTGTAGGTATGGATGCACTAAACTCGCTACATTCTGTAACTTTTGAAATTGATGAGAAATATCATACCAATTATCACAAAAATCTACTGGATTTCATCAGAAAAATGCAAGAGGAAAACCTTGTCATCGGAGGAGCTATGACTGATGTCAAAGGAGACAGAAGCAAGGCCCCAAGCGAGCAGATTGATGAGGATCTGTTCCTGCATGTAGTAAAAAGGACCCCAGAGGGAGTGTATGTGACGGGCGCAAAAGCACACCAGACTGGTTGTATAAACTCACACTGGATAATAGTGATGCCCACAATACGACTTTTGGAAAAGGACAAGGACTGGGCTATAGTGGGAGCAATACCTGTAGATGCCCCAGGAATCACATACATCTACGGCCGACAATCATGTGATACAAGAAGTATGGAAGAAGGTGACATTGATAGCGGCAACTCCAAGTTCGCAGGACAAGAGGCAATGATAATTTTCGATAACGTATTCATTCCAAATAATTTGATATTTATGAACGGTGAATACGAGTTTGCCGCAATGCTTGTCGAGAGATTCACATGTTACCACAGAAGAAGCTATGTGTGCAAAACCGGGCTTGGAGATGTTCTGATAGGCGCCGCAGCAGCAATTGCAGATTATAACGGAATTCCAGATGTATCCCACATTAGGGACAAACTAGTGGAGATGACGCACCTTAACGAATCAATCTATGCTGCAGGAATATCGTCCTCATACCAAGCTCAGGAGATGAAGTCAGGCGTATGGCTTAATGATGACATGCTTGCAAACGTTTGCAAACACAACGTTACAAGATTCCCATATGAGATATCTAGACTTGCTCAAGATATCGCAGGCGGTATAGTGGTAACGATGCCGTCTGAGAAGGACTTTAGACACCCTGTAACAGGACCGCTTTTGAAAAAGTACCTCGCTGGAAGAAAAGGTGTTGATGTTGAGAACAGAATGAGAATTCTAAGACTTATTGAAAATATGACCCTTGGACGAAACGCCGTTGGATACCTTACAGAGTCGATGCATGGAGCAGGCTCTCCACAAGCCCAGAGAATCCAGATTGCGCGACAGATGCAGCTTGGATACAAGAAAAAGCTTGCCAAGAGCCTTGCCAACGTAAAAGAAGATGCAGAAGATACACCTGAGAACTCTGATTACTTTAAGCGTGTCTTTAAACTAAGATAATGTTTTAAAAAATTTGGGGCTACGCCCGCCACATCTTCTTCCAAGTTTCGGCAAACTTGTTCATCATCTCACCGTAGGCTTTTAGCTGTTCCATTCCTGCCTGATTTGTCAGCTTTTGCCAGTCCTCACCGAATTGCTTGAACATATTCTGGCCTGAATCGCCTATGGCCTTTTGCCAATTCTGGTAGAATTCTTGCAGTGTACTTGGACTTGACTCGCTTGTTGCTTTTTGCATCACTTCAAGATATTTTGCTTGAATGTCGGTGCCTATCTTTTGCAACGACTCGAACGTCTGGGTCCATTTCTTTAACAACTCGCTGTACTCATTCCACATGGCATCCCAGCTTTTTGTTTCGTTATCTTTGCTCAATATATCCAGATAGACACTCTACGATAAATAATGATCTAATGTGCAAGCACGTCATGATGCAGTTATGGCTAACAAACGTTTGATACTATGTGCAAAACCTGCCCTGAATGTAACATCTGAATGATCATTTACGATATTTTTAAACAACTTTTTTGTTATTTCACAATTCATGATAAATATGTTATCTGCGATATCTTTGATATGAGCTATTGTATAGAATGTGGAGATGAGGCAGCCGTATGCTTCTGCCAAACCGAAAAAAAACCCATGAGTGAATATCTGTCCGCACTAAAAGAGTGTGAAGACCTAAAGTGTTATTGCAAAAGGCACTTGCCTACGGGATGAGTATATGACCACTGCATATGTTCTCATAAACTGTGATCTGGGCTCTGAGGACAAGGTCCTCTCTGAGCTGAAATCAATTAAAAAGATCAAAGAGACAAGGGGCGTGTTTGGCGCATATGATATAGTTACAAAGATTGAAGCACCTTCTTCGGAGATGGTAAAGGATATCATTTCTTCGAAAATAAGAAGGATAGACAGGATACGTTCTACATTGACATTGATGGGGGTGGATGAAAAATAATGTCGCTTCTAAGCAAGATCAAATATCCTGCATACGATGAAAAGTGCAGGACGCTGTGCAAGGAAGATCATATCAGGTTTGCCGGTATTTTGGACGAATATGGTAAACTTGTTGCAGGGGGATTCAAAGAAGGTCTTGTCCCACTGGAAAGCGATAAAAAAAGACTGTATGATTTTATGAAATTTGTATCGGAAATATCGTTGCGAAAAGAGCTTGACAAGACACTTGGCCCAATCAACTATCTTGCTGCAAGGAGGGATAAAGTAATACTACTCAGTTTCCCGTTTCCGCTTGCAAAAATGACACTTTTAGTTTCGGCGGATAAATCTCTTGATATAGAAAAGCTAGCATCGCATGTATGCAGTGTATTTAGTTGTGAGCACGCGCGACTAGGAAGTTAGCTATCTTAGTGCCGAATCTACCATGAGCGCAATGAACAGTACCGCAAGGTAGGGGCTTGAGAACTTGAAGAGCATCCATGATGCCTTCTCTGATGGCTTTGCAATAACCCAGAACGAGAGGGCCAACATTAGTGCGCCTGACGCAATGGCCGTGTACAAGTAAACCTCACGCATCACTGGTTCTCCAGATTCTGTACTCAAAAAGAACGGTACCACACTGAACAGCACCATCACAAGTGTCGATATTGCAATTACTCTTACCGAGGTCTTCTCTGATTGTACTGCAGTAAGCATGGGCACGTTTACCTTGTTATAATCGTCTTTAAAGTGCAACGTAAGAGCCCATATGTGCATCGGAATCCAGATGAAGACAAGGCCTGCCATGACCAGTCCAAGATCCCACAGACCTTGCAATGTAACAGCAGCATATCCTATCATGGGCGGGGATCCGCCGCAGAGACCTCCCAAAATGATATTTGCCCTACTTCTTCGCTTCAGTGCATGAGAGTATACTAGAACATTGTTTATCAGACCAAATGCCATGAAAGTTCCTGCCCATATCCCATTCCAGAATCCAGCGGTGTATGATATTGCAAACGCGCATGCAAGCGAGATTCCAGCAAGCACGAGCCCAAAATCTCTAGCTCTCTCAGGAGGAGATATCCTGCCTGAAGGTATCGGTCTTCCCTTGGTGCGTTCCATTATTGCATCAATGTCCCTATCGTGATAGTTTGTCAGAGTGTTGGCCGACGCAGAGCCAGCAGCCACACCAAAGAGCATAAGTGCCCAAGTGAGCGGCGATACCTCTACACTGTAAATCTTTGAGGCCACGATAGCTGCTCCGAATGCGGTAAATACTAAAAGATACCAGATCTTTGGCTTTGTAAGCTCATAATACGTCTTAATTTTTGAGCTACTCTCGGCCTTTTGCATCATGATTTCCCCATCCAGTAACGGTCACAAAGCCAATTAAATGTAAAGGCGCTCACCTATGCCTGATGATTATAAGGCATTGCCTTTGTTCTGCGTTTCATCTCGATAAATGACTCTGAGGCCAAAACTCCTTGAATTCTGCCTATTCCCTCAGAAATGAGCTTGTGCATGTCTGCAAGGCTCTGAGCGTACATTGTGACTATGATATCAAACCTGCCTGTTACTTCAGATATCTCGCGTACTCCCTTTATCTTGAAGAGTTCATCTATTATGGTATCTCGATACTTGGAGTCCATGTTAAGTCCAGTTAGTGCCTTGACACCGTACCCGAGTTCCTTATCATTTACCACTATCGTGAATCGCTCAATCAGCTTCCTTTTTGTCAGTCTCTTTATCCTGCTATACACTACTGATGGGTTTACTTTGATTTTCTCTGAGAGTTTTGGTATTGAAATTGACGCGTCTTCGCTAAGCTCCGAAAGTATGATGAGATCAAGTTCATCAATTTTTGCCGTTTAGAACACCTGCCTTGCAGAAATAATTTCTGTTTTATAAGCGTAGATCAAAAATTTGGGAAATTTATGATTAAAGTTTGCCTTTTTTGTAGAGCATCTCTGCAAGAAGAACCGCACCCTTTGCGGAACCCATCTTCTTGTTGTGTGAGAACAGGACGTACTTTACACCACTATCAAATATCTGGTCTTCTTCCAGTCTACCAATAGATGTGGTCATGCCGTCATTTAGCTCCCTATCAATTCTTGGCTGAGGTCTTGTTGGATCTTTGTGAACAACAAGATAGTCCTTCGGAGCTGATGGCAGTCCCTGTACACTGACATGCTCTGAGAACTCTTCAATCGTATGTTTCACATCTTCGACCTTTGCGGGCTTGGAAGTTTCAACAAAGACAGACTCGGTATGGCCATCAATTACAGGAACTCTGGTGCACGTGCAGCTTACCTTGATATCTGCCGGTTCTATTTTACCATCTTTGAGTTTACCGAGTATCTTGGCTGTCTCAATTCTGACCTTGTTTTCTTCTTTGGGTATGTATGGTATGAGGTTGTCAGTTACATCCAACGCTGAGACTCCCGGTGATCTGCCGGCGCCAGATATTGCTTGCATGGATGTCATTATCACCCGCTTTGCCCCATAGTTCTCATACAGGGGCTTCATCGTAATGGCAAGTCCAGTGGTAGTGCAGTTCGGCAGGGGTAGAACATATCCCTTCCAATTGCGGTTCTTCTTTTGAGTCTCTATAAGATCCACATGATCATCGTTAATTCCGGGAATCAGGATCGGGACGTCTTCTTCATATCTGTAGGCGGACGAAGTGCTTATGACGGGTACCTCCTTTGCAAACTTGGTTTCAATCTCTCTTGCAGCGTCGCTTTCTACTGCAGAGAACACCAGATCAAGCTCATTTGTCTTTACTTGGTCAATTGAGACTACAGTCATATCCCTTACGTATTCTGGGACGTCTCCGCCAACCTGCCACTTTACGATACCTGAATTCGGGTCCCTTATGGCCTCAATGTACTTTTTACCGGCTGACCTTTCCGATGCTGCCAGCTGGGTTACCTCAAACCATGGGTGATCCTTTAGCGAAACTATGAATTCTTGGCCAACGGCGCCCGTTGCCCCAAGTATTGCTACTCTTTTCTTCACAAGGGGAATTTTTACGCGATCAATTAATAATTCTTGTTCTGCCGTACGTGTACCATCTAAGGTGATCGCAAGGACTAAACCCGTGGTAAATGGTTGTCTGTGTGTGAAACTTGCCAGAAACGCAGTAAAGCACAAGAGAGTGCCTCACGGAGGATTGTACTCTATTCCAAATCCTCATTCTACGATTTTAGATTTTAGCTCGAATGTAAATCCACTTGGCTGCCCGCCGTCAGTTGCCAAAGCTCTAAGAAATGCCATGAACAGGATACCTATCTACCCCGATCCTGACTCAAAGGCATTAAAAGAAAAAATAGCAAAACATCTTGGAATACATCAGAGCAGAATAACTGTCGGAAACGGAGCCACCGAAATCATCTACAACTTTTGCCGTGCTACTCTGTGGAAAGGAAAATCTACTCTTATTCCAGCTCCGACTTTTGGTGAATACGAAGCAGCATCAAAACTGTGTGATGCAAGAATATCGTTTTTCAAAACCATGCGTCTACAGGATGACGTAAAAGAATTTGTCAGAAAAATACCTCAAGGGGGGATTGTATTTGTATGCAATCCTAACAACCCGACAGGAGAACTCATCCCAAAAGAGATTATGTTACAGATACTGCGCCGGGCAAAAAGAAAGCAAGCAACGATATTCATAGATGAGTGTTTTGCAGAGCTTACCACATCCCAAGAGTCGCTAGTAGGACATGTATCTGAATTTGAGAATCTCTTTGTTCTAAGATCGCTGACAAAATCATTTGGTCTTGCTGGACTTCGTATCGGCTACGGAATAGGAAACAAAAAGATTATCTCCGTACTAGAAAATATCAAAATCCCGTGGAATGTTAGCGGGATTGCACAAGAGGCTGCAGCGCTAGCGCTCAAAGAAAAAAAATTCCTTGCAAGGACGCAAAAGTTAATTCTTACAGAATCAGAATATTTGAAAAACTCTATCTCAAAGATTCCCGGGCTTTCTTGTTATGATTCCAAGACTAACTTTATTCTGATAAGGACAAAAATGCATTCTAATTTACTGCAAAAAAAGTTATTGAAGAAAGGAATTCTGGTGCGTGATTGTAGCACATTCAGGGGTCTTGATTCGCATTACATTCGCATCGCGGTAAGAACACACAAAGAAAACCTGATGCTAGTGAAAGCGTTAGGGAGTTAAGATGAGTCGCACATTGATGATCCAGGGTACTGCTTCTGGTGCTGGCAAGACTACACTGGTAGCGGCGTTTTGCAGAATACTTGCAAACAAAGGGTACAACGTGGCGCCATTCAAATCACAGAATATGTCAAACTACTCGTACAAATGGGATGGATTTGAGATATCGCAAGCACAGGCAATGCAAGCAATGGCTGCCAAGATTGAACCTTCGCCTCACATGAACCCGATACTGCTAAAACCTCTTGGAAACTATCGCAGCTCGATACTACTTCAAGGCAAATTCTACAAAAAGATGGATGCAAATGACTATTATGAAAAATTCGTCCTCAAACATGGCATGAGGGTGGCACTTGACTCGTTCAAAATACTGTCGCAAAAATATGATTTGGTGATTATGGAAGGTGCTGGCTCGCCGGCCGAAATTAACTTACAAAAATTCGATATTGCTAACATGCTGCTTGCAGAAAGACTGAACTCTCCGGTGATATTGGTCGCCGATATAGAAAAAGGCGGCTCCTTTGCAAGCATAATAGGTACAATGTCGTTGTTACCCAAAAAGCATCAGAAAATGGTAAGAGGATTCCTCATAAACAAGTTCCAGGGAAATGCTGACCTGCTCAAGCCTGGCCTAAGAAAGATAAAACAAATAACATCTAAATCCGTTCTTGGTGTAATACCAAAGATCAAGATGAACCTGCCAAACGAGGACTCTCTTGATGACCGGATACATCTCTTTAACAAAGGGAACCGAAAAAAGATCAACTCTGAGCTTGACAGACTTGCAAGGACTGTATCGACACACGTTGATATCAAATCAATTGAGAGGCTTTTTGCATGATTGAAATTCCATTACTTGTGGTGGCCGGAGCAATATTGTTGGACCTTGCATTCGGTGATCCCAAAAACAAGTATCATCCAACAGCATGGATTGGTACACTGATTGCATCTGCAGTACCTACTGCAAAAAAAATGAAATCTGAAAGACTCGGCGGTGCACTTGTAACAATGGCAATAGTCTCAATTGTGGCCTTACTTGTCATCTCATATGAGTATGTGGTAAGATCCCTTGATGGCGTTATAGCTGTACTGATTACAACGCTACTTGGAGCAATATTGCTGAAAACCACTATTGCAATAAGGGGTCTTGAGGTACATGGGAGGCAGGTAATGAATTTGCTATCACAAGGAGATATTCATGGAGCCCGTTGCAGTCTTGCCATGCTTGTCAAACGCAACACAAAAGACCTCGATGAGCATCACATAGCTTCAGGCGTATTGGAGACCACCAGCGAAAATATTGTGGACGGAATAACTGGGCCGCTATTCTACTATGCGCTGTTCGGGCTTGCAGGCACATTCGTCTACAGGACGATAAATACGATAGACTCTATGATTGGATACAAAGATGCCATATTCAAGAACATGGGATGGTTTGGAGCAAACTGTGACAAAGTTCTAAATTTCATACCATCTAGGATCACTGGATACGTCATGGTGCTTGCAGCAGCCTTGGTGGGTGCAGATTGGAAGGGCTCGCTTGTTACTCTAAAAAAAGATGGCAAAAAGACCGAGAGCCCTAATGCCGGATATCCAATGGCTGCAATGGCAGGGGCACTTGGAACCAAATTTGAGAAGGTTGATCATTATATCCTTGGGGATGGTACAGCTGAGATTAACATGAAGCAATTCGAAATTGCAATCAGAATGGTCAAGGTTACAAGTATCTTGTTCTGCATTCTAGTTGTAGCGCCTATTATCATAATTCTCTCAACTCTTGGATGGTGGATACATGTTTAGGCAGGTTGGTTCGGTATTCTCTTTTCTTACAATAATGCCAACTGGCAGCTCTGATCTGCAGATCGTTGCAAGGTACATGTACCTGTTCCCACTAGTTGGAATAGTAATAGGACTGATAGTCGGCTCTGCGGGTTATGGGCTATCGCTGTTTCTTGAGCCGTTGGTTGTGGGGCTTCTTGTAACTGCAGCGTTTGTATTGATAACAGGAATACACCACATCGACGGACTGGCTGATTTTGCAGACGGCTTGATGGCAAGGGGAACAAGAGAGAAAAAATGGCAGGTGATGAGGGATCCGTCTGTTGGCTCTGCGGGAATCATAACTCTGGTACTGTATGTGGGCGGTATGGTCATATCACTTTCGTCAATGAATGGCTTTGATATGCTTGTCGCAATAATTGCAGCAGAGATAATAGCCAAATTCTCAATGGTGCTTCTTGCATGTATTGGGCCGTCTGCTTGGGAGGGCTCTAATTCCATCTTTGTATCTAGCATGAAGGACAAAAGAAAGCTCATTCTTGCAGCAGGCATAACGGTGGTATCCCTTTTGGCACTGCAAAATAATAGCGCATTTTTTGCGTTAGCTATCTCAATGGCAATTTCCTTGATTATAACTCTGGTCTCAAGGCGCAGTTTCGGCGGAATATCTGGTGATATAATGGGTGCAACTAATGAAATGACGCGTCTTGCGTCGCTTTTGGTGTTCATATCTGTATGATCGGGCTTGTTATGGCAGGAGGAAGAGGCACAAGGATGGGCCTCAATGGTGAGAAGCTCTTACTGCAACATGGAAAACCAGTAGTGCTTTGCGTGGTTGATGCTATGAGAGAGTCAAAATGTTTTACGGATGTGATAGCCGTAACAAGTCATAATTCGCCAAAGACGCAACAGATGCTCTCAGAATATGGAGTGAGGACGATACAAACCAGTGGCAAAGGATACGTGCAAGATTTGATGACCGCACTATCCTTTGTTGATGAGATCGCACTGGTGATTTCCGGAGACCTGCCTCTTGTGGATTTCCAGATAATCAGGAATTTGGTGGATATGCACAAGGAAGATTCAGCATGGCACAGTTTTGTTGTGACAAAAAGATTTCTTGACGAACAAAAGATGGCGGCGGAATTTTCAGTGGTATGCCAGGGACAAGATTGCTATTATACTGGAGTCTCAATTGTAAACCCAAAAAAAATCACTGCGAGCGTTGTAGCTGAGACATACACCATACTTGATGACAAAAGGATTGCTCTTAACCTGAATACAAAATATGATTACAGCTTACTCAAGGATACCTAGTACTGTACCGTGAATCTTTGCAACGGAGCCTGTAGGCTCTGCTATTATGTTACCACAGGACTTGCATGTGACAGAAGTTGTAACATGTGAGTATAATACGTTCTCTGCACTGCATTCTTTACACTGGACTTTTTGGAATTTGCTCTTTGGCTTTGGAACAAGTATGTGATTTTTCTTCATGCTGCCACCAACTCTAGCTTTCTTAGCCTTATACCTTTCTTGTTGAATTTCTTTTTGCATTGAGGACAGCTTAGAATCAAAGTCTGCTTCTTTGTTGTCTTGGCTGGCTTGGCAAGTTTTGGGAATTTTTGTCCGCCGTATCCTTTCTTGTCTTCTTCGTGCCTTCGCTCGCCTATTGCAGAACCTCTTCTTTTGCCTGCCTTGTACAAGGAGACCTTTTGAAGTGTATGCGTCTTACATTTTGGGCAATACCTGTTGATCTCCTTTGGTATGTTCATAGTTGGGGAAAATTTTGTACGTAATTTAAACATGGCTCTGACTTTATAATGTGGGTTGCCGCAGATTCATACCGTGTCTAGGCTTGCATCGATGATTTTGCATCTAAATGCCGTTGCCATGGGCGAGAAAAAGGCGGACATGGTCCTAAAGAACTGCTCACTTGTGAATGTATACACGCATGAGATAATCCCAAAAACGCAAGTAGCGGTACTAAAAGACAGAATTGCGTATGTAGGGCCTGACGCATCGCACACGGTGGGTACAACGACTGCGATTCTTGACATCGAAGACAAATTTCTGACTCCGGGATTTGCGGACCCGCACACGCACATAGATCAATTTATGACTCCCTCAGAGTTGGCAAAAAAGTCACTTCTTTGCGGCACTACGAGTCTCTTTTCCGATCCAATAGACATCGTAAGCGTTTGCGGATTCAAAGGGTTAAAGGAATTTGTCAGGATTTCATCTAAACTACCCATTAGAATATTCAATGTTGCGCCTGGCGGAATACCAGTAGACAGCAAGTTCAGTCATGGAAAGGCCTTGAGCATTGCAGAAGAAAAATCCGCAATAAAGCTCGATGGCATAGTGGGACTAGGAGAGGTGTTCTCTTGGACAAAGGTAACATCAAGGGATTCAATTACAATGAAAAAACTATCAAACATGCTAGAGAATGATTGCATCATAAATGGGCACACTGCAGGCGCCTCAGACAAAAAACTCAACGCTTACATTGCGTCCGGAATTTTTTCCTGCCACGAGCCTATTGATTATGAACAGGTGATGGAAAGATTACGCCTTGGGATGTGGGTGATGATGAGGGAGGGCTCCATAAGACGTGACCTAAAGAACATAATACCAAAAATTTTACTCAATAGGCCATATCTTGACAGATTGATGTTCTGTTCAGACGGACTTGATCCTGAAGACATTGACAAATTTGGACACATTGATCACTGTGTCAGGGAGGCAGTCAAGCTCGGAGTGGATGCAGTAGATGCAATTGCAATGGCCACAAAGAACTGTTTTGATTATTACAGAATGGGAAATAATCTGGGTGGAATAGCCCCAGGCAAGCTTGCAGACATGCTCGTATTTGATGATCTTGAAAAACTCAAACCTCGTAAAGTATTTGTTGGAGGCAGACTTGTGGCCTCAAATGGTAGTATCGTGACTACAATTCCAAGTCCCAAAATTCCAAAATGGATCAAAAATACAGTTAAACTTTCAAAAATATCTGAAAATGATTTTGATATTAAAAACAAGGGTCAGTCTGCGATAGCCAACACGATAGACATGGAGACAGAAATAATCACAAAGCTTGGAACTGCCGAGCTTTCCACAGAGAATGGCAAAGTGAAAGCTTCTGATAGTGCAGACATCTGGAAGGTAGCCGCATTTGACAGAGTATATGGTTCTGGCAGACGCGCAGTTGGGTTCTTGAAAAACTTTGGTGCGGATGTAGGTGCATTTGCATCCACTTGGAGCTTTCATGAAAACGACCTGATTGTTATCGGATCAAGCGATACCGATATGGCGTTTGCCGCCAACCATCTTATAAAATCACAGGGGGGTATGGTTGTGGTCAAAGACGGTAAAGTGCTCTCGTCTCTACCGTTACCGGTTGCCGGAATAGTGTCGACATCCTCATTTGATGATGTGGCGCAAAAGTTTGCAACCGTCAACTCCACACTTGTCGAGCGTGGCTGTCTGTTCGCAAGACCTCACCTAATACCGTTGTTTCTGCCGTTTCTTGCTCTGCCTTCAGTGAGAATACTCCACAGCGGTATAGTGGATGTCAAGAAAAGATCGATAATACCACCAATCCAGTAGCAAACTTTTAAAAAAGGGCATGAGGGATTTTTTTCGATTAGCATGGCTTCAATTCAACAAACTCCGAACGGTCCTGTTTTGGTTTTAAAGGAAAGCGCACTCCAACAAAAAGGCAGGGATGCACAAAAAAACAACATAATGGCAGCAAAGCTTGTTGCCGATCTGGTCAGAACCAGCCTTGGTCCACGAGGACTGGATAAGATGCTAGTGGACTCTATTGGTGATGTTACGATTACAAATGACGGTGCTACAATTCTGAAAGAAATCGACGTTCAGCACCCTGCGGCAAAAATGATGGTTGAGATCTCAAAGACAATTGACAATGAGGTTGGCGATGGAACTACATCATCAGTTGTGTTCGCAGGAGCTCTGCTGGAAAAAGCCGAGGAGCTTTTGGCAAAAGACGTACATTCCTCGGTAATAGTTGAAGGATATCAAGCAGCACATGAGAAAGTCATGGAACTGCTCTCACAACTGGCAAAGAAAATAGATCCTACTGATGAAGACTCGCTTCTAAAGATAGCAACAACTAGCATGCAATCAAAATTAATATCAGAAGACAGCGGCATTCTCTCAAAACTTGTAGTTGATGCAATACTGAGAATAGCCGAAAAGAAAGGAGACAAGTACGTTGTGGATCTTGACAATATCAAGGTAGAAAAAAAGGCAGGTGGTTCGATACAAGATACAGAGCTTGTAAAAGGAATCATACTTGACAAAGAAGTTGTTCACAGCGGGATGCCTACAAGGATAGACAAAGCAAAAATTGCGCTCTTGAACGCCGCACTCGAAGTGGAGAAAACAGAAATGAGCGCGGAAATTAGAATTACCGACCCAACACAAATGCAGATGTTTCTGGAGGAGGAAAACAGAATGCTCAAGTCTATGGTGGACAAGTTGCAAAGAGTCGGAGCAAACGTTCTGGTGTGCCAGAAGGGAATAGACGATATTGCGCAGCATTATCTTGCAAAGTACGGAATTCTAGCTGTGAGACGCGTAAAGGAAAGTGACATGACAAAGCTCTCCAAGGCTACTGGAGGCAGGATCACCACCAACATTGATGACATGACGGAAAAGGATCTAGGCCATGCAGAAATTGCGCATCAAAAAAAGGTCGAATCAGACAAATGGGTCTTTATTGAAGGTTGCAAGAATCCAAAATCTGTTTCCATACTGGTGCGAGGTGGTTCTCAAAGGGTGGTTGATGAGGTTGACAGGTCGCTTCACGATGCACTTATGGTGGTAAAAGATGTAATTGAAAAGCCAGCAATAGTTGCAGGAGGAGGAGCTCCAGAAGCATATCTGGCATCGCAACTTAAAGAATGGTCTGATAATTTTGAGGGCCGCGAGCAGCTTGCCATAAGAAAATATGCGGAAGCTCTTGAGGTAATTCCACTTACAATTGCAGAAAATGCTGGAATGGATCCTATAGACACAATGGCAAATCTGCGGGCAAAGCAGAGTAATGGCAGAAAATGGGCCGGAATCAATGCAAAAGAAGGAAAGATAGATGATATGTTCTCGCTTAACATTGTAGAGCCTGTGGCAGTAAAAGAGCAGATATCCAAATCCGCTACAGAAGCCGCATGTATGATACTGAGAATTGACGATGTCATAGCAGTATCCGCAGGCAAAAAATAAAACTTCAAAACACTTTTCTTCGATAAATTAACGTGTACAAAATTGGCATCGACCTTGGCGGCACCAAGATAGAAGGTATCTGCCTCGATGGTAGTCACAACGTTCTGGTCAGAAAGAGAATCATGACCAATCAGCACAATGGGTACGAATCAATACTTGATTCTATTGTGTCTCTTGTGGGCCAGATTGCATCGGGCCTTTCGGATTATTCAATAGGAATCTGCACTCCTGGAGCAATATCAAAAAAAACTGGCATGATAAAGAATAGCAATACGCAATGCCTTATTGGAATGCCTCTTAAAGACGATCTTGAGAGACTGCTTGGACGCACAGTTGCAATGGAAAACGATGCAAATTGTTTTGCCATGGCTGAGGCCACGTTGGGCGCCGCTACGGGATATGGACTTGTTTTTGGGGTCATATTGGGAACTGGAGTTGGGGGAGGAATTGTAATAGATGGCAGGTTACACAGGGGCAGGACGCTCATCGCAGGGGAATGGGGACATCACACATTACACATACACGGAAACAAATGTTATTGCGGCAGGCAAGGCTGCGTGGAAACATACATCAGCGGGCCAGCGCTAGAAAAAAGATGGTCTGAGCTATCAGGAAAACACGAAAAACTCAGCGATATAGTAAAGCAAGAAGGTAATGATGTAAAGTTGTGGAAAAAAGAGTTCTTGGAAAATTTTGGAATCGCGCTTGCAAACGTAATTGACATACTGGATCCTGACGCGATAGTCCTGGGAGGGGGTGTGTCAAACATAGATTTCTTGTATACTGAAGGAAAAAAGGCCGTATATGATAACGTCTTTAGTGACCTAATCGATACACCAATCTTAAAAAATAAGCTCGGTGATTCCGCCGGTGTATTTGGCGCAGCTATGTTATGAAGGACATCCTTCCATCTTCTGGATGAAAAAGCCGTTTGTCATTATCTCAATTTCAATCTCGTCTGGGACTGATTCTGAATGACAAAAACGGCACTCTTCGGTTGTCACCTTTGCGCCGCCTTCTCCCATTTCGGATAGCCACTTTTTTGCATATTCGATTGCTTTCTGAGGATCTTTGGAGTCCGTAATGACATCAAAATGCATGGTGTGGCCGTCTTTTGCCTTCACATAAGTATCAAACACATGTACTTGCATGTGATAAGTTGGTCTTGGGTCTGTTTTATTTTTTTTTCAAAAATTTTCGTACGCATGATAAACAAGATTGCGAGTCAATTCCAAAAGAATGGAACATGACTTGATATCATTAGAATCATGCTGTGAGTTCAAATCAAGTAGATTGCCTACCCGTGGATCATTTCTTACTGAACGGAATTCTTTCTCATACCAAATAAGAAAATTAATCGCATGTACATTTCCAGCCTTTTTTGCACTAGTCTTAAATTTTGCAAGACTTGTGCGACCGCTCCCACATCCGAATTTTTTGCTGTATTCGTCTAAAAGCGTATCATATACGTCCTGAATGATTCTAACAAACCTTGTTATCTTGGGATCCTTTGTAGTTGTAAGCAAAGACAGTTCTTGTTGGGCCTCATCAAGCTTTTTTGCCGCACTCATCACCAGTATGCTTACGTCGAGCCAAATTACTGTTGCCACTATTGGTGTTGATTGGAAATCCATGATATCATTACCAAAGGCATGCCGCTGGCGGAAGGTTATTGCCTAATATCAATTATGTATTGGATTGGTAATGAAAGCAAATCAGACTGTCATTGAGTGCGGAAAATCCGACTCCCAAAAATCTTCGGAGGTGATATAATGAAAACAATCATGGTAACATCTATTGCAGCAATACTCGTATTTGCTGTGACCGTCGCAAACGTATCTCCTGCAGAAGCAAAAAAAGCCGATATTACGGACAGATTGTCTCCTAAAAGCTTTGGAACTAAAACCATGTACAAAGTAAGCATTGAAAAATCATACGACGCACAGGAACCTACAATGAAGCTTAAGTCAGAACAACTAAAATCGAAACTAAAACTAATGGAGGCAAAGAAAGCAAAAGAGATAACAAAGAAAACATAGTAAAACAGGATTTTCTTTATTTTTATTTTATTTTTATTGGGGCTCGATAGTAGCTGGAGGCTTGCTTGAGACCACATATGATACCCACGTTACCTCGTCTATCTCATTTGTTATCCTATTGCTAATCTTTGCCAAAATCTCATGTGGTAGTCTTGTCCAGTCTGCCGTCATTGCGTCAATTGATTCGACCACGCGAATCATCACTATGTTCCCATACTTTCTCTCATCTCCTACGACACCAACTGCTTTATCGTCTCCTACTGCAGCATACGCCTGCCATACCTTATCGTACCAGCCTGCAGCTTCAAGCTCTTCCTCGACTATCTTGCTTGCCGTCTTGGCAATGTTTAGCTTTTTCTCAGTTACTTCCCCGATTATTCGTACTGCAAGACCTGGACCTGGAAACGGATGTCTTGCAAGCAGCTTTTGCGGAACACCTAGAATTGCAGCAACCTTTCGTACCTCATCCTTGTAAAGCTCTCTGAGCGGTTCCAATATCTCTAGTTTGAGCCAGTCTGGCAGCCCTCCTACATTGTGGTGAGTCTTTATTACTGCGGCAGGGCCTTTTGAAACGCCACTTTCTATGACATCAGGATATAGCGTTCCCTGTGCAAGCCATCTGAACGGACCGTGGGTCTTTGCAAAATCAGTAAAAATTCTGACAAATTCTTCACCTACTATCTTCCTTTTCATCTCTGGATCGGTCACGCCCTTTAATTTGCCGAGAAATTGCGCCTTTGCATTAACTGCAGTAAAGTCAACTGCAAAGTTGTCCCTGAACATCTTTTCGATCTCCTGCTCCTCGTTAAGCCTAAGAAGCCCATTATCTACAAAGACGCACTTTAGTCTGTTGCCTATGGCTTTGTGTATTAAAAGGGCTGCAACTGTAGAGTCTATCCCGCCGCTCACACCGCACAGCACGTTGCCTTCGATTTTCGATATGTCGGAAACTGTCTTCTCAATAAAACTCTCCATTGTCCAATCTTGCCTTGCTTTGCATATGTTGAGAACAAAATTTTTGAGAATTTGGACGCCGTTTTCTGTGTGCACGACCTCTGGATGGAACTGGATTCCATAAATTGACTGCTGCTTGTTTGCAATTGCTGCTGCATGCGAGCGCTCGGTGTGTCCTATGATCTCAAAATTCTCTGGAATTTTTTCTGCCTCATCACCGTGACTCATCCATGCCCTTACTGAATTTCCAACTCCACTAAGAAGGCTTGAGCCATTGTCTACTGTAAGAATAGAATGACCATATTCCTTGTTTGCACGCTTTACCCTACCACCAAAATTGTCAACTATGAGTTGATGTCCATAACATATTCCAAGCAATGGTAGCTGTATCTGAAATATCTGGGAGTCGGGTTTTGGTGCTCCGTTATTGTAAACGCTTGACGGTCCCCCGGAAAATATGATGCCTTTTGGGTTCATCTCCTTCAGCTTCTCGTAGGGAATGTCATACGGGACAAGCTCTGCGTACACTGAGAACTCGCGTATTCTTCTGCATATCAGGTGACTATATTGGGAACCAAAATCTAACACTATGATTTTGTCCAATCTAATCACTTTGAATTATCAAGCATCTTTGAGAGTGACCATGTTGCAGTGTTGATTATCTCATTTACTCTTTCCTTCTGACGATAATTTTTGATTATAATTTCACGTAGAGTTGCTCCGTTTTTATTCACAAGAAAATTGATCATCGCATCTTCGCTTATGATGCCCTTTTCAAGATCTGCCATATCTTTTTTTATCATTTCACCTATGATTCTGTCGATGAAAAACGACTTGAATGGATGCACATCCTCCCGTAGTGAGATCTTCTCGTCAAGTATTATTGAAACCTGTTCCGGAGTAACATAGGCATTTGCAATAAGCGAGCCGTCACTGTTCTTTCTAAGCGGGATCGCCTGGTCCTGCAGGGCGGCGGATTCGTGTTTTACTTCCTTTATCTGAGATGCCTTTGTGAAGCTTTGTTGTTTTAGAAAAGAATTGACCAGCAGTAGATTTTTCTCAAGCATCTCTATTTCCTCTTTGTGTTTCTGGATCTCAGACAAAATCCGATCCTTGACCTCAAGGGCGTCCTTGATTTGTTCTTCTGAGAACATGATCTGTATGAACCTTGGACGGTATTAAAATGAATACTGTTTTAATTGATTCTAAGCATAGGTAGTGATATTGCATCGCCTGATAAGACAAATGATCTTCACTAGACCACAAGTTTGGAATCTATGGCATCATACCGTATTTTCTTAAAACCCGTTATAGGTTTCGAGAGGGTATAAAGCTCAGAGCTGGTTTTATGTGCAAGCCACTCCAAGAGTTCTTTTCCATGTCTGAGCTTTTTCAGTTTTATCTTTCGATCCTGTCTTCTTGTTTTAGAATGTTTGCCTATTCTTTGTCCAAAATCCATACCGAACAAAAAGATTTTTTTTGCTCCAAAATGGCTTGCCAAAAAAACACATCTGTCTCCGTCAGTAAAGCCGCCGAAATTGCGTACCCTTCCTACATCCTCTGTTTGTGTAGTTCCTATGCAGTTTCTAAAGTTACTTGCAAATTCCAGTCTTTCCATGTTGTCTCCATGTGCGTGGACCACAAAAATCGTCTTGGTCTTGCTCAGCTTTTTCATAACCTGCAAATCGCCGTCCAAGTCTGTTACCACTATCTGTGGTATTATGCCACCCTGCATCAGAGGCACAAGAGCACTGTCGGCGCAAATTTTCACTATATCTTTATGTCTTTTCAAATATGGAATCGAATAAGAAATCGACGGTCCAGCTCCAATTACAAAGACAGGTTTACCACGGATCATCCTTTCCATTTTGTCAAAGGGACACTCGCTTAGTATGGAGTTTAATAGCGTAGCTGATCTGCGATCCCTGTCTTTACTGTATCCCATACTCTTGGCAATATTCCGGTACATCGTATCCCATCCTCTCATAGCTCAGACAAATCTAAAATTAGCAGACCTTGTGATAAATTATGTGCACAAGATAGGCCCACTACATGTGGGTGGTTCAAGTCCAGTAAGAGTGATGGGAATACTAAACGCAAGTCCCGAATCGTTTTATAAAAAATCAGTAAAAAAGGGCACACAGATTGCACAAACTGTACTCAAAATGGAGCAGGATGGGGCCGACTTTGTGGATATTGGAGGAATGTCAACTGCCCCCTATCTGTCTACCATCATCCCAGAAAAACACGAGATAAAGCGAGTGCTTGATGCAATAAAGCAGATCAGGCAGGTATCCGACATACCGCTATCTGTAGATACATGCAGGGCAAATGTGGCAAAGGAGGCGCTTGCAAGTGGAGTGCAGATTCTCAACGACATCTCTGGATTAAAATATGACAAACAAATGGCATCCGTCGTTGAAAGATACTCTCCGTCGCTTATTTTATGTGCATATGGAAAGAATACAATACGAGGCAACTTGCTTGAGCAAACAAAAATCCTGCTAAAGCAGAGCCTCCATATTGCAAGACGCGCCGGAGTGGAGAATCAAAACATTGCGCTGGATCCGGCGGTGGGTTTTTTTAGAAATAAAGCGAAAGGCAAATTCTACACGAAAATAACGTCAGATTGGCTTGCACGTGATCTTGACGTGATTGCAAACCTATCTTCACTGAAGATGGGTCAACCGATACTGATCTCAGTTTCAAACAAGTCATTCATTGGAAGAATAATTGAATCAAAAGATCCTGAGGACCGTCTGTTCGGCTCACTTACTGCGGAGGCAATCGCAACAATAAACGGGGCCGACATCATACGAACGCATAACGTCGGGCGGACAAAGACGGTGATCTCACTAGCGCAAAAGATGTTGAAAAAAACGGGAAAAGGCTTATAACGCATTGCAATTCTTCTGTAAAAGGTTTGGAAATAAGAGAAGGATTAACGTTTGATGATGTTCTTCTTGTGCCAAAATATTCTAACATAACCACAAGATCGCAGACTGACCTTAGAACCAAACTCTCAAAGAACATCTCGCTTAACATACCTTTGATCTCGGCAAACATGGATACTGTAACAGAATCAGCAATGGCAATAGCGCTTGCCCAAGAAGGAGGAATCGGAATCATACACAGATTTCTTACGGTGCAGGAGGAAGTAGAAGAGGTACTAAAGGTAAAGCGATCTGCAAGCGTGATGATTGAAAATCCGTACACTATATCTCCTGAACAGACAGTAAGGGATGCTGTTGCTTACATGCATGAAAAGGGGGTATCGGGATTACTTGTAGTCAAGGATTCCAAACTTCTTGGCATATTGACAGGTAGAGACGTTACATTCGAGTCAAATCCAAGCAGGCTAATCAAAGATGTGATGACAAAGGATGTCATAACTGCAAAGCCAGGAATATCTCTTGCAGAGGCAAAGGAAATACTCCGGGAACACCGAATCGAAAAACTTCCACTGGTGGATCAGGCAGGAATGGTCAAGGGCCTCATCACCAGCAAAGACATCACGCACAATGAGAACTATCCTAATGCTTCAAAAGACAAAAAGGGAAGACCGCTTGTAGGCGCGGCGGTAGGCGTTAAGGGGGACTTTATGGAAAGAACAGAAGCATTGCTTGAGGCAGATGCAGACGTAATAGTAGTGGACATAGCTCACGGTCACTCTGAGAATGCCATTAATACCATCAAAAATATCAAAAAGGCATTTCCAAGCTGCGAGTTAATAGCAGGGAACGTGGCAACTGCCAAAGGCACAGAAGATCTCATCAAGGCAGGCGTCGACGCAGTCAAGGTCGGCGTCGGCTCAGGCTCGATATGCATAACCAGAGTGATTACAGGCTCGGGAGTGCCGCAGCTAACGGCAGTCTATGATTGCGCCCAGATTGGTAAAAAATATGATGTTCCAATAATATCTGATGGAGGAACAAGGACGTCAGGCGATGTGTGCAAGGCTCTTGCCGCGGGTGCATCAACTGTTATGATTGGAAGTCTCTTTGGAGGAACTGATGAGAGTCCTGGCTCCTACGTGATGAAAAATGGAAAACGGTATAAAATCTACCGTGGCATGGCTTCATTTTATGCTGCACTAGGACGCAAGTCCAAGGAAACTGGAACTGTGGCAATAAATGAAGATCTTAACGACTATGTGGCAGAAGGCGTTGAAGCGATGGTGCCGTACAAAGGAACAGTAACTGATATCATAAAACAGCTGGCAGGCGGTGTGCGCTCCGGGCTTAGCTACTGTGGCGCTCATACCATCCCACAAATGCAACAGAATGCGGAGTTCATCAAAATGTCTCGCGCAGGATTTGCTGAAAGCCAGCCTCACGACGTAGACCTGATGTAAAAACGTTTTTTATCATCAAATCCAAAATCACACCATGCTGACCAAGAGAACCATCATCGGAATCGGCGTAGGCTCAGTCATAACGGCCATAGGCCTGTATGCACTGATACTGTCTATTGGAATTCAGACCATTAATGTGGATGAGACAGTTGATGTGGCAAAATCTGTAACCTACCAGTTTACCGCACCAAAAAGCTCGCACCAGAATTTCAAGGTCACTGGAGAAAGATTCCATGTAAAGCTTCAAACACCTGCGGATGGAATTCAAAAAGATGAGGACTTTAAAAACGAGATAACATTTGATTGGTATGTCCTGCAGGAAGGAATAAACAGAATAGAAATCAAAAACACAGGAAGCACAGAGCTGAGGATCACCGGCCAGTTCTCAAAGAACACTGATCCGCTCCTTTTCACATATCATATTATGGTGATAACAGCTGGGATAGTAATAATCGGATTCAGTGCAGCATTTAGCGTCCGCAAGCCAAAGGGTTTCTAGGAAAGCTTGGCTCTCTTGTAAGAGCCGAGTATCTTCAGAAAGACCGTTTTGCGCGTTATTTTCTCTAGCAGATCCATTATCTTCGGATCGTCATATCTGCCATCAAAGTCGACATAAAAATTGTATTCCCATGGCGTGCTCTTGTTTGGCCTTGATTCTATCTTTGTAAGGCTTATCTTGTAATCGTTAAACTCTTTTAGTATGTTGTACAATGCACCAGATTCATGCTTTATCGAAAATATTATTGATGTCTTATCCTTGTCTCCGCCGACCTCGCTCTTTGAGAGCACCAGAAATCTTGTATAGTTGTTAGCATTGTCCTCTATTCCCTCTGCAATCACGGCAACACCGTATATCTCAGAGGCCCTCTTGCTTGCAATACAGCTTATGTTTTTCTTACCTATTTCCTTTATTATCTTGACACTACCTGCCGTATCGTATGCAGGAACTGTCTTTAATTGGTGTTTTTGAATAAAGTTTCTGCACTGCCCGAGGGCTTGGGGGTGCGAATATACAGTATCTATGTCACCTAACTTGCCAAATCCGATAAGACAATGCCTTACCCTGTAGTATATCTCTCCAACTATTGTCAAATTGGTGGAAAGCAACAGATCGTAGCTTTCGCCAACACTTCCCTCAAGTGAGTTTTCCACAGGTAAAACAGAATACTTAGTTTTGTTGTTTTCAGTATGTGCCACTACTTCTGCAAACGTTGCACATGGTATTGTCTCAATATCTGTGCCAAAGAATGTGATTGCCGCATCTTCGCTGTATGCACCTCGTTCTCCCTGGAACGATACCTTGTCCATCTTACTCTCGCAGTTTTAAGAAATCGGCCTTTTCGTAGTTGGATGAGATCTTTCTTTCTTCCATGTAACCACAATTTGGGCACTTGACCCTGTCCCTGAGGGGAACCACACTTCCAGCACAAGAATTGCATTTTGTGAACAGCACTCCAAGCTCTGGCTCATCCATGGTGGCATGTATAGCTCCATTTAGATGGGCCTCAATTCTTAACGCAACTATATCATTTACGCGCGCAAGTATTCTCCGCTTGTCAGGATTCTGGCATATACATTCAACTCCAGAATGATTTGGTTTTCCGTTAATGTAGTGAATTACAACTGCAATCATGGAAGATAGTACAGCACTCACACTGCCAATGACGATATCTCCTTTCTTTGGTATTGACAGCTGCTTGCCGTTTTCCACCTGCGCCAGTTTGGCCTTTTTATCGATGGTCAAAATTCCAGCTGTTGAAGCCCTGATGGTGTCCCCATCATCAAATGTATTGCTGCCTGAGCCAATTTCCTCGATAAATCCAATCTTATCTCCTGGCAATACAAAATCGTTCATGCCTATCTGCCCTACTTTATAGTATTAACTCTTTTCAGATTTCCGACTCGCACGTAGGTATGTCTTTTAGTATGTCTCTGCCGTCCTCGTCTACGATGGATGGTGCAACAAGGCAGATCTTTCCATTCTTTCTTTTGCAATATAACTCTGATTCATTATTGTCCTTATCTCTTGCCCAGAACGAATGGGTCTGTGAGAAGTTCGGGCTCTGACCACTTTTCTCGTATATTTCTTCGGCAGTCCATACCTGATCGCGTACTACAGAGTTAGTTCCAAGCTTCATGCCCTTGATGGCAATAACATCTCCCTCCTCATCTTTGATTATGCAACTTACGTGTATGCGTGCCTTTGGATATCTAATAAAGTTCTTTTTTGCATGTGAGAAATTGTTTTTGCGCGCCATCTGCATCCTGTTATGCTTTTAGAAAATGAACTGTTGGACTCAAACTACTTTTTCCTGATAAGAAAACCACTTTGAATCTTCCATATTAAGATTATTGTCAACATTTTTCACAACCAATGCGGTATTTGCAAGTAGCCATCTATGCTCTCATTTCGCAGTACTTTGAGCAGCGCGTTTGCTTGCGGGGTGGAAAGTACTGGCTTGTCAAACTCGTTATCTGTGGATATCCTAGGACATGCTACCTGAATGAACGCGTCAATACCTTTCAGATTTCGTAATCTCTCGTTCGTTATGTCTGTCAGTGCAAATAATTGCACTTGCTTTCCTTCCTTTTCCAGCTCGCGCTTGAATTTGAGGGCGGCTGTCTTTGACATCTGTCCTTCCTTTAATCCTACGATGACCCCGAACGTCTTTGCTTCGGCTGCCTTGTAGATTGCAAGTGTAGCCTTTCTTTGCAGCTTTTGCGCAAACTCGGTTACATCACGTACCTCATTAAAGTACGGATCGAGAATGAATGTCGGCTTATTAGTTGAAAGCGCAAGCCCTGCTGCATGAAAGTTGCTTTGGCCCATGAAGACGTTGGCATCAACTTGGTCTTTTATCTGGGAAGCAGGATAGAACTCACATCCAAATACTTGGCCGTCGTTTAGCTGGCCCATGCCCTTTCCCACCTTGACTGTAACGCCCCTATCTTGCAGAATTTCTCTGACCTTGTCTATCTGGTTTAGGTGCTGGCTATCAGTTACAAGGGAGATTGTCTTTTCCCGTAACATAGCTGCACATTTTTCTGCCACAGAGTCGAATGTTATATCATCAAATGCATCAATCATTACAACATTATCGCCAAAGTTCTGCATCGTTATGGTGTGGCCTACGTTGAACAGGATCTCAGCTGAGAGTACCTTTGCACCATTTGAATTTATGTCGCAGGAGCCCCACGTCGTATCTGCTATGACGTAGGCGGGTATTCCAAATCTATTCATTATCTTAACTGCTGTATCTTGCACCTTTGGTATCATTCCTTCAGGACCATTCAGCGCTACTGATGCGGGTTTGCGCTCCTGGATGATACGAAATATTGTTTCTTCGTCTATTATTATCATTGATTAGCTGAATTTCTTTATTTTAAATTTAAACGCACCTGTCAAAACCCACAAATGTCCTGCATGCTATTGCCAATCGTGCACAAGGAGACTGTTCTTAGCATCGGTTTTGATGATACGGACTCGCCAAAGGGCATGTGTACTACCTATCTTGCGTACAGACTGATAGAATCGCTGAGGAAAGAAAATGTCAAGTTTGTTGACTATCCTAGATTGGTGCGATTCAATCCCAACATACCGTGGAAGACGCGTGGCAACGGCGCAGTTTCATTCACAGTAAAAACATCTAGACCGCAGAGAATAAAGGCTAAAGTAATCCGATTTGTATCAAAGTTCTCTGATCTGAAAAATGGTGCAAACCCCGGCGTGGTATTTTATGAAAGCGAAAAAGTCCCAGACGACTTCACCCAATTTAGCAGAGATGCACTTTGGAGCCTTGTGAGCAGAAAGAGAGCAAGAGAGTTTATCCGGAAAAACGGCCTTGAATCGTTTCATATTGGTAATGGACAAGGGCTGGTAGGAGCATTAGGGGCTATAGGCTATAGATTCGAAGACCACACATACGAGTTATTAAGCTACAGAAAAAGGAAAAGGTTTGGCACAAAAAGACAAGTTGATCCTACAAGCGTAAAGAGAATGCAGGAACGCTTTGATAAGACGTTTAACAGCTATGATACAAAAAAGGAAAAAGTACTTCTTGCTCCACGCGGGCCGGATCCAGTGCTGTATGGAGTGAGAGGTGAAGATGTCAGGACGCTCATTGATGCATCCACGATGATAAGATCAGAGGATCCTGCCGGTTATCTGGTGTTCAAGTCTAATCAGGGTACTGGTGATCACCTGCAAAATGAGCTTGACGTGCTCGCACTAAAACCTTATTCGTCTGGAAGAATTACTGGGGTGGTCTCAAAAGAGCCGAAGATGCACAAAGGAGGACACGTGATGTTCTGCATTACCAAAGATTGTGTGGAAATAAACTGCGCAGTATACAGACCCACAGGGATAACGCGTAACGCAATGGAGCTTGTAGTGGGGGACAGGATTCAGGTAGGAGGTGGCATAAGGCGGGCATCAAAAACGCATCCGCGCACTCTTAATGTCGAGTTCTTTAAAGTACTCAAGCTCCAAAAAAAGCAGATTTTGGTAAATCCCACATGCGAAAAATGTGATAAAAAAATGAAGTCAAAGGGGAGGGGGCAGGGTTTTGAATGTGCAAGGTGCGGTTGCAAACGCACCTCAAAATCAGTACAATATGTGAAAAGGAACATACGGAAGGGACTCTACATACCTCAGTCATCTGCACACCGCCACCTTACAAGACCTCAAAAAAGAATAGGCATTGTAAACACAGACTCTAATTTCAGTGAGCGGGTACGCTGGTTTTCATCTTATAAAAATTAAGTAGCGGGGAGTGGACTTTCAGGAGGTTACCTCCATTTGAACCACTGATCTGCGGGTTTCTCATCATGGTGATTATGAGCCCGCCGGGATGACTTAGCCCTTTAAAGACTGACTTCCCCACCCCGCTGATTGAAACTTGGATTATTGGGGATATATAGGCACTGCTGCGTCTGCAACTAATTTAATATCGTTTGAAAATTCTCTCAGGTGTGGACAAAAAGTTTCGCATTGCAGGAATTATCGGAGCTCTGATAGTGTCTGTTGTCATTCTTACTTCGCCGTCACAGCCTCCGCCAATACCAGAGCCAAGCGAGCAAACAAATGAGTCGATAAAGATTCTTGCGACTGGACTGAAAAGGCCATGGGCAATCGCATTTGCGGATCAAAAAATATTCGTTACTGAAAAGGCCGGCACCATCAGGGTTATACAATCCGATGTGCTTCTTGAGGAACCGCTTGCGACACTGCGGGCAGCAAGCATATTTGGAGGCGGACTGCTGGGTATTGCGACGCACCCTGATTTTAGTGCTAATCATTTTCTTTATGTGTATTACACCTACTCTGAAAATGACAATCTCTGGAACAAGGTCATCCGCATAACAGAGTCTGAAAACAAAGTGTCTGACGTTGTCACAATACTTGACAAGATTCCAGGCTCCCAGTTCTATAACGGCGGAGTTCTAAAATTCGGTCCTGACGGCAAGCTGTATGTGGCAACTGGCATCTCCTCAGAGTTTTCGCACGAATCTCAAGAGATTGACTCACTTGGTGGCAAGATCTTGCGCCTTAATGATGATGGCACTATACCTGATGATAATCCGATTTCTGGCTCGCCGGTGTTCTCACTAGGTCATAGGGACGTGCAAGGGATGGCATGGAGAGAAAATGGTGATATGTATGTGACTGAAGCAGGGCCGACAAAAAACGACGAGATAAACATAGTTAGGGCAGGACAGAACTATGGCTGGCCTGAGCAAGAGTGTGGCGGAAAACCGGAATTTGTCGATTCTATCATGTGCTATGATCCGAGTATAGAGCCAGGCGGCATCGTCTTTTACGGAGGCGACAAGATTGCAATTGAGGGTATGATAATGGCAACACTTCGTGGAGCAAACCTATTCCATGTTGATATAGATGAGAGGGGCATGGCGTCACAAAAAAGCATATTGAGCGGCGTGGGTAGAATCAGAGATGTGAACGAGGGTCCTGATGGTTATCTTTATCTTATTACATCAAACACCGACGGAAAGGGATTTCCAGACAGAAACGATGACAAATTAATCCGGATTTTGAGATGACAGAAAAGATTTCAAGGTTTTTTGAAAAGAGCAGGAAGGAAAGACTTGACATAGTGGAAAGGATTACTGGTCTGACAAAGGAAGAAAGACAGACACTAGAGTCATTGGGCGGAATAGGATTTGAGCAGGCAGACAAGATGGTGGAAAACGCAATCGGCACGTTCTCATTCCCGCTCGGCATTGCAACAAATTTTGTGATAAACAAAAAAGAGTATCTTGTGCCTATGGTGATTGAGGAGCCCTCTGTAATTGCTGCCGCATCAAAGGCAGCCAAGATTGCAAGACTGTGCGGTGGCTTCTCAATGAATAATGATGAATCGTACAGTATAGGACAGATCCAGATAGTTGAAACCGACGTAGAATCAGCTACAAAAAAAGTTATGGAAACATCTGCGCAAATATTGGAGCTTGCAAACTCGAAGAGCAACACTCTTTCCAAGATGGGAAAGGGAGCAAAAGAAATATCGTGCAAAAAACTTGAAACGCCTTCCGGCAAGATGCTCATAGTAGAACTGTTAATTGACGTAGGTGATGCTATGGGCGCCAACGTGACAAACACAATGTGCGAGGGAGTTGCACCGCTAATAGAGCAGATAACTGGAGGCAGGGCCGTGTTGAAAATACTCTCAAATTATTCCACAAGGAGGATGGTTAGGGGCACTGCAACATTTGATAAGAATGAGGTTGGAGGGGAGAAGATAGTTGATAATATCATCCTGGCCTACGAGTTTGCTGCAAGCGACCCCTACAGGGCTGTGACGCACAACAAGGGAATAATGAACGGAATAATCGCGGTTGCAAACGCAACAGGTCAGGACACACGTGCAATAGAAGCAGCAGCCCATGCTTACGCGGCAAGAAATGGCAAGTATACCTCGCTTACAAAATGGAGCAAGGACAAAGACGGAAATCTTGTGGGGTTTATTGAACTACCAATGTCGGTAGGAACAGTTGGGGGAATAATCAACGTGCACCCAATGGCGAAAATATGCGCAAAGATACTGGGAGTTTCATCAGCAAGTGAGCTTGCATGCGTAATTGGTGCCATGGGTCTTGCACAGAACTTTAGTGCAATCAGGGCTCTTGCATCTGAGGGAATCCAGAAGGGCCACATGAGATTGCATGCAAGGAATCTTGCAGCAGCTGCGGGTGCCGCACCTGACCATATAGACTCCATCGTGGAGCAGATGATAAAAGAAGGTAACATATCTATCAACAGGGCAAAAGAGCTTTTGAATTCGGACTGATCAGATCGCAGCTTCCTGTAAATCGATTCTCCATTTCTCAAAACCAATAATAGCAAGACCATTTCAATCCCACTAGTTGACGTTCGATTCCGTAATACTTGACTCTCACATAGTAACCACAAAGGGAATGCTGGAAAGAAACATCATAATTAATGATGGAAAGATTGTGGATTTTACTACCGATATACCGCAGTGCGACAAAAAAATTCAAGGCAGGGGACTTGTAGCAATGCCTGGGGTAATAGATACACACGTGCATTATGGAGTGTACTCGCCAATAAATGAGGCCGCAATAACAGAATCCAGGGCGGCAGCCCTTGGCGGTGTCACCACCATGATGAGGATGCTTCGGCTTGGCCGCTCGTACAAGACGCACCTTGCAGAGCAACTTGCTGCCTCAAAAACTACTCACTATGTAGATTATGCCATACACGGTACTATATTTGATGAAAAGCAGGCAGACGAGATGAAATACTGTGTTGAAAATGGCATAAAATCGTTCAAGCTTTACATGAACTTGGGAGGAGAGATAGGACACGTCTACATGGACATGGACCCGGGAGCAACAGACCTATTCGAAGCTACAGTACAACTTGAAGAAAACACCATACGAAAAGTGCTTGCAAACGCCGCAAACCTTGGATGCCCGGTTCTGGTGCACGCAGAAGACTACCAAATGTGTGAATGCGGAATAAAAAAGGCAAAGCAGGATGGCAAAGATGGGCTGCCTGCATGGTCACAGAGCAGGCCGCCTGACTCTGAGGTAAAATCAATTCGAAAGGTCTGTCAAATCGCAAGAGAGTTTGGCACTGTGATTTATTTTGTACATATTGGCTCCACTTCCGCGCTTTTGGCAATAGAAGAAGAGAGGGCCAAGGGCACAAGAATCTTTGTTGAGACATGTCCTCACTACCTTACACTCTCATATGAAAAACAGTCAGGATATCTTGCAAAAGTAATGCCTCCAATAAGGACGATGCAGGATGTTGAACAGGTATGGCAAGCAGTATCACAAAACAAGGTTGATACTATAGGTACTGATCATGTCGCAAACAGACTAAAACGCAAGGTCGGACAGGATGTGTGGTCCTCACTTGCAGGCTTTCCTGGAATTGGCACTATGTTGCCAATATTGCTTTCCGAAGGCGTGAATAAAAACAGGATACATCTGGGGCAACTTGCAAATCTTACTAGTGCCAACGCGGCGAGGATATTTGGAATGTTTCCGCAAAAGGGCGCAATACAAAAGGGTGCCGATGCAGATATCGTACTAATAGACTTGAAAAAGGAGCAGGAGGTAAGATCAGAGTTCTTTGGAGCATTCTCAGACTATATGGTGTATGAGGGATGGAGTCTGAAAGGATGGCCACAGACCACGATGGTAAGAGGTCATGTGGTGACTGAGAACATGCAAATTGTGGGCAAGGTAGGCCATGGAAGACTAGTTGAACGCCGACTCGGCTAACAATACTTGTTATCTGCATTTACCAGTCTTCAACAAAATAACATATCGATTAATTATCTTAGAATTTCAAACTTGCCGTTCTCATTTGCCTTGTATATGATGTCGGGTTTGCGCGTGAATATGCCAACTTCAACTACACCTGCTACGAGTTTTATCTTTGATGCAAGCTGCGCTGGCGCCTTGATTGTTCCAAAATCGCAATCGTATATGATGTTGCCATTTTCTGTGATGAACGGATATCCTCGCTCAATTGTTCTAATCTCCGGCTTTCCACCAATACCTTCTATGAGTTTTTTTGCGGTATTCCTTGCAAATGGGTGTATTTCTACTGGGACGGTCTTGTTAAAATGCCTGACAAACTTGGTAGCATCTGCCATTATGATAACTTGATTTGCACAGGAAATCAAAATGTTCTCTCGTAGCAGGGCTCCACCTCCACCCTTGATGAGATTCCTTTGACCATCGATCTGGTCTGCGCCGTCAAATACGGTGTCGATTTTCTCAATTTGATCCGAGCTGATCAGATGTATTCCCGCCCTTTCCGCAACCATCTTTATCTGTAGTGATGTTGGAACTGCACGCACGCTCATCTTTTTTTTCTTGATGTGTACTCCAAGCTCTTTTACAAATGCAGTTGCAGCTCTACCGCTACCAAGACCGAGTACGGTGTTGTTTTTTACAAATCTTAATGCGTCCTTTGACAATGCCGCAATGGCATCATCGTACGACAACTATTCTACCTCGGCCTGCTCTAGCTTTGATAGTGTCTTCATTATTTCGCGCTTGATTGAGTCCAGATCGTCCTCGTCGTCATCGACTTCTGGTTCTGGAATGTTTATCTTCTGCTTTTTTCTTTCGGGTTCAGGCTTTGGCTCATCTTTGAATTCAAGCTTTGGTGGCTCAGATTTTACCTGTTCTTCAATGTCAATTGGATGCGTAATGAACGGGATCTGCGTTGCTTGCGGTCGTACTGTCTCTACTGCAGGCTCTATTACCTCCTGGTGTGTTTGTGGTGCGATTTGTATTGTTTGAACTGCCTTTGGTACTGGGATCTCAAATACCGGCTTTGCCGGAATCTCTGTGAGTGTCGTAATCTCAAGTCTTGTCGCTGGTCTTGCAAACGATTTGATTATTTCCTCTACGTTCGATTTTGCGTTTTCTGGCTTTTCAATTACAGTCTCTACTTTGCCTTCCTTTCGAGTCTCTTCCTTTTTGACTTCGGGTTTTTCTGTCTGAACCACAGTCATCTTTGATGAAATTTCCGCAAGACGTTTGTCCAAGGCAGAGAGCTTCTGATCCATTAGGGACATCAATCCATCTCCAAGCGGCCCTAGATCAGGATACTTGCTTGCCTCCTCCAGTTTTTCTATCTTTGAGAGGATGGTTCCAAGCTGATACTGGTATCTTGATAATAGCTTGTCTCGCTGTATTTGGGTTAGGCCAGAATCATTCTGGTACAAGCGCGTAATAGTTTTTGTAAGTATCTCCTTTTCAATTTTCAGAGAATCTATCTGTGCTCGAATCTGAGTGGTTGCACCCAAAAGCGGCATCTTGTTCTTATTTTTCGGGAATTTGTTTATCGTGGCAGCGGTAGCCGCACCTGCAAGGGAGCTAATTACTAGGGCTATTTCCATTTACGCATACCATTTGATCCAGTTGTATTTGCGTATTCTTGCCTCTGGGAAACCACAGCTGGAGCATCTGTGCTGTCGCTTGTGATAAGAGTTCTTGCCGCACCTTCTGCATCGTATGTGGGGTTTTTTCCTTGAAAACAACCCCATTGATGGAGTTCCTCGTCCCATACGCTATCACGCAGGTGGTGGAGATATCATTACTACGTTATCTCCTCTGACAACAATGGTCCCAATGCTTTTTGTCTCGCCTTCAGAAGGGATCTCTTCTGAGCCGTCGAGTAGCAGGTTCATGTGCTGATCAAAACCTCTCAGATTACCTCTGATGGTCTTGCCGCCCTTGAGCTTTATTAGAACTACCTTGTCGATGCTTTCATCCAGTACTTTTACTGCCATGTCAACTGACATTTAATTCACTTATTGGCTCTCCTAACTAGGGATTATATTAAAATTTCATTGGTGTAAATTAGAATTTCAGTCACTAAGTCAACTTTGACACTGTTTTTGCAAGATTTCGCACTATTTCTGATATCATGCGTATACCTTCAGCCCTGGTAGCCCCTCTTGGATCGCCCCACACGCCAGACTTTGTAGCTTTGATGAACTGAGTCTGGGCAAGCTTGGATACGGCCTTTCTCTGTGCAGGACTGAGCTTTGCAGGATCAAAGCCTTTTTTTGTCAACTTCATCTGCACTTTATCTGATAGTGCAAGCATGAGCGAGGTCTCTGCAAATCCTGCGTGGTCAAACTCCGTCTTCATAAAGTGCCAGTACGAAAATGTGTAAACTTGGGCGCCTGCAGCGCCGATTCCTTCAAGGGCCTTCTGGTTTCCATGATGCCCGTTGAGGATTATTATTTTTCTAATTCCATTGCTTACGAGCGAGCTGCACAGCTCAGATAGTAGTGTATGCAGTGTCCTTGCAGTGACACTTAGATTGAAAAAGGGCGCGTGCTCAAATGATACTCCGTACGTTATGGTAGGAAATAGTAACAGATCGCACTTTCTTGCAAGACGTTCTGCAATGCCGGTTACTATGTCTGAATCGGTCGATACTGGCAGATGAGGCCCGTGCTGTTCAAGTGAGCCGACAGGGATTAGCGCTGCCTTGTGATTTTTTATCGTTTTTCGCAGAGCGGGATCTGAATATGAAATCATCTCGTATAGACTTTTCTCCAGCTGACCTCAAGTCTTCCTTCAAGGTGCATCTTGACTGCCTTTAGTAGTGTATCTGCTTCCAGCTTTTGCCCTTTCTTTTTTATCACCTCAAGCGAGTCCGCTGAATCCACCTTGAATGAGTCTTGGAATATTATCGGTCCCTGATCCAGCTCCTCTGTGACATAGTGGGCTGTAACCCCGACAATCTTGGTGCCTCTTTCAAATGCCTGCGCATAGGCAAACGCGCCTGGGAATGCAGGCAATAATGACGGATGTATGTTGATTATTCTGTGAGGATATCTCCAAACAAAGTTTGGTGTCATTATCCTCATGTATCTTGCAAGCACTACAAGATCAATGTCATATTTTTTTGTAATTTCAATCAGGTGGTGTTCTGCCTTTTGCTGATCCTTTTCGTCTACTAACACAAACGGAATTTTTGCCTTCTTTGCCATCGGCTCAAGTGTTTTTTCAGTTCCTACTATGACGCTGATATTTCCCTTCAGCTTGTCTTTTGCATCAAGCAGTGCCTGCAGGCAATGAGGTTCTTTTGTTACAAACACTGCAATGTTCTTGTGAGAGTTTATCTCATGGTATATGCTAACTTCCATCCCGAGCTTTTTTCCAAGCGATTGGAGCTCATAATCGAATTTCTTTACGTCTATTCTGCCGGAAAATGAGGCCTCCAGGTGCATGCCAAATAGCCCCCTGATGACGTTCTGGTTGACCTTTTCAATGTTGCCGTTTTTTTGGAATATGAAATTGGTAAATGCGGCAACTATTCCCTCTTTGTCCTTTCCAACCACAGTGATACCTATGCGAATTTTCTTCACAGGGTTTTGTTGCAAGCTGACTTTATTAATTTAGATATTCCCTAATGGAAATTTTACGCATTATGGCTGCAGCAAATCATCTACTGATCTGAAATATCGTGCTAGACGAATGATTATGATATAACCTGCCTGATAAATAAGATGAAGATCAAACCATCATCTGGTATCGCATTGCGATTTCACAAGGTATGATGTCAGTGGGCCTTACTCTCTTCAGATCATTACAGTTGATTGGATTTAAGAAGAATGCAGATGGCCAAATTCGGCGAGGTAATGTGTCTGTGTCTTTGCGTATAGATGGTTGGGAACACTGGTACGTGACAACACCGTTTGGTCTTAAGGATTACAAGTCGCAACAGCAAGCATTGCATGCATTGACAGGCTACAGACTAGTAACGTACGAGGATTTGGAAAAGATGGCAAAATCTGGGTATATACCTGCAGAAAAAGAACTTGACAGATACATCGACACCATGGAATCATATTCTAAAAAAATCACAGCAGATGCCAGAAAAAAATCCGTATAGCACTGCAGATATGCATACTCTAGGCAGCCGGCAAGAATCGCCCGTATCCTACTATGCCGTTAGCACGTGTCTCAAACTTTGGTGGCGTGATCCAAAGATAACCGTCAGCGTCGGCTTCAAGATCTAGTCTTGGCAACACGTTTGATGGTGCAGCCTGCAGGGCAGCTGGACCGCTTGTGGCCCTTCCGGTAATGGGATCATACGTGCTTGCATGGCACGGACACTGACCTTTCTTTTGGCCTTCTTGCGGCCAGTATTTCCACAAGCACCAAAGATGCAAACACACCATGCTGTATACACGGAATGCGGAAACGTCTTTGGCGGAGCCGCCAAACTCCTCTGGCAGCCTGATAAGCTGCCATTTTCTGAACGCTTCCTCATCTAGGACAATATCACCAGTGGACGGGTAAGTTATAACTTCGGCATGATTAAGAGGAAATGTGTGTATGTTTGCATGTGTTCCTCCAGGTATGATGACTGGCGCCTTTCCTAAAATGTCGCCTTTGGGATTCGGCATATACTTGCCCCATTGCACGAATGGTGCAAACGCTAGTGCAATTCCGCCTGCGCTCATCAGCTTTAAAAAATCACGTCGTGAGAGGGCGCTTCTGTTAGAACCCTGCTCTAACATGACTTACATATAGTAAAATTTGGATTTAAGTGTAGTGTGGTAGGAATTGCCTACATTTTGTCCAATATGTCGATCCCGATATCAAATAGGCCTGATTTTTTCTGTTCTGCCAGATAACCCAGATAGTTAGAATCAATCTCAATCATTTTGAATATCTTGACGGTATAATCACCATTGAATATTTTCGTAGTCTTGCCATCGGTCACATCTAGTACCCTGAACTTGTACTGGTATGTACCATCATCGTTTACAGGCACTTGGGCAAAGTGCACGGGTTTTTCTCCTTGGTATATTTGGATTATCACAGGATATTGTTCTGCATGGCTTGCAATCTTGCCTTCCACAAATCCCCATGGCAGCTTGTTGTTTTCCGGAACGTTCATCGGTATGACGGTCTCTTGCATCGCAAGAACTTCTCCGTGAGCAAGCGACATTACTGGAACAAGGAGCATCAGGAATAGAGAAACTCCAAATACGGTCTTCATCAAGCTGCGTCTTGTATTGTGGTATATTAGATTGTCTACTGATTTGTCCTATGTGACTTGAACCTGCACAAATTATTCTAGTCTGGCAAGTCTTTGGGAATGATTTTTTGCCTTCCAAAAAAGTATGGCCGAAAGACCTGCCATTATTGTCCCAAACACCACCACCTGAATCCAGAACATATCTGCAGATACCATGGGGGTTCCAGAACCAAATCCAGAGCCTGACTGGGCAACATCTACGCGCATCCTAGCCAGCCTGAGCGTTTCTTCGATTCCTCTTGGGTCTACGAGATTTCCAACCCTTCCAACTGACTGTGGAATATCCTTGACTGTCATCATGCTCTGGCTAAGGTGAGTGCCAAGCAGTGCGCCGGCGGTTGCAAGCATTACTGCTGTAATCTTTGAGAATTTTCTTAAGGATTGGACAAGTGACTGTCTTACCTTCTCGCTCTCGCTTTGCGGCAGTATCATTATTGCAAACTTTGTCGCCGTATAGAACTTCATATCATGTGCCTTGCTGTTCTTTTCAGTCTTTGAGATGCTTACTATTCCGAGGTCTTGCATTTTGTTGAGGTGATACTTGACCAGCTGAAGAGATATACCGCTTTTCTGCGAGATCTGGTTTGCGGTAAGCTCATCAGACAAGAGATATTTGAGAATGATCCTTCCTGCGTCGGATGTTAGGATCTCGCCAAATGATTTTATCTTTGCATCGTCTGAAAAGTATATTCTGAACTGCTCTACGTTTGAAACATGATTACTTTTCTCTGAATTGGTGGTACTCAAAGGGAACTATACTACGTCTGCAAAATATCTAAGCGTTTTGGTGAAACTGAAATTTCATCAAAGCCTAAATGCAAAAATTGTGTAATGGTATATGATGAACAAAATCACCATGATTGGATTTGTAGTTCTGTGCATGATTGCACTGCCGTCAGCTGTGTTTGCATACTCTGATGCAACAGCTGACAAATCCCTAGAGAGGGTGCTTGCAGCTCAAAAAGCAGTAGAGATTGCAAAACAGAACAAGGGAGCAGGATCTGGAACGCCCTATTTTGCACTGGAGGGGGTAGCCGGAGCATCCGCAATATCGGCTGCCGTATTTGGAGGAATCGGGGCCATATTCTTTCTGAAGGGAAGGAATGGAAGATACGTGGCACAGGGACGCGGATAACCCTCCTATTTTTTGTATTTGTGCTTAACGTCTATGCTCTTTTGGAATATCAACTAAAGCCATGTTAAAGACCTGCTTTAGTGTGCGTGACTTGCCATCCTTGAAGACATCCCCTGCACAGTATTTCATAGAAAATTCGGCCATGGCAAGTATGACTGGCTTTAGGGCAAGCCCTTTTTCCGTGACAGAGTATTCTACGCGAGGGGGTGTGCTCGGTATTATTTTGCGCTCAATTAGGCCGCTTTTTTCCATTTCCCGCAGCCTGGCAGAAAGCGTCTTTGGGTTTATCCCCTCAATTGACTCTAGGAGCTGGTTGAATCTGTTTTGGTTTAACAGGCCCATGTTACGCAGAATGTGTATGGTGAATTTTTTTCCTATTATCTTGAACGTGTTGTCAATTGGGCAGCACGTCATGATATCGCACACACCATCTTTGATGCATTTTTCGTATTCTTGTTGCAACTTACCTCTTCCTCACTTGCTATCTGTATGGTTACTTTCCGATTTAAATACTTACCTTTGTATAGTAGCTATAAGGAAGTAATTAACTATGGAATGTACAGCAGAATCATGCAAAATCGAAGGAATGCAGTCATGCGCCTGCGGCTCGGACAAGTCGTACGAGCAATGCTGCGGTTGCGACACAGATCCAATCGAGCATGCGATGGCAGCCTGGCATAAGGCATTCTTTGCAGCGCACCATGAGGCTCTTACTGAGAGGATGAGAAAGAGAATAGAGACAGCATACGGACCCACACTTGACAAATCTGCGGACGCAGTATTTGAGGCAGTGGGAAAGGTGTGGAGCTCCATGCTCACCCAATCCGAGGCAAAAAAAGAACTCGCATCAAAGTTGCAGAAGATATTTTCTGAAACAAGTAGGAGATAGATAGTCCTATCCCCAACTGTCTCCTACTTTATTTTTTTTCTAGGCTGATAATTAAAACAGAATATGCAAGTCGCATTCTAGTATCAAGCAGTACAATATGTTGTTCAAGATTTGAACAATTAACATATTGAAAACGTTACAAAATATGTCTGGTCTCTATATTTGAAATAAGAATACGGTTTTCCGGTGGCGTTACCATATTGGCTCTCATATTGTTTGAGTAACCATTTCCCGTATTTGTCAAGATCGGATTCTGAGACACCAACTGACTCATGAGTGGACACTCTGTCGGTTCCTATTAATGATATGGCACGTTTTATTATGGGAATTTTATCCAAGTCATCCTCACTTTGTGATTTTAGGTGCATTGATAATGGGATCTAGGCTTACATAGATCTCCACATTCTGCCCACGTTCCACGGAAACAAAATCTCCTACAAGGTAACTTTTACCGTCATACTCTCAAAAAACCATACTGTTTTTGCCTTGGTGTGAATCCTATCTGTTGCCTGTATTGCTCCTCAAGAAACTGATAATACTGCTCCATCTTATCATAAGAAATATACTCACGGTAATCATCGTTGAACTGGATCTTGCTCGAGGATTTTCTGACAACCTCTTGGATTTTTGGCGCTTTCTTTAGATCTTCATCTGTTAGAATTATCATGTCTTGGTATTCGGGATTGTCTTCAATGCGGCCCAGATCGCGCTCGGAAAGGTGGGTTACACCTATTGAGGCACATGAGGAACCTGTAAGAAACTGAAATATGGCAAGAGGGTTGAACATAAAGAATACCATCGCAGCTATGATGACAGCAATTATAGCTAGTATGAGGATTATTAACTTCTGCATACAACTATGATTTCTGCTAAACCCTTCTGCAGATTGTCGTCTTATTCTACTTACATGCCTTACAATACTAGTCACTGAAATACATCCGTGCTGCCTTGAACATATGCTCAGGTGGGTTGATTTTGTAGAGCCAACATATTCTGTCTTTAGCGTATTGATGTCTCCATCAAAGGAAAACGTTGGACTGGTCAGAACAAATCGCTGCGCCACGCCTAATGCATCGTATTTTTCTTGCTCTTCCTGAGTTGTCAGTATTATAGTCACAGTGCTTTGCACTGGAAAAGTATGCTCCTAACACACCTGCAATAACAACTGCTATTGTTGCTGCAGTTATGGAGATTTTTTGTTTTTTGACATATTCTTCACAATAGGATGATTTGCTAAAATTATAACCTTTGATTAAATTTGATTTTAACTGATGACTTGCAAGGTAAAACACAGCACAGTGTTAATCTTGTGAGTGCAGTTGATACATCTTAGCTAAATTAAGAATCTATTTAATGGATCATTTTCTTCTTTAAGACGTGCATAATTCCAACCCTGATAAAAAAAGCCAAGTTTGCACCTTGAGACTTCCAGCATCTCTGATTGCTGAGCTAAAAAAAGAATCAAACTATGAAAAAGTAAATTTCAATTCACTCGTACTAAAAATACTCTCAAATCACGTACTGTGGGGCAGATATGAAAGAAAAGTAGGACTGCTACCAATGACAAAACCGTTTGTGAATGCAGCAATACACCGACTGGAGGATAAGGAAATAATCACATTGGCAAAAGTAATTGAAAAGGAAACATTCTCAAACATTTTGCACTTTATGAAAAGGGATTACACCGTTAATGATTTCATAGAAATACTGCGTGCATGGCTTAATGTAGCGTGGATGCAGCACAACGTAGAACAGAATCAGGACTCGTATATTTTTACCATCCAGCATGAGCTTGGTGAAAAATGGTCGCTTTATGTCGAAACGCTGGTAAAAGAGTTATTTTATGACATAATTAACAAAAAATTAGAAATTAAATCAAAGAGAGGAAACATAACACTGATCTTTCCAACAGAATAACTGTAATACAATGTAATGCTACTAGTATAAGTGCAAACAATTCCACGCTGATTTGTGATAGAAGTTTCAAGTAATCGTGCAATTCTGCCGATGCTGACAGTATGCATCTCTTTCAGATTTACTTTGGGGGTAAGCCAAAATGCCTCCGTCTAACAAATTCTGTACTTCAATAAGCTGTATGGATGGAAGAATTCAACTTCCAATAATACACTGGCTCCAAGAAAAATACAATGTAGATTTTGTCGATACCATAACCGAGCCTGGCGTTGACAAGTTATTTTCTAATTCAACCAAGATGGAGGAAATTAAAGCCAAAGTATCGATCTCAGTGAACAAACACGGTTCAAAATTAATTCTAGTTTCTGGGCATCATGATTGCGCCGGAAATCCAGTTTCAAAAAACGAACATGTAAACCACATAAAGAACACTGTCAAAATAGTCGAATCTTGGAAATTGCCAGTCCAAGTAATTGGCGCATGGGTAAACGATGATTGGGAAATAGAAAGACTCTGATTCCACAGCATATTTCCAACTAGAAGATCTAATCCACTAATGCCATAACAGAATATGGTGCGGGAGGTGGGATTTGAACCCACGAACCCCTAAGAGATAAGGGCCTAAACCTTACGCCGTTGACCGGGCTTGGCAACCCCCGCAATGATGCTCAAATTCCACACAAACTTATTGCTTACCATTGGAAACCAGACACTGATAACGCACAAATCCAAGCAGTTCACAAAAAATTCATTGGCCAGACTGTTTGGAACAAACGGCATCAGGGGAGTATTCTTGGAAGACCTGACGCTAGAATTCGTTCACGACATATCATTAGCGATAGGCACGTTCTTCAGAAGGGGTCCCATACTGATAGGACATGACGGGAGAGACTCGTCTCCAGTACTGGCAAAGATAGTGTGCTCGTCTCTTAATTCGATTGGGATTGACTGCAAAATGGGCGGACTTGTACCCACTCCAGCATTAGAGTTTGCCACAAGGAATCTTGGCTATTCTGGCGGTATCATGATAACTGCCTCACACAATCCACCCAAATACAACGGAATAAAACTTGCTGCAAGCGATGGCGTAGAAGTGTCAAGGGAGGATGAGCTTAGAATTGAGAAGATTTACTTTGCAAAAAAATGGAAAAAAGGATACAAGATAGGAAGAACAGATAGAGAGCCGCAGATTATCTCATCATATGTGAAAGGCATAGTATCTCACGTCAACTCCAAAAAGATCAAAGCAAGAAAATTCAAGGTAGTACTTGATCTTGGTAACGGTGCGCAGGCAGCAGCAGCTCCAATTCTGTGCAAAGAATTAGGCTGTAAAACCTTCCTACTAAATGAAAAAATTGATGGGCAGTTTCCAGGCAGAGGCTCAGAGCCAACGCCATCGAACCTATCAAAGCTATCAAGTACGGTGTTAAACCACAAGGCAGATCTTGGGATCGCATTTGACGGCGACGGAGACAGGAGCATATTCTGTGATGAAAAGGGACAGATCCTGACAGGCGACAGATCCGCACTTGTCCTGACAAACCATCTTTTGCAAAAAAATCCAGGCTCCAAAGTGGTGACTTGCCTTAACTCCAGCAATCTCACAGAACAGATTGCGTCTATGACCAGCTCCAAAGTAATCAGAACAAAGGTAGGAAGCGTAGAGGTTTCAAGGAGAATGGTGCCAGAAAAGGCACTTGTCGGCTTTGAGGAAAATGGAGGATTCATGTATGGCAAGCACAACCAGGTCCGTGACGGCTCGATGACGTTAGCTTTGGCACTTGATATGCTCGCAAGCTCTGGCAGGAGCATGTCCGAAGAAATGGATCTGCTACCAAAATCATACACCACAAAGGACAAGTTTTCATGCACAAGAGAGCAGGCAAGAAAGGTAATATCTGAGCTCAAAAAGGAACACAAAAGATACGATACAACCGATGGAATCAAAATACTGCTAGGTAAGGAATGGATAATGGTCAGGCCAAGCGGCACAGAACCCATCGCCAGAATTTACGGCGAGTCAGACTCGCAGGAAAATCTCGAGCTTTTGATGAGCCGGTACACCAAAAAAATAAAGTCCATTCTAGAACGAATACACTAATAAAGCGATGCCCTAGAATCCTAGGAATGGAGATGATCCCTACGGGTGATATAATTGGGTAAAGCTTACTATGTAAAATTTGAGACACCGGCGGACTTGGTAAATCCAATACTGGAGGCCGTGCGAGTGGCAGCACAAAGCGGCAAAGTAAGACGAGGAACCAATGAAGCAACAAAGGCAATCGAGCGCGGAATAAGTAAGCTTATCGTAATCGCAGAAGACGTAGAGCCGCCAGAAGTCGTGGCACACCTACCAATAATATGCGAGGAGCAGAACGCCGCATACGCCTTTGTGCCAAGCAAGCAAGAGCTTGGTAAAGCACTTGGAATCGACGTCACATCAGCTGCAGCTGCCATCCTAGATGCCGGTGATGCAAATCACATTGTTGAAGAGGTAATCTCTTCAATAAAGAAGCTTAAAGGTGGAAGCTAGTAAATGAGCACTTCCCAGACAGAAGATGTAGTGCCTGCAGAAGTAATACAAATTGTAGGCAAGACCGGAATCGCTGGGGAAATAACCCAAGTTAGAGTAAAAATTCTTGGAGGACGCGACAAGGGAAGAATTCTTACGCGAAACGTCAAGGGCTCAGTTAGAATGTCAGACATATTGATGCTGCGCGAGACAGAACGCGAAGCCAAGAAAATAAAGTGATGAAATAATGAGCTTAATCGTAAAACCATGTTCATTTTGCAACAGGCCCGTCTCAAAGGGTTCTGGCACCATGTTTGTAAAAAATGATGGAACCGTTTTGTGGTTTTGCTCCCCAAAATGCAAAAAGAACATGATGGTACTAAAGCGTGATCCGCGTACGCTCAAGTGGACCAAGAAATACCAAAAGGGCGGAATCATCAAAAAATAAAAGATCAAATTGGCAGAACAAACACTCTTCATAGTAAAACCTGATGCGGTGGCCCGCAAACTCGTAGGCCAGATAATTGCAAGATTTGAGAGCAAGGGATTCAAGATCTTAAAACTGAAAATGTTTACTTTCACAAGGCCGCAGGCAGAAGAATTCTATTCAGTCCACAACACCAAGCCGTTCTTTGGCGAGCTAGTCGAGTTTATCACATCAGGGCCTGTCGTAGCTGCAGTGATAGAGGGCAACAATGCCGTTGCCACTACAAGGATAATGATAGGTGCAACCAAATCGTTTGAGGCTGCCCCTGGCTCTATACGCGGTGACTTTGGCCTCGGATTCTCGGACAATGTAATTCATGCATCTGACTCTAAGGAAAGTTTTGAAAAGGAAGCGAGGGTAGTTTTTCAGTGATCAGCCTTGCGCATTCGTCAGCCCATAGTGGCCGTCCTTGGACACGTAGATTCTGGTAAGACATCCCTGCTAGACAAGATACGCGGAACAGGCGTACAGGGAAGAGAAGCAGGAGGAATCACGCAGCACATAGGGGCAAGCTTTCTACCCACAGACACAATCAAGAAAATGTGCGGACAGCTTTACGCAAACCTGAAAAAATCAGACTATGACGTTCCTGGCCTGCTTGTAATAGATACACCTGGCCACGAAGTATTTACAAACCTGAGAACACGTGGCGGCTCTGCGGCAGATATTGCAATTTTAGTGGTTGATACTAACAGGGGATTCCAGCCTCAGACAAACGAGAGCCTCAAGATTTTGCAAGCTCGCAAGGTACCGTTTGTAGTAGCATTGAACAAAATCGATATGATATCAGGATGGAAGAAAACAGACACACCGTACGTGACTCAGGCAATAAAGCAGCAAGATCAATTCATACAGACAACACTTGATGAGCAGATCTATAACGTTGTAGGAACTCTTTCCATTCTGGGATTCCAGTCAGAGGCGTTCTACAGGGTAAAGGACTTTGCCAAGGAAGTAGCAATAGTGCCAGTTAGCGCAAGAACTGGAACCGGAATACCTGAGCTTCTCACAGTACTTGTGGGACTCACACAACAGTATATGCAGAAAAGGTTAGAGCAGCAGGAAAAGGCAAGTCGTGGTATAATACTTGAGGTCAACGATGAGGTCGGACTTGGAACTACTGCAAACATGATACTAATTGACGGTCACATGAAAAAAGGTGACAGCGTGGTTGTGGCAAAGAGAGATTCAGTTATAGTCACAAAACCAAAGGCAATCCTACTTCCAAAACCTCTAGACGAAATGCGAGATCCGCGCGACAAGTTCAAGCCGGTGCAAATGGTGGAGGCAGCTGCAGGTATCAAGATTGCATCACCTGACCTTGACGGCGTGCTGCCAGGCAGTACCGTATATGTCACTGAGAATCCGGCAAGAGTGGACGAATACAAAAAAATCATCGAATCGGAAATGAAATCCGTCTTTGTCGATACACAGACAAATGGGATAATACTAAAATGCGATACAATTGGCTCGCTTGAGGCTCTAACTGAAATGTTGCGCCGCCAACAGGTGCCTGTGGCAAAAGCAGACATAGGTCCTGTGAACAGGAGGGACGTGCTTGAGGCAAAAGTGATCAAGGAAAACGACAGGCATCTTGGCGTAATACTTGCCTTTAATGTCAAGGTGCTAGCTGATGCCCAGGAGGAGGCGGAAAACTCTCACGTAAAGATATTCTCTGACAAGGTAATCTACAGCTTGCTTGACAACTATACCCTGTGGGTCGAAGATGACACAGCAAACGAGGAGAACGCAGTATTTGCAGAACTTACGCCAATTGCAAAATTCACGTTCCTGAAAGGATACATATTCCGCAACAGCAATCCGGCCGTGTTCGGCATACGGGTGGATGTGGGAACGGTAAGACAAAAGATGGCAATAATGAACAAAAATGGAAAGAGAATCGGGCTTATTCATCAATTACAGGACGGAAAAAAGTCAATAGAATCAGCGTCTCAAGGTCAGGAGGTTGCATGTTCAATTCAAGACGTGATGATTGGAAGGCATATCTTTGAAGAGGATGTGTTTTATTCACTTCCAAGCTCATCGGAGGCAAAAAAGATGCTTGACAGGTTTATGCACAAGCTCACGCCAGAACAGCAAACAGTATTCAATGAAATACTGGAAATTCAAAGAAAGTCAGATTCTGCCTACGGTTACATCTGATATTTTTGTGCAATCATGTGTATTCCCGGCTCGCCTACCGCGCCTATCATTCTGTCCACAGCCTGACCTGCCCTGAACATGATGAACGTTGGGATCGACTGCACCCCAAACCTCATGGCTATGTCCTGTGAGTTGTCCACGTTAACGCGAGCAAACTTGATGTGCCTGTATTTTTTTGCCATTCTTGTGAACACGGGGTGCATCATCCTGCAGGGGCCGCACCACTCTGCCCAAAAATCTACAAGCACCAAGTTGTTAGAGGAAACCATGTGATCAAAGTTTGATGAATCAAGATCTACCACTTCAACTTGGCTTTGAGCCGTATTTTCCTGCTGCTGCCTTAACATCTCCTCAAGCTTACGTTGCTTTATTCTCTCGATTTCAGGATCTTCCATGTACTCAGGCAACCAAATCAATATTTTAAATTTACAAGTCTAGAAGAAATCGCATTGTAACGCCACCGTTACGTACTATCTCCATTGCATGGAATGTGGGAGATTTTATCTCAACTTTAAAGCGATGTTTTTTAAAATCAATCGGCTCTCCACCCATAGTTGCCATTATGGAGTATTCTTCGTTTTCTGTAATGGCAAGATCTATTGTTCTAGTGGCAAATCCTTCTGTGATAGTGAGTATGATTATCTCTTCTAGCCAGTTGTAAAGAAGATACCGCAAGTCCTTGCCAGTAACTTTCAGGACCTTTTGATGTTTGATGTCTACTGTATCAATATCTATGATTGTCTCTATAACGGATCTTGCCGCTACTACAAACGCTTCCTCCAAGTTTGAAGCGTTTACCTCGATGAACGCATCAGTTGCATGCTCCAAGTTTTTGTAGGACAAGCAGTTCTACTCATCTTTTCTGATATTAATAGTAGGCAGAAAGATTCCTGCAGCAACATCTAAATCCATTGGATAGAAAATTCAACCAAGTTGAATCTTCCCAGGGGAATGAAGGATTTTGAGACTGATGAGCAGACAAAGCTGGAATTTGTTAGAACAAAATTCCTTGAAACATGCAAGATATTTGGATTTAGCTTCATGGACCCATCCCCAATAGAGCTGGTCTCGGTAATAGAAGCAAAGAGTGGCCCTGCCATACGTGACGAGATTTATTTTTTTACGGACAAGGGGGAAAGGGAGGTAGCACTCCGGTTTGACTTTACTGTCGGCCTTACGCGCTACGTTGTTGAGCAAAAGTCATTAAAACTTCCTGCCAAGATCGCAGCATTCGGCGGAGTGTGGAGGTATGATGAACCGCAGAAGGGAAGATACAGATACTTTCACCAGTGGGATCTTGAAATTTACGGCAAGCCTAGTCTGGAGTCGGATGCGGAAATAATAGAGTTCACATCCAAGTTCTTCTCGCGACTGAACCTCAAGGGTGTAACAATACACATATCGCACCGCAAACTAGTGGAGGCGGTAGTCAACAAAGTTTTTGAATCCGATGATCCTCGACTTGTTTCTGATATTTTCCGGGCAATTGACAAGATACAAAAAAAGAGAAAAGATGAGATTTTGCAGGAATATCAGGCCAAAGGATATGCAAAAGAAAAACTCGAAAAAATACTCGAGTTCTCAAAGATAAGTGGCGCGCCAGAGCAGGTGGAAAAAGAGTTCGACATGGCAGCAATTCCTGCCTGGATGGAGCTAAAGGAGCTATTCTCATCGCTCAAAAACAGGGGAGTTGAGAATGTAATGGTCAACTTTGGGATAGTAAGAGGGCTGGATTACTATTCTGGAGTGGTCTTTGAGGCATTTGATGTCAAATCGGAAGTCGGTGCCTTGGTGGGAGGTGGCAGATACGACAGTCTACCAAAGGCGTTCGGGCGCGATGACATTGGAGCCACCGGAGTTGCAGGAGGAGTCGAAAGAATAATCCTCTCACTTGAAAGCCAAGGAATGCAAAACCTTGAGCAAAAGCCGGTAGTGTCGGTGTTGTTTGTGAATGAACAGATGTTAAAGCCGGCGGTAGGTATAGCATCAAGACTGCGACAAATGGACATCCCAACTGAGATTGATCTTCTTGGAAGACCGTTCAAAAAACAGATGGAAAATGCGACAAATTCCAAATTTGCAATAATTGTGGCACCAAAAGAATATGCGGAAAGGCAGGTCTTGGTGAAAAATATGGATGATGGAACAGAAAAGTTAGTGCACGTTGATCTGATTTTCTCCGACGCAAACTCGCTACTTGGAATTTCCTAAATATCAGAGAACGCCCGTGTGAGCATCATTATCTCTGGTCCATTTGTCAGGTTTCCGACAACAACTGCCTTGTTGTTTGCAAGTATTCCAGATGAGACGTAAGGTATCCCACCGTTTATTGTGGCAGGCTCAACCTTTACTTTCAATATGTCTGATACTTCCCGAATGTCGTCCTCGTCTGTCTCGGGGTGTATTATGCCGCCAACACTGTTTGCACATATCATAGCACCAGCCTGATGGTATCCGGCGACCTTTTTCTGGATGATCTCAACTCCAAGCGCATCCTGTATTGTTTTGAGGGCCTCTTTTGGTATCTTGGGGGATACAACCGCACCCCTGTCGTTTGCGCATATGAGGTTTCCAAGAGCACTATGCTTTGTATCAAGAACTGTGACGTTTAGCTTTGTTGCTTTTTTTAGATATTCTACCTCGTAGGCAGATGATGTGCCAGGCAGCAGTATTCCATGGTTGTTCAGTGCCATCAGCGTACCTATGACGCGCGTGTTTGCTACCGAGACAAGCAGGTATTCGGCCTTTAGGTACCCTGCAAGCGTTTTTGCTTTTGTCTGTGCAAATCCGCTTGGAAGAAAAAGGAAACTGTCGTTTACCTTGCTGTATATGCCAATATTTGGGCCCCTATACACATCATACTTGTAAATATCCAATCACTGAGTTTCGGGGCGAAATGATATTAACGTAAAGGTGCGATCATCTCAAAAACAGTGTTATAATTTTGGATCGACTTTGCAAAGTGATTTAGTTTGCACTAACTTTGTTTAGATTTAAATAACATTTCGCTACAGCAGTACTATGCCAATAGATGAAAATTTCCCGCAGGGACTAAAACCACTGGGAAAAATATTCCACGCTGATGGCGAACATTTTCACTTCAGATGGGGACCTGGCAGAAGCGATGCCGAAGCTTTCTCAAACCATGAGGTTATCGAAGCATACAAGGCGCGCGGCGAAGAACAGGTTCCATTGGGTGTAAGTGGTACCATGGTCGCAGTTGATTGGGATTCTTGCGTAGCAGACGGTGCATGTATAGAAGCATGTCCTGTCCAAGTATTCCAATGGTACAGAACTGAAATGGACATTCCAGCAACCGAAGTTGTTGGCAAGACATTTGCAGGTACCGGTTCTTCAGTAAAGGAAGAACGCAAAGACTATACCGACAAAGCAGATCCGATCAGAGAACATGATTGCATCTGGTGTATGGCCTGCGTATCAGTATGCCCTCCTCAAGCTATCAAGGTAGACCAGTCTAACCTCGAGCACCATGAGAAGGCAGCCGGAACATACGTGAAACTTGAAGGCGGAGAAAATCCACACGCACACGATTAGAAAGAATATTTCTTCTCTTTTCTTTTATTAAACAAATTTTAAGCTGTTCTTTTCACCTGATTTTGCAGAGGTCGCCTAGCTCGGTAGGGCGCGGGCCTTGAGAGCCTGTGTGCGCAAGCACCCGGGGGTTCAAATCCCTCTCTCTGCGCTATTTTCCCAGATTGCTTATCTGTGCAAGCAGTGCTGATAGCTGGATCTCCGGGTTTGCACCTGACAGGATGCGATAGTCGTATTCTGCGATTGCCTGCGATATCTCCGCAAGGTTTGGCTGCTTTGTCCTGTATACTGCCTCATTAAGATACTTTAGAAAATCAGATTCTGACATTCCATATACCTTGATCAGTTCTATCATCTTGTTTCTTGCCTCCAAGATCTTGCCTGCCACTGCAAGCTTTAGCACTGCATCTACATCGGAGGTTCTAGTGAGACCTGCAGATGCCTTGACGTTTTCTTCTGTGACGGCTCCAAGACTTGATGATGCCTGAAGCAGGTTGATTGCGTGTCTTAGGTCGCCTTCGGTATAATCATAAATCATCTTGAGGCCATCTTCGTCGACTTTTACCTTTTCCTTTTTTGCAATTTCCTTTAGGTGTGTAACCACGTCATTTTCCTCTATTCTTGTGAACTTGAAGACTGCGCATCTGCTCTGTATTGGCTCTATTATCTTTGATATGTTGTTTGCAATCAGGATAAACCTGCAGAACTTTGATGTATCCTCTATTATCCTGCGTAGTGCAGTCTGGGCATCACCTGTCATCTCGTCAGCCTCATCTAAAATGATTATTTTGAACGGAATTTCGGTATCAAGGCCTGCAAATCTTGAGAATTTTTTTACCCTCTCTCGTACCATGTTTATTCCGCGTTCGTCTGATGCATTAAGCTCCAATGTGTATTCGCGCCACCTTTCCCCAAGAATCTCCCTTGAAAGGCAAAGTGCAAGTGTCGTCTTTCCAATTCCAGCAGAGCCTGAAAACAGCAAATGTGGCATCTCCGAGACGTTCTTTAGGAGAGCGGTGATACTTCCAACTATCTCTTTCTGGTTTACAATATCTGAGATTTTCTGCGGCCTGTACTTTTCAACCCACATGGTGTTTGAAATTGACATTTAGTGGATCTGAGAACACATTACTAATAAACCACGCTTGCAAGGATCAAAAGATCCAAGCTACTTGTAAACACAATTGATCGATCGTATCCATTAAATCCTTGAACGATGTTTTTTAAATGTTGAAAATTAACGACCTCCTTCAGGTTTATTCCATTGGGTACGCCATACAGGATGTAAAGACGGTAATCAATCATGATTTTAAGATAAACGTGTCTGGAATTACGATCGACGGAAAACAGGGCGAGGTACTCAACCTTCCTCGCTGGATTGGGCAGACACTAGAGTCAGAAAATCACGCAGAAATCCAAGAGACCGACATGGGAGTTGAGCTTACACAGTCAATATCAAAGGAGAATTTTCAGGGCGAAGAGCTGTCGCACCTAGAGCCTGACTTTTACATCAAAGTTACAGGATACATCCAAAGACAGTCAGAGAAAGAAAAGGACAAATTGCAAAGTCTTCTTAAAATGCTCATACGCAGGAGGCTCGGCAAGATAATTCCCAGGGCAAATTCTATGGATCTTACAGCCGATCTGGCAAAAAAATTATCCGTTGAAGAGAGGGCGCTGTACAACCAGATTCACAAGAATAGCGCAGAATTCATGGAACAAGTATTTGGTGAGGAAAAATGACACTGGAAACACAAACACAATCCGCATTAATTGATCAGATACAGAACTTTCTTGCTTCATTTAAGGACAAGTCCGGAACTTTCCATTATGTAGAAGAAATAGACCAGATGATGGCAAAGCAGACCAAGTATATCGTAGTAGACTATAATGATGTAGTCTCTCAAAAGGAGATCGAAGTAAAGTTTAATCTGGAGCCAGACGCAGTGCTGTACGCGTTCTCTAGAGCAATCAAGAACATTCTCGAGGAAAGATTCCCTGATTACGCGCAAAAGATTTCAGATGACATACGAGTAAGGATTGCGAACTATCCTATTCAGAGAAGCCTTCGCCAGATAAACGCAGAGGTTATCGGCAAGATGACAAGCGTTTCTGGCATGGTTGTGCGCGCATCGGAGGTAAAACCGCTTGCAAAGAACATGGTATACAAGTGCCCAGAAGGTCACCTGACAGAGATTCCGCTTGAGCGCGGTATGATGATATTTACGCCTACCAAGTGCTCGCACGAAAAGTGCTCACAAAGAGACCTGCGAATAGACCCTGAGACAAGCAAATTCATCGACTTTCAGATTGTAAGGTTGCAGGAACTTCCAGAAGATCTCCCTCCGGGACAGCTGCCCCATTATGTTGATGTGACAATAAAGCAGGACTTGGTGGACAACGCAAGGCCAGGTGACAGGATAATACTTACAGGAATCGTACGAATAGAGCAGGAACAGATAACCGGAACGCGTGTGCACAGCGGGTTGCACAGGTTAAGAATTGAAGGAAACAACATAGAGTTTCTGGGAGGCAAGGGGTCAAAAAATTCCAGACGTTCAGAAAGAGAAGAGATCTCACCAGAAGAGGAAAAAATAATCAAATCTCTTGCGAGAAGCCCAGACGTATATGAGAGACTGATTGGCTCGTTTGCACCACACATCCAGGGGCACGCAATAATCAAGGAATCAATTTTATTGTTAATGGTCGGCTCGACGCAGAGAGTTCTTCAGGATGGCACAAAGATAAGAGGCGACATCAACGTGTTTCTTGTCGGTGATCCTGGCTGCCTTGATGGTTCTACCAAGGTAATACTGGCAGACGGCAGAATCGTGGATCTTGAATCACTAGGAAAAAATCATCTTGAGGAAATAAACGTCAGAATGCAACACGAATACGGTGATGACACGGCTACAGTATTTCATAAATATGAAAACCAAAAGGTAATTGAAATTGTGACTGAAACTGGGAAAAACATAATTGGGACGTACAACCATCCACTGTTTACAAAAAATGGATGGAAAAGACTTGATGAGCTAAAAGAAGGCGATGAACTAAGAACCATAACGCACATTCCATGCACAATCAAAAATTACGTGCCGACCGACTTTGGCGTGGTTACAAGAAGTGCATATCATGGCAAGATTCCAGAGTTTGTAAACGAGGAGCTCGCCGCATTCATGGGATTTCTCACAGGCGATGGCTGGTGCAGGACAAACGGCTACAGAATTGATTTCATAGTGTCTCAAAAGGAAGAAGATCTCTTGCAGCCGCTGCTTCAGATGGGAAAGAACCTCTTTGGGCTTGAACCAAAAATCTCCAAGCGTGGATACCCCGGACAGCTTGTAATGATGAATGATGGCAGACAGATCACAAGAACAATGTATGTGACAAACGTTGAATACAACTCAAAAAATGTTGTAGAAATGCTGGAATTCCTCAAGGGAGGATCATGCGGTAGGCATGTGCCTTCCTCGATATTCCAGTCCCCAAACAGCGTAGTGGCTTCCTATTTGAAATGGCTGTTTGAAGCAGATGGCACCGTTTTCAACATGGGGCGGGCAAGGCGTGCAATACAGCTGAGATCGACTAGTATCAGATTGTTAAGGGACGTACAGATGCTGTTGCTAAGGTTTGGAATTCATTCCAGAATAATACAGCATGAAACTGGAAGTAATCTTGTTATCCGACGAGGTACATCAATTGTCAAATACGCCAAACACGTCGGATTTGTATCAAATACCAAGGCGTCAAGGTTGAACGATCTTGTCCGATGGGCACTTGAAACAAGACGAAATCAGCGACATGATGAGGAATACGAAAAAATTGTAAAGATAAACTATCTTACAAGATCACAAATTGTGTATGATGTTGAAATTCCAAAAACACACAAATTCATTGCTAATGGTATATTGTCCCACAATACTGCAAAAAGCGAAATGCTAAAGTTCTGTGCCAGAGTGGCACCCAGGGGGCTGTACACCTCTGGTAGGGGATCTACTGCTGCAGGACTTACCGCAGCTGTAGTTCGTGACAAATCCGGAATACTCATGCTCGAAGCTGGAGCCGTAGTTTTGGGCGATCAAGGTTTAGTCTGCATAGACGAATTTGACAAAATGAAGCCAGAAGACAGAAGCGCCCTTCATGAGGTCATGGAACAACAGTCTGCAAGCATTGCAAAGGGTGGTATAGTAGCTACACTTAATGCAAGAACATCAATCCTTGCGGCTGCAAACCCGATGTATGGAAAATATGACCCATTCAAGAACATTACGGAAAACGTGGCATTACCGATCCCATTACTGACAAGGTTTGATCTTATCTTTGTAGTACGTGATATTCCATCAAAGGAAAAGGACAGGAACATTGCAAAGCACATCATCGGTATGCACAAAAAGTCCTCATCTGATACAAGGTCTTTAATCGATGTTGATATTTTCACAAAATACCTCTCATACTGCAAAAGAATCGACCCTATACTCACGCCGGAAGCAGAGGAAAAGATTCTCGAATATTATCTAAAAATGAGAAACGTGGAATCGGAGGAAATGATCACAGTGACGCCAAGGCAGCTTGGAGGACTTGTCAGGCTTGCAACTGCCAGGGCAAGACTCTTACAAAAGGATCAGGTAGACGGCGAGGACGCAGACCGAGCCATATTTCTAATCCAAAGCATGCTGGAGGATGCAGGCGTTGACGTTAACACGGGCAAGGTGGACCTTGGGGTATTACAGGGAAGGCCTCACAGCGAGGTCTCAAAACTGCAGCTGTTCATGGATGTGCTAAAATCACTTGAGGGTGACAGCAAGACTGCAGTAGAAGAGAAGCTGTTCGTAAAGGAGCTTGTCAAGACCACAAAATTCACTGAAGAAGAGGCAAGGAATTTTATTCGAAGAATGCTCCGCGAGGCATCAATTTATGAATCCAAACCCGGCCACTATAACCGTGTATGAGAATAACGGAATTACCACTGGCCAATTCTGCCTTTAAGCTTCTAGAAGAGATAAACATCAAAGAGCTCTTTCCGCCGCAAAAAATGGCAGTTGATGCCGGGCTGCTTGAAGGAGAAAACATTCTGGTCTCTGCTCCTACTGCAAGCGGAAAGACCATCATTGCCATGCTTGCAACAATGCAGTTTCTTGAAAAAAACAGGGCAAAGGCAGTATACCTATCACCTCTGAGAGCACTTGCATCCGAAAAATTCTCAGAATTTAAAAAACTCGAAAAAATCGACTTTGGCAGAAAAATCAACGTGGCAATATCTACGGGAGATTTTGACTCTGTTGACGAGGAGCTGGAAAAGGCAGACGTGATAATACTTACTAACGAAAAAATGGATTCTCTTATACGGCATGGCGTTGAGTGGATAGATAACATCGGACTTGTTATTGCAGACGAGGTACATCTTATTGGCGATGCAGACAGGGGGCCAACACTTGAGATCGTGCTGACCAAGCTCAAGGAGATGGAGTCCAAACCGCAGATTCTGGGGCTGAGTGCAACTATTACAAACTCTGATGAGATTGCTCAATGGCTTGGATGCAAACTGGTATCAAGCGAGTGGCGGCCAGTGCCTCTTGCGGAAGGAGTATTTGACGGTGGCCAGGTATACTGGAGCAACGGTAAATCAGATGAGGTCGAATCCAGTATCAGAGGGCCGGCAATAGACTTGTGCATTGACACGATAAAAAGCGGAGGCCAGTCGATAATATTTGCAGAGACTAGGATGCGTTCTGCATCGCTTGCCACCAAAGGAGCAGAAGCCGTCTCAAGATTGCTCTCTGATTCGGAAAGGGAGGAACTAGATCATATATCGCAAATGATTCTTTCTGAAAACGAGCATACTGACCTTATCAAAACACTAGCATCTCTATTAAAAAAGGGTGTAGGATTCCATCATGCTGGACTGAACCAGAACTGCAGAAAGGTAATAGAAGAAAAATTCAGAGAAGGTAAGATAAAACTGATTGCGTCAACGCCGACTCTGGCAGCAGGTGTCAACCTGCCTGCAAGAAGAGTCGTCATATCGAGCGTGCTCCGTTACGATGTAAAGGCTGGAACGAACAAGCCAATCAGCGTCCTTGAATACAAACAGCTTTGCGGTAGAGCCGGACGGCCCCAATATGACAAATTCGGTGAGGCAGTAATAGTTGGCAACTCTAACAGCTCTGATTTGACAGAATACTATATCAACGGTGTACCGGAGCCAATAGAGTCACAGCTGGCAAATGACAGGTCGCTTCGAATACACATTCTGAGCCACATAGTGTCAAACCCGGGAATAAAAAATGACGATCTACTTGAGTTTTTTTTAAAAACGCTTGCGGGAAGGCAGACAAGAAAGAACACACTCAAGTTTGCAATCGAGATTGCAAAAAAATTCCTCATAAATGAAAAGCTCATAGTGCAAAAGGCAGAAAGATTTGCAGCAACAGAATTTGGCAAAAAGGTCTCGATGCTGTACATTGATCCAGTTTCTGCAATTTACTTTAAACGCGCGCTGGAAATTGTTTCGGAAAATGGAAAACACACTCTTGGATTTCTCCATCTTGTGACAAACTCTGAGGAGTTTTTCCCCAAATTCTCTCTTCGAAACAAGGACTATGAAATGGCAAGTGTCCTGATTGAAAACCGTGCATCCGAGCTTATCGAGAGGATATCAGAGTATGACTGCTCAAGGGGCATGCTTGCGCTCCATTCCTGGATAAACGAAGCATCCGAAGTGAGCCTCTCAGATAACCTGAACGTGGAATCAGGCGATATGCACAGGATGGTGGAGATTGCTGACTGGCTGCTTTACTGCCTGTATGAGCTTGCAAAGCTGTTAGAACGGACGGACCTGCTAGAAGAGATATCCGTACTTAGGGCAAGAATCAGATATGGAATAAAAGAGGAGCTTGTAGATTTGACGCAGATACGCGGCATAGGGCGAGTCCGCGCGCGCAAGCTGTATGATCGGGGAATAAAGACGATTGAAGATCTAAGAAAGATACCAGTCGAGAAGCTAGCTGAGATTGACAAAATTGGGGCCACTCTGGCAGATAATATTAAATCCCAACTGTCAAAAGTTAGGTAGTGCAATCCGAGATAATATCTGCGATAACCGGCTCTGCCATCTCCTTTCTTGTGGTGATTGCACTAACTCCTGTCTTGATAAAGTCGCTGACAAAACACAACTGGACCGTAAAAGACGTCAACCGCGCAGGAGGGGCAATGGTGCCAAGACCTGGTGGCCCTGCAATCATTGTGGCAATCATAATATCAGAAATATCAATATTTTTTCTTCTTCCACAAAGTGAGCTTGTAGCAAAGCAGATTGCCGCAATACTGACCACGACGTCTGCTGCGTTTGTAATAGGATTAATAGATGATAGGAAGGTGATGGGAGGGTGGTTCAAGCCCCTTGCATTGGCAGCATCTTCCATTCCGATAATAGCTCTTGGTGTATACGAACCAAATCTAGCATTTCCGATCTTTGGAGAGGTGAAGATTCCTGCATTGTACCTTGGCGTTATTGTAATTATGATATCGATTACAGGTAATACGATAAACTCTATTGACGTAATGAATGGCATTGCATCGGGATTTATGGCAATAGCATCAATAGCACTCGTACTGTCTCTTATCATACTGCAAAAATACAATGTGGCAATAATGGCCCTGCCGCTGGTATTTGCGTCACTGGCGTTTTACAGATATCACAAGTTTCCAAGCAAGATATTTCCAGGCGACTCAGGAGCGCTTACTCTTGGAGCAATGTATGGCGTTATAGCAATAATCGGACGGGTCGAGGTGGTGGCCGCAATAGCGCTTCTTCCCGCAGTCATCAATTCATTCTTGTTCTTATCCAGCGTCAAGAAGATAGTGGAACACAGACAGATAAAGGGGCCTACAACCCACACCGATGATAACAAAATAACTGCTACGAAAGAAAAGGATGCGCCAATAACTCTTGTGCGGCTCTTAGTAGCAGCAAAACCACTTACAGAAAAAGAGATCGGATTTGCTATTTTCAGACTAGCAACTTTTTCGGCCGTACTTGCTTTAATCTCAGCCTTTCTTATGGGGGTAAGGATTTGGGGCAACCCTTGATGTATTCATTCATTGCAATAATGTGGGTACTCATACTTGCAGGCGGCGGCATACTGGTAGTATTGGTATCACAAATATCTATTTCAGGATACGGAGAGCAGATGGATTTTCTTATTGCCTCGGCAATAAAGGCAGTAATCGCAATAGTGCTTGTGGTGCTCTGGATAATAGTTCTAACAAAGCTGAAAAACAAGATTTTCCAAAAACAGATAAGATCCTAGGACTCCCAGTCTTTCTGTTTTTTGTCATATTCTTGACGCGAATATCTTGGCCTTGCAGGCACTCCTGCAACCACAGTATTGTCTGGCACATCCTTTGTGACAACGGCACCCATTGCAACAACGCTGTTGCGCCCTATGGTCACACCTGCCTTGATCACTGCACGTGATCCGATTATGGCGCCGTCCATTATGGTGACTCCAACCATCTTCTTACTTGGGGGATACGGATCGTTTGTGAGCGAGGCTGCAGGTCCTATGAAGACATTCTTTCCTATTCGCGAGAGAGGTGGGATGTAAACAAGTCCCTCTATCATGGTGTTCTGTCCAATCACCACGTTATAGTCTACATGTGCAAGTGAGCCTATCTTGACGTTATCGCCGATTATGGTGTTATCCCCAACGTATGCAAAATGCCAGATTTTGACATTTTTTCCTATTTTTGCCTTCTCTGAGATGTAGTTGGTGACCAAGCTATCACAGGTGCCATGGTTTTGCGTCTTTAATTATTTTCTGGGGAAGAGAGTTTTTGTGTTTTTCAAGAAATGCAATATCCTGATTTTTGTCCCTCAGCTCATCTGGAAGCATTATTGGAATTTCCTCTATTATGGGATAGAATCTTTCACAATTGGCGCAGTACAGTGAGCCTTCGACTACAACCTGGTCTTTTGATTCCAACTCGTACATTTCCAGCGGAAAGTGTTTGTCTATAGGACATGCCAAGATGTCCAGCATTTTTTTGTTCATTGTAACTCCAAGTATAACGGGACTCCTTTCTGGCTGGAAATAAGTGCTGCTTCGGCTATTCTAGTCACGTTCACTGCATCCTGTGGTGTGACCCGCGGCGTTTTCTTTGATTCTATACAGTCAAGAAAATGCTTTATCTCTAGTGTGAGCGGCTCTGCTTTTTCACTGCGCGGTATCTCAGAGCCCTGGTCTTTTTCAATTCTGACTTCTTGTGAGATAAAGTCAGCTGAAATTATTCCGTCAGTGCACACTGCGCTAAAATGCCTGACACGCGCTGGCGTTATCCAGTTCGATGAGATTATGGCCACCTTGTTGTCCTTGAATCCAAGCATGATGGTGGCAAAGTCTTCATGATCGTGTTTTATCTTTCCAGATCGGGCAAAAACTATCTCCGGGGTGTCATCAAAGAGCCACATTGCTGTGTCGATATCGTGCACCGCTGTATCGTATATTATTCCAACATCTTTTATGTGAAGTGGCATTCTGTTTTCCCTGTGAAATTCCAACATAATCAGCTCGCCGTATGTCTTTGACTTGACAAAGTTCTTCACAGTCTCTACTGCAGGATTGAATCTCTCTATGTATCCGCATGTGAGGGTGACGCCGTTCTTTTTGGCAAGGTGTACAAGCTTTGCACCCTCTTCTGACTTGTACGTCATGGGTTTTTCGATAAATACATGTTTTTTCATCTCTAGCATTTTTGTTGCGAGTTTGTAGTGGGTGGAAGTCGGAGTACAGATGAAAGCAGCGTCAAACTTTTCAGATTCTAACATATCTTCAATTGCAGTGTAATAGTTTACGCCGTACTTTTGGCCAGTGTCTTTTGCCCTTACTGCATCAGCATCGCATACTGCACAGAGGGCGCCAAACTGTGATAGTACTCTTGCGTGATTTTTACCCCAACCGCCTACACCGATTTGAGCTACTCTCATTCTAATACACCGGCGTTATCCAATCCTGATGGTTCTGGTCTGTGCCCATGGCTGCCTTATTGTAGGAATCCAGTATCTGCTTTGTAATGTTTCCTGTTCGTCCGTCCCCTACCTTCTGGCCGTCTATATTTATTATGGGAATTATCTCCGCTGCAGTTCCAGTAAGGAATACTTCATCTGCAAGGTAGATCTGACTTCGAGTTATCTCTTTTTCAATTGTCGAGTATCCTAATTCATCTGCTAATGTCATGACCGAGTCCCTAGTGATCCCTTCCAATGCGGACGAGCTAAGTGGCGGCGTAATCAGGGTGTTATTTTTTACAATGAAAACATTCTCTCCTGGCGCCTCGCTTACATTACCATTAATGTCCAGCATTATTGCCTCGTCGTAACCGTTCCTCTTGCATTCCTGTGTGGCAAGAATGGAATTAAGATAATTGCCTCCCATCTTTGCAAGGGTAGGTGCGGAAAGGTCGCTAAATTTCCGCCACGATGAGATGCCGGCACTTATGCCGTTTTTGTTGAAAAGGTCGCCGAACGGGAAGGCAAACATGGCAGCGTGCGTTGGAGCACTCGGCGTCACGTGAAGATTTATCCCATACTGCCCTACAAAATAAAACGGTCGTATGTAGCAGGATCTTCTTATCTTGTTCTTTTTGCACAAGTTTATGGCAGCGTCAAATATCTGATCATCTGTGTAATTAAGTGAAATAGAGTAGAACTGTCCTGACCTTCTGAATCTTTTGATGTGGTCGTTCAGCCTGAATATGTTTAGGTTTTTTCCGTTCCAATACGCACGTATTCCCTCAAAGATGGATGTGCCATAGTGTATTGCATGCGTGGTGATGGGCACATGTGCCTTCTCATACGTGACGAACTTGCCGTCAAACCAGACATACTTTGAGATTGCCAGCTTCATAACCTGCCTTCAAGTGAGATCTTAATCTATTTTTGTTTGATGCCTACCTTGGGGAACTTCATTCCTGCGATTCTTGTCGTGGTATCCTCGGCTGTAGAATACCTTTCTACTATGTGCCAGTTTGCCTCGATGATCTTTACTACCTGCTCTGGCACGTCATTCTTCCAATCAGTATTCTTGCCTTGAGCCGCCTCGTACATCTTGTTCTTAACTGAGGAAGCTGAGATCTCCTTGCGCGTTCCGACTCGCGGGTTCAATCTGTATGCCTTTAGCATTATTCCCTCAATCTTATCGCCCGTGTATGTGTAATAATCGCGGCCAATACCGCTCAGGATCTGACTTCTCAGCTTCCAAGAGTATGGTGATAGTAGTGGCGGAAAATATCTCCAGAACGGGGAATAGAACGTATAATTTGGAGAGACTTGCACCGAGTCACCAAATACTGAAATTATCATCTCCTTTCTTGTCTGAAAGTCAAACGGGAAACTCCTGCTGTTTATCTCTGTTGTACCGCACATAAAGACTACTGGCATGACTACGACCTCGGATTCTTTTTTTAGCTCCTCTATTATCTGCACATGCGCGTTGGTAAGCGGGTTTAGGTGTGCAAGGTATACTGCAACTGTCAAGCGATTTGATTTGATTTTGGGTATATTTATGATTAAAAGTGGGGACGATGGGACTTGAACCCATGATCTCCAGCGCCCGAGGCTGGCAGTATACCAAGCTAACCTACGTCCCCGATGCTCAAAGAAAATGACACAATATTACTTTTGGTGCGATTGAATGGAAAGTAAAAGCGGGCCAGAAGGGCTTCGATCCCTTGACCACTGGATTAGAAGTCCAGCACTCTATCCATGCTGAGCTACCGGCCCAACGCTTTTCAAATTTATAGCATTTTAAGGGTTTTCACCATCTTTTCTGGTTCGAATCTCTTATCATCTTGAAGAGAAACTGTTGGCAGTATCCTGCATATGCTCCAAAATACTCTCTTAACTCATCGTGCAAAATATGATATCTTCTTTCAGTGAGACTTTCATCAACGGTAAATCTTCCCGGATAATAATTGTGCAACGCACGCAGCATCCACCTGTCAAGTGGGAACGCATCTGTCTTTTCAAGCGAGAATAACATGATGCAGTCTGCCACCTTGTTTCCTATCCCATCAATCTTGCAGAGTTCATCTCTTGCGGTGTGGTAATCTGATTTTTTCAACAGCTCCAAGTCGATTGCACCGCTCCTAACTGCCTCTGATGCAGCGTGTACATATTTTGTCCTGTAGCCAAGACCGCATGATGAGATCTCTGAAATGCTTGCACTTGAGATTTTTTTTGCATCCGGGAATAGAAAGAATTCCTTTCCATTAAATCTGACTTTTTTACCGAATTTTTTTGCAAGTTTGTACAAAGACAGCCTTATGTTCTGTATGTTCGAGTTTGCCGAGACGATAAATGAGATGTAGCATTGAAACGGGTCCTGCCTTAGAAGCCTCATGCCTGCAAACCTCTTTGTGGCCTCCTTGATTATCACATCCTTTGCTATCTCTCTGATTACCTTGTTAAAATTATCACTCTGCCTGAAAAGATCGTATTTTTCACCGCTGTAAGAAACTACGATTTCAGGGTTGCTCTGATCAACTAAAAGCACGTCGTCACCGTGTATTCCGTACCATTTGTTGCCGTATCTTTCCCACAAAAATACTTGGCCGCTGTTTATGGTGTGCTCTAGGTTCAGCATTATACTGAAATTACATCGCCAATCTGCGGTGCATGTGCCTCAAGGCCAAATCTCTGATGAATTTCCTCGGCAAACTTGGTGCAAGAATCTCCGTCACCGTGAACTGTGAGCACCTTGGGGCTTCCCTTCATGCGACTTACCAAATCAAATAATGCAGTTCTGTCAGAATGGCCAGAGAATTCAAACTGGCGTACTTGGGCCTCTGCCTTTTGTTCCCGGCCATGAATCATTACCTTGCCGGTTTCCAGAAGCTTTCTGCCAGGCGTTCCCTCACCTTGGTATGAGACAAGCGCAATGCCGTTCTTTTTATCAAATGCGAGCTCTTGCAGATAGAAAACAGCGTTGCCTCCAACAAGCATTCCTGCAGGAGAAATGACTACGCACGGTTCGCTCAACTCGCGTTTTCGGTGAGCCTGATTCTTTATCCATACTGTGTTCTTTACTGCGTCTCTGAAGACGTCGTAATCACGAAGGTACTCGGGATACTGCATGATTATCTCATTAACACTGAGCGCCATCCCATCCATGACTATTTTGTGCTTGAATTTGGCGTTCTTTAGAACACACGCAATCTCCTGCGAGCGTTCTACTGAGAATGAGGGGATGAACAGCGTTCCCTTTTGGTCAAGTATCTCGTTTGCAAACTCGATTAGTTTTTCCTCGGACTCTTTTCGCGGCATCTGGGTTGTCTGGGAATACGTACTTTCTGTTATGAGAAGGTCGATCTCTCCTATGTCAAGGTCCATCTCGCGTAACATACGAGAACCATTCAGATTCACATCGCCTGTATAGAATATTTTTTTGCCATCTGATTCTACAAGGACAGAACTGCCTCCAACCACGTGGCCCGAATCGCGTAACTCAAAGCTAGAATTGCCTCTCCTTATCCTTTGCTTGTATTCTACGGGTATTGCATGGGAGTACATCTTGTTTACCTCGGGCAGGCCAAACGGATGTATGTCCTTTTCAAGCTTTAACATGTCCTCAATTAGGAGACGGCTAAGATCAAATGTCGGTGGCGTTGCAAACACATCGGCGTTTCCACTTACATACATTAATGGGACATATCCGGAATGGTCAAGGTGTGCATGGCTTATCACTATGGTGTCTACCTCTCTTGGCATGACATGAAGCGGTGTTGCAAGGTTTTTTCCAAGGTTCACGCCATAATCTAAAAGATAGTTTGCCCCATCTGCATTCACCAAAAAGCCAGATCGGCCTACTTCGAGGCCAGCACCTAATACTTTGACCTTCAAGAATTTGATTTTCTCTGGTCTATCTTAATACCTTGCCTCATTTAGCTCGATCATTCCATTTGCGATGTAATCTTCAAAAGCTTTAATTAGTCAAACCTAAGATCCACCTTTATGGGTAGAACTTTCGACCAATGGTGGAATTCAATCCCAGCAGACCTACGCAGCAAAGTACGCGCAGGCGATGAGGGAAACAAACCACTGCTAAACCAGATTAACTGGGTTTGGGTAAAAAATCTGATGGATAAAAGAGCTGACTTGAATCCAACAGCAGCAGAGCTGCTCGACTGGGTAACAAGCGGCCAGATAGATGCAATGCGAAAGTAGAGCACCATCTGATATCATCTTTTTATCTTTTGAAATTTTTCAAATTTTTGCGATCTGATTTTTCTATAACGCTGTTGAATTTTTTAATCATAGTTTAAATAGTTACGAAAAGAGATTACATTTAGTGAAATAAATGCCAATAGCAATACTTCCAGACGTAGATGAGCAAAGATGTATTGGATGCGCACTATGCGTTGAAATCTGTACATCTTTAGGCCCAGACGTACTTCGTGTAAAGCCTGTTGAGGGCTGGAAGAGAGGTAAAGCATTTGTCTTTTATCCAGAAAGATGCATCTCCGACGGAGCATGCATCGGAGTTTGCCCAACAAAGGCAATCTTTTGGATGAGACCAATGAACTACACAGCTGGTCAACCAGTTCCTCTCCACAAGAACGGAGTTTTCGTAAAGGGCTGGGCAGAAGACGCAGGCCTTTAAACGGGTCTTCTTCTATTTCTTTTTACTTTTTATTTTCTTGAGCCTAGTTCTAGCTGGGAATTTTGCAAACTCTTTTAGGAATCTGTCATCCGTGATGTGGACTGTCTTGAACTTGTTGTTTGAAAAGAATTCTGTCCACGTCTTGGCAAATTCTGGAAAGTCATCTGGTTTGTATTGTATGTCTGCCATGACATAGTGTGATGCAGGATAGAGGTCGGAAAGCTCAAGCGGTGTTATTCCAAAGAACGGATTGTAGATGCACACTTGAACCTTGTCAGGCCTGAATTTTTTCATTATCTTGGAGTATTCATCTGAGAGATAATACGGCCTTCTTTGCGAGTCCGGAACTATTACTGCCTCTTTTTTATCAGATCTGAATTTTCGCACAGTCTTGTGGTGCAGGTAAATCTCTGGCCTGAACTGGTCCTCTGGAGATGACAAAAATAGTGCGCGCTCCTTAAAGCGTGGCGTGGTCCTGGCAAAAAACTCCGGGTTTTCCGTGAATATGCCAAGTGTTTCGAATAGCTTGGGATGGGCACGTATCTTCTTTACGGTGTATTCCCACAGCCTTCCTTCATGTATTGCCTGCTTGACTCTGTCTACTTCGGACTTTATTGCGTAGAGGTTGTGTAGTGCGATGGCGTTAGTACGGTCCTGATCGGCAAGGCTTGAAATCTCCTTTGGCGTATGCCTTGAGCATATCTCGCAACTACATGCAAAATACTGCATCTCAGATAGGTGTGCCGTCCTGTCCTCCGTTATGTATCTGTCATGCTTGGCATAGAGCATGTATGATGCCGAATCGAACGTATCGCATCCCAGAGCTACAGCTATTGGTATAGTGAGTGGATGGCCTGCTCCGAACAGGTGGAGCGGAATGGATGATGGGATGAGCTTTTTTGCGTGCAGTATCATCTCTGCTAGAATTTTGTATTCATATGACTCCATCACTTCTACAGGACTTCCAAGTGCAAGCATCTTGTAGCCGAACTCGACTAGCGCCTTTGTGGACCTTTTCACAAGGTCATAATGCTCAGCTCCCTGTATTGGACCGCACCAGATCTGTCCGTTATGGTCGGCTGCATCCAAGGTGTCCTTTGATATCCTCAGGGTATAGTCTACATACTCGGTTGCTTTCTTCTTTGGCAGTCCGTATCCTGTAGGACGGTCAAGCGGTATTGCGATATCTGTCATTATTTTTCTCTCATATGATGCCATCTCTGGCGAAGAAACATCCACTTTGCCATATTCTAGCACCTGATAGCCGCCAGAGTCGGTCATGACTGCACCATCAAAATCTATTATGTCGTGAATGCCGCGTCTCACTGCCTCCTCACCGTACCTGTTCATGGTAATGTACGCGTTTGTTATCACAAGCGAGAATCCGATTTTTTTCAGCTTTTTTGCAGGTATGGACTGGTTTACAGGATGGATCACAGGTACAAATGCAGGCGTTTCTACCTTGCCATGGTTTGTATGCAGAATGCCGATCCTTGCGGCCATGTCTGTCTTTAGTACCTCGAACATATCTCTCACTGTGGAAAGAACCTTGCAAGGTCTCTTTTTTTTGCTACTATTTCAAGCCAGTCGACATTATCTCCACCTGATTTTTTCCCAAGAATCAAGAGTGCCTTCTGGGTCATTTGTTTTATTGAAATGTTGGTGGTATCTATCTGTGCGGTCTTTTTTGCGCCAAAGCTTTTCACTGCGTCATACAAGATGACTCCGAGGATCTCACTCCCGGCATTTTCTATTGCCTTTCTTTTTGTGTATTTTCTTTTCTTGTAAATTGCAATCAATTTGTAGGGATTTTTGCGTAAAATCAGGGCAAATTTAACTTGTGATCTAGGTATCACGTACGGTGCAAGGTGGCCTACGACTATGGCGTTCTGTATTCTAATCTTCTTTACTATCTTTGCCAGCTGGGCCGTATCAACATCGAGCGTGCCACCACTCTTCTTGAAGGCTTTGCTCTCTACTGCAATCTTGTTTAAATCGACAATCTCGACTCTGAGCTTGGAGGCAAGATTTCTTGCCAATGTGTGCTTTCCGACCCCCGGATTTCCTGTTATTACTAACACACACTTGATCAAAGCCGCACCCGATTAAATGATTTGGGCTGTACAATAATATGAAGTCGGCAAGAACTGGCTTCTGTGCAAATAGGGCTTTTAGGCAAGGCGAACGTTGGAAAATCGACGTTTTTTTCGGCTGCAACAGAGACCGCTGTGCCAATAGGAAACTATCCATTCACCACAATTGAGCCAAACGTTGGAGTCACATACGTTAGGACCAAGTGCGCCTGCAAGCATTTTACAATCGTTCATCAGAATCCGCACTGCATGAACGGGATAAGATTGGTGCCGGTCAAGTTGATTGATGTTGCAGGGCTTGTTCCGGGAGCACATGAAGGGAAGGGTCTTGGCAACAAATTCCTTGACGACGCAAGGCAAGCAGAAGTACTAATACACGTAGTTGATATTGCGGGGACAACTGACATACAGGGCCAGCCAGTTCCTGCTGGAACACACGATCCGCTCGAGGATGTGGAGTTTGTCGAATCAGAATTTGATTTGTGGTTCAAGCAGATACTTGATAGGGAATGGCAGAAGCTACTCAGGGAGATCACACAAAAGACGGCCACATTAACGGAAGGAATCGCAAGGAGGTTCAGCGGTCTTGGAGTCAAAGAATTTCTTGTATCTGAGGTTCTCAAAGAATCAGGTCTTGTAACAAAAAAGCCTGCAGAATGGAGCGATAGTGATATTTTGAGTTTTGTGAGAATACTTCGGAAAAAAACAAAGCCTATTCTTATAGCTGCAAACAAGGCCGACTTGTGTAAGGATCTCTCAATCGTGGAAAAGATCAAAGGTCATGTAGTGCTGTGCAGCGCCGAGTCGGAGCTTCTTTTGCGCAAGGCAGTCAAGGCAAATCTGATAAAGTATGTTCCGGGGGATTCAAGCTTTGAAGTGCAGGGTAATGCAACACCGCAACAAAAGCAGGCGCTTGAACTTGTACGCACAGTACTTGGCAAGATAAAGACTACCGGAATACAACAGGCGCTAAATCATGCGGTATTTGAGACGCTCAAATTCATCACTGTATATCCAGTCGAGGATGAGGCAAAACTCACAAACAAGGACGGGGTTGTTCTGCCTGATGCAAGACTGCTGCCTTTGGGATCTACCGCAAGAGATCTTGCGGCAACTATACATGCTGATCTTGCAAAAGGATTCTTGCATGCAGTTGATGTGAAGACAAAGCAGAGAATAGGCGCCGACCACATACTAAAGGACGGAGATGTAATCAAGATAGTCTCCACTATGAGCCGTGGATAAGATGCTGTGTCTTGGGTTTGAGAGCACCGCTCACACATTCTCATGTGCAGTGGTTGAAAAAAAAGACCATAGGGGAAGAATACTTTCTGACGTGAGGAGAATATACCGGCCTCCGGAAGGGCAGGGAATACACCCAAGAGAAGCGTCACGACACCACATAGAGTGCAGCTCTGAAGTACTTGCAGAATGCCTCAAAGAGGCAAACCTGACAATAAAGGACATTGACATCATATCCTATGCTGCAGGGCCTGGGCTTGGACCGTGTCTGAGGGTGGCAGGAGTGATTGCAAGGACGATATCCTCATACTACAAAATTCCAATTTATCCTGTAAACCACGCAATAGGACATATAGAACTTGGCAAGCTTCTCACGGGAGCAAATGATCCGCTGGTACTGCTTGTCTCAGGCGGCCATACCATGCTTGCCGCATTCAAGGGGAAAAAATGGCGCATATTTGGCGAAACACTTGATATCACGCTCGGACAGTTATTGGACCAGTTCGGTCGCTCACTCGGCTTTGCATCTCCATGTGGAAAGAAAATAGAGGATCTTGCACTCCAGTCGGAAAATTATGTAGAACTTCCGTACCTTGTCAAGGGGAATGATGTCTCATTCTCAGGTCTTTTATCTGCTACAAAAAAGATATCAAAGAACGTGGCAGACGCATGCTATTCCTTACAGGAAACTGCATTTGCGATGATTGGCGAGGCAACAGAAAGAGCGCTATCGTTTACGGAAAAAAGGGAGCTTTTAGTGGTGGGCGGTGTTGCTGCAAACAAGAGGCTTTCTGGGATGCTAGAGAAAATATGTACAAGACAGGAAGCCGCGTTTTATGTCTCACCAATACAGTATGCAGGAGACTGTGGCTCACAGATTGCCTGGACTGGGCTGCTTGAATCTACGGTAAAAAATGGAGCCAAGATGAGTGATACTTTTGTGAGGCAGTCTTGGAGACTGGATACTGTGGAAATTAACTATTAAGCGAGTCTATCGCGTTCTGGATGTCTTTTTGCCAGCTGCCGGTGTTAAAGACGCCAAACTTGAACGTTTTCTCGCCTTCTGCAGTCTTGGCAGTAAAGCAGACTTTTTTTATTAGCAGGCCCTCCTTCCAGACCTTGGTGATATCACCCAACTGCACATCAAGCACCGTGTCGCCTATCTTCTTTGTAAAATCAGCAATCCTGCCACGCGTCTTGTCAAAGGCGATGCGTTTGTTTGTAAGCGTGAGTATGCCTGCACCCAGAGTATCCTCGTTACAGTCTTCCTGCTTTAGCCGCTTTTCTGACTCGTCCATGCAGTAAATGCCCAATCTTGGGTTATAATGGTATTTTTTCTGGCAAAAAGAGCAAATATCCACAAATTACACAATGTTGGTATGAAATTGCTCAAAAAGGGAGCAGAAGGAGACATCTATCTTACAAAGTATGACGGAATGATTGCGGTTCTAAAGACACGAAAGAGAAAGCCGTACAGGAATCAGACATTGGACGATAAGATAAGAAGGTACAGGACAATACACGAGGCGATGATCTTGGCGGAGGCCAAGTTGTTTGGCGTGCCGACGCCTCTGGTCTACAGGGTGGATACCAACGAGTGCACCATACTGATGCAGCACATTCCGGGAATTGCAGTAAAAAACCTAAAACAAAAAGAGTTGACTGCGGCGTGCAGCCAAATAGGCAGGATAACAGGAATACTTCATAGGAATGGGGTAATGCACGGGGATCTTACCACGTCTAATTTTATCTCGTACAAAAAAAGGATCTTTGCAATAGATTTTGGCCTTGCACAAAAAACGCCAAGGCTTGAAGATCACGCAGTGGACATAAGACTGTTCAAAGAAATACTTGGAAGTGAGCATGTGGAATGCATGGGCAAGTTGCTTTCGGCGTTTTTGAAGGGATACAGATCATCTGTTGGCACTCAAAGATTTTCTAAGGTAATTCATCATGTGTCTGTAATTGAGGGGCGTGGAAGATATGCGCAGGTCATATGATGTATTTTTTGCATCATCGAACAGGCACAAATATGCTGAGGTAAGGGACATTCTGGAAAAATTCCAGATAAGAGCTGGTTTTTTTAAATTCAATCCTGTTGAGATACAATCAGATTCTATATCTGATATAGCAAGACAAAAGGTCATTGACGCATATGAAAAATGCAAAATGCCGGTAATAGTGGAGGATGTGGGCCTCTACATAACATCGCTTAATGGGTTTCCGGGACCGTACTCGTCATTCGTGTTCAAGACGATAGGTAACAAAGGGATAGTGAGATTGTTGGGAAAAAATCGCAATGCCGAATTTCTCTCCGTCGTTGCATTTTATGATGGCAAAAAAAGACCAAGGCTCTTTGAGGGGAGGGTCCGCGGAAAAATAGCAAAAAGACTGGAACCTGGAGGATGGGGGTATGATCCGATCTTTATTCCTCGGGGAAAAGACAAGGCATATGCACAGCTTGATGACAAAAATTCTGTATCGCACAGGTATAAAGCGCTTGCAAAATTTGCTACCTATATGCTGCAATCCAGCGATCGATAGGCTTTTGCTGATTCTGCAACACTACTATTCTTGAGGACTCGCTATCATCCATTATGGAATAGACACCGCTCTTTTTTGCAAGCTCTGTTGCAAAATGCTGGACCTCTGCAAACTCTAGCATGTTGGTCCTCTCAAGTCTGTTTGTGGACCTACCAATGTGCATGTATGATTTTATCTCGATAAAATGTATGCCGGAGTTTTTTATCATACTGGCAAATGCTTCGATATCCTGCAAAGAATTGTTGTAATCTCTGATAAGTGTCATGCGCAAGACTGTCCGTGTGTTAAGATTTGACATTATCTGCAGAGTATTATGCCATCTCTCCCAAGAGTCGGTGTATCTTGGTTTGTTTATTCTCATAAATGATTCCCGATCCGCTGCGTTTGTAGAAAGGTAAAGCTGGGTTGGAAGCGCGTCCTCATCAACAAGTCTTTGTATCATGTGGGGTTCCTGTCCGTTTGTCACAAGGAATACTGATTTTGTTGCAGGCAGAGATTTGAGGTATCTTATCAGGGCTGGAAGCTTGGGATACATCGTTGGCTCTCCTGAAAGTGAGATTGCATAGTGGCTTGGCATAAGTGACTCGTCAAGCTTTTTTCTGTCTGACTTTGGGTCGCCATAGTGTCCCATGATCAGCTTTCTTCGCTCTTCCATAAGCTTATCTAACATCTGCTTTGGCTCAGCAACCTTTCCGGGATCCATCTGGAGCGAGTCATAAAACTCCATAGGGCGCCAACAGTAAACGCATCTGTTCTCACAATGCATTCCTGCAGGGGAGAACTCCATGCACTGGTGGGTCGATATGCCATAGAATTTGTGCTTGTAGCATCCCACGTCACCCTTGAAAGACTTTTTTGTCCAGTGACACAGCTCCACTGTTGCATGGTCTGCTACGCCATACTTGGCTTTTTTTAGCTGTTTCACTATTGAAGGTCTTATCTGAATTAGATCGTCCTGCTCTACAAACTCTCCTGAACAGCTCAAACTGGAATTGATTGCATTTTGTGCAATATCAAATCTTCTTTGGTGATCGTATTATGAAATTATTACAATATGTATGTTTATTTTGGAAAATAATTTGAACTAAATTTTAAATATTATAATTTCCTATGATGTTTAATGCGGATAGTTGTAATCTATAACAAATAATCCGCGCGTGGCCTAGCAGAACTGCAAGGTGAGCCATGAACGCACTGGCGTTATGGCATCGAGAGGTGTTCTCTCAATGTTCTGCGCTTGAGGCCACGCCCAAATTTTCATGATAAAAAAACTCACTGATTCTGTAAATGGGGACATGCCCAAGACGCAATCAAAAATTTAAATTTATTGTCACAGTCTGGAAGCTGCAATGAAAAAAGGTACGATCATATCAAGACTTCCACATCTGAGAAGGCATCAACAACAGGATGTGCAGGTACCAAGCCATATTGAGACAATACAGGGAAATGGATTTTCTTGGACCGACATTCTCAATCCGACACGCGCTGAAATTGACAAACTAGGCCAGATGTATGATTTTAACACCCTTAATCTGGATGACTCGATATCGAAGATACAGCTTGCTAAAATTGACAACTATGATGATCACTCGTTTATAATATTGCATTTTCCTCCCATGATAATTAAAAAAGGCATGCCACGATTTTCCCAGCTATCTGTATTCATAGGTAAAGATTTTCTTGTCACCATACATAACGGCGACTTAAAGCCGCTAGTAGACATGTTCTTGCAGTGCAAGGAAAACCAGCAACGACGCGTTGAGCTACTCTCAAAGTCGCCCGGATTCCTATTGCATAAAATCATTGATGCACTTGTAGATGATCTGTTGCATACGTTGCGCAGAATTGTGGCTAATCTGGATGAAATTGAAGATGATGTGTTTGACGAGAACAAGTCAACACCAAAAAAGATCTCGCTTTTGAGGCGTGAGATCACAATACTTAGGAGGATAGTGAACCCGCTGCGCAAGATTGTACTGGAAACATCAAAGAGTACGCAGAGATTCTCAAGCCCTGACGATGATCTTGTCATACATTTTGATGATGTCATAGACCACATCGACAAGGTGGTTGAGACACTCGATGAGGCAAAAGAAACGATGGAGATCTACAAGGATACAGACTTTATGCTCTCAACTGAAAAGTCAAACAAGATACTTGCAACTCTTACCATCATATTCACCCTGTCTATTCCAGCAACCGTGATAGGCGCAATGTATGGGATGAATGTGAATCTGCCTGGGGGGATAGAAACAGGCGCGTGGCTATTCCTTGGAGAATATACTACCTTTATTGTGATGTTAATTCTATCTATAATACCGTCAATTCTGATGTTTCTGTGGTTCTACAGGCGTGAATGGCTAGTGTATTAGTTTACTTCCAGGGCGAAAGATAGTTTGCGCCCCACCATACCAAAGCTACGGTTATTGCCATTGCGATAAACCAGCCTTTTCCTTGCATTTACTCGGTTTTTTTATATGGAATAATTAAATTTGTCCCTGATTTTCGGTCGTAGTTACGTTAATACCCCTTTTGTGGGGAGTAGTGCTTGCGGCCTTCGTAGTACAGTGGCTAGTATAGGGGACTGTGGATCCCCGGACAGGGGTTCGATTCCCCTCGAGGGCCTACAATCCTTGATTTCGGTCCCCAAAGGTCGTCGACCTTATACTATTGAAAGGACAATGGACCTGTACAACTACAAGGAAAGAGTAGGTAACGCAATCATACGATACCAGCAGAGCGACGACTACAACACGAAAAAAGTAGTCGAATTTACGAACAAACTGATAGCAGAAAATCTCTCCTACGCCAGAATCTGGAAGTACATCTACAGTCTCCGCGAAATTGACAAGAGACTCGGCGGCAAGAGTTTTGATAGTGTAACAAAACGCGACATCGAGAACCTCATCTCGGAGCTCAACACTTCGCACTACAGCGAGTGGACAAAGCACAGCTACCGGGTCGTAATCAAGAGGTTCTGGAAGTGGCTCAAGGGCGACGAGAACTATCCCACCGAAGTGAAATGGATCAAGGCCTCCTGCAAGCAGAGAAACAAAATCGCAATCAGGCCGGAGGACGTTCTCACATCTGACGAGATTCGTGTGATGGTGGAGAACTGTGCCACCGTCAGGGACAAGGCGATGCTCCTGACTTTGTTCGAGTCTGGCATGAGACCCGGCGAGCTTCTGACGATGCGGATAAGGAATGTGAATTTCGACGAGCAAGGCGCATACATCTCTGCTACTGGAAAGACAGGGGACAAGGTGGTCTTCGTCTATCTCTCGGCACCTCTGTTGAGCCAGTGGATTTCACAGCATCCACAGAACAGCGACCCAGATTCATTTCTGTGGATAAGCCTGAACCAGAGAAACTACCTCTCTTCCAATATCACTTGCAAAAGACATCTTTGAATCTCAAGAAATGGAAAAACAATATCTGCAGAGAAAAATACCGTCGAGCTGGTGTTAAAACAATAAAAAAAGAATTATGAGATGGTCATAGATCCGCATTGCAGTTCATGCAGTATCTCTGACCGTCTGACGTGACATCTTGGTCCTTCTTGGGATGATCGCACTTCTTAGGTAGTCTTTGTATTTTCACTGTCTGAATCTCTGACAAGATCTTGGCAAGGTAATCTGCTTTGCCTTGTGATACTCTTGCCATGCCTCTTCTGATTCTATCTACTGAATATCTGTCATCGTACGGACTTTCATTGAATATCTTGACAGTTTGGACCTCACAATCTCTTAGATTCTCTATCATTTTGATTGCAGTTTTGAGAGTCATTAACACTTTAAACTCGAGTTGTTTTTTGAATTTTACAATTATAGAATATCCTTCATTAATTGTTAAATAATTACGAATTAAAATATTATTGATGACAGATATCGCGAAATTCCGTAAAATTATTGGTGAAATAAAGACATTGAAAAAACTTCATTGGAAGGATCCTAAAACATCAGTTTGGATAAGCAAGGTTTTACGTTACCTGAAAAACGAATTTGGGGAAGATTCAGATTATTATAAACAGTTTTACCGTGCTACTCATGGGCCTGTGGCAGTTTCATCTGGGACTCCTGATCATGTGTTTCAGCAGAGTCATCTAGAAAGATTGGAAAGATATGGTGGATATTTGAAAGCATTCTTAGAAGAGCTTCAAGAAGAGGATCCGATCCAAGAAAGTAAATTCCCAAAAGAACTGAAACTCCATCCAAAAATTGTTGCTGTGAGTGAAAAACTCTATCGCAACAAACACTACTCACAAGCAATTTTTGAGGCTGTTAAGGTATTGGAAATGGAGATTAAGACAAAAAGCCGAATCAGAGACAAAATTGGTGTCAACTTGGTTAATCATGTCTTCAATAAAGATCATCCAACTATCAAGATAGTTGAAGGGGATGAATCCGCACAAATCGATGAAAGAGAAGGATTCAGATTCTTGTACATGGGAGCATTCCTTGGAATAAAAGATCCTAAGTCTCATTCAACGCCTAATTTAGAAGATTCAGCAAAGGCCTTGGAGTATATTGCCTTTCTTAGTCTTTTGATGAAGCGATTAGATGAAGCATCTGTTTGAAATACTGTCTAATCGCCTTCGCTCATTCTGGTTTTCCCTTTTCCACGCGGGGCTCTGGGAAAAGGACGCTCCCGCTGAAACCAGATGGCTCGGCTCCGGAATTAACCAAACGAGGTGATTGAATGTTCGTGCTAAATGGGAATGCTGACAGGATTCTTGAGACCTTGATGTCCTGCGGCTTGACGGAATACGAGTCTAAGGTCTACTTCACTCTGCTTCTGACAGAGAAATCGAAGATGCTTGAACTCTCCAAGAAGAGTTCCGTCCCTCAGTCCAAAATCTACCTTACAGTAGACGGTCTAAGGGACAAGGGTCTGGTGGACGTGAGCGATGAGATGCCCAAGACCGCCGCACCCAGAAAGTTCGAGCCGTATCTGGGCAAGGCGATAAATGAGAAGCAGAAGGAAATCTCGAACCTGATAGAGTCGGGAAACTCCATCAGGGACATAATCTACGGTCTGAGACCCGTGGCGGTGAAATACAAGAACAAGTATCGGGTCTTCGAGCCGAAGCACAGGAGAAAATGTCTGACCTGACAGCTACACAGAACTCAGCAAAAAGCTAAATAGTTCTGTTAGGTATACAAAACTCAAGAATTGAAGGACAAATCTAACACAAGTTCTCCTTCGATAGTAAAAGGGACCGAAACCCGTGATGGGGCTCCCCTCGAGGGCCTTCAATCCTTGATTTCGGGCCCCAAACGTCGTCGACCTTTTACTATTGAGAGGACAATGGACCTGTACAACTACAACAGGGGGGGACTAGACACAGCATAATGGAACTTCATGAACCATATGGAAAGAAAGATAATGACTACAAAGAGGATTTTGAGAAGTTTTGCAGAAAATTATTTAGTTCCAGAATCTAATTCTCTGCAGCATGGAAAAATCGAAACTGGAAAAGAAATTCACTTCTATGATTGACACTTTCAGACAGGAATATGAGAAACTGTCCCCTGAAGAAAAACGATATTGCGGTCCAGCAGAGTCACTAAGCAAGCTTTGTCAAATTTACATTATCACATGCAAAGATTACGAATTGTACTTGGTCATCAAGACGAGTTTTCCAGATCTTCCGGATAAATTAGTCAAGGTAATTGAGGTCACACCGAAGAACTTTGAAAAACAGCTCGAGGATTTTTCAAATCAGGACATCTGGAAGAGAGAAATCGAAGGTGAATTCGGAAAAACTAGAACGTATGATTTCTTTCTACCGCAAATAGTTGAGTTTGGAAGAAAGATGAGGCAGAGAAGTCTGGAACTGCAGAGTAAATTAACTGGCTTTTGGGGGAATTCTCTTGCCTTTTGGGATTTTGCAGGCAGCATAGATGATATCGATCTTGACGCAAAAGCAAAATTCACAATCCAAGTCTGCAAGAACTCATTCACACGTTTACAAGCACAAACGACGAACGATGATGTTCAGCCTTCAACATTCGCCCCCAAGACAGGGTGGGGCGCATATTTCTATCCATTCATACTGATTGGAGAATTCAAAAAGACTTTCATGGGACAGTTGTCAGGCGGTGATCATCTTCACCTTGACGACACCGTATATGACGGCAAATTCGATCACATCCATCTGATAGTCAATAGAGATGGTTTGGTGGGACTTGATACCGAGGAAGGAACCAAGGCAAATAATGTCATCAACACGATATTTGGAACTGCCTTGCTGCTTGGATTGAATTGTTATGCCAATAGACTACATGAGTTGGCTACCGTGTTTGTCAAGGACAGATTGTTCGTGCATTCGTGGCAAATCGCAGGATTGCGTACTGTGCCATATGACTATAGGAGCAGGTATGTCAAGCTGGACGTATTACGTCGATTGAGTGTTCCTATTGAGGTTTTAACGGAAATACTTCAGACGGCAGAAAAGATCTGGCAGGGCAAGTTTGCGGGTGAGCTCAGGCTGTTACTAGAATCATACACTCACGCGCAAAACAACGAATTGCTACAGTCATTCAACACATCATGGTTGGTAATTGAGAAATACTTGAGGCAGAAGTGGGACAAAAAACTACAATCTGACGGAATGAGAAAGCAGCTGAAAAACTGGGATCTTGGCAGGATTCTTGATGTCTTGAAAACTGATGATGACATAACAGCTGACGATTTCCATAAAATGGACGAACTAAGAGAAACCCGTAACATCGTTTTTCATGGCAAAGATGAGATTGATGTGAAGAAATCAATAGAATGTTTTGAGGCGGCCCTTACAATCATAAGGAATGAGACGGAAGTCAGCAAAAAATTCGATTCTTCACAATTTGAGACAATCGATGTCTAAGCGCAATATCTGCATTATTTGTTTTTTTGATCTTTTTTACGATTATTTGTATTTGTTTTACTTTTAATCTCCTCAAATTTTTGTGTCGCAACTTCGATTTTTAGATTAATGAGCTCGAGTTTTAGATTTTCTATCTCTAAACGAGCGTCAACATTTTTAATTTCTTCTTGTTGATTTATTTTTAATGAATCTTGATGATCTGGTTTTTGTGGACTATCCGATTTATCCACATCTGACTTGAGAGAATTGGATAGTTTCTTTACGTATAAGGGAATCGCAGTCCCACTTACAGCAATAATTAACAAACCGAGGGCGAATATTTCTACTCCCAATCCTAGGAACCTAAATGCTACATCTAATATCCGATCTTGTGATTTTCCTTCTGGAAGATCGATTCCGTGATTCGCTTCTATTGCACCAGCAATAAGAAATGCTACACCAGCAGAAGACAACACTCCGCCAACAGTAAGCAATACTGCTAATCCGACATTAGTCATTGCGATTTTTTTATCAAATTCATATTTGTCCAAATTGCTACCATCGTTGTATCTCACGTAATTGGTTTAAACTTACCTTTCGGCAACCTATCGTATTTATCTATAGTAAAAAACTATAATATTATAGTAAATTACTATAATTGGTGAAAACAATGGACGAAACCATGCACAGAATACTGGATATGTTATCAAGGAACCTGGGAAGGCCGATGTCGATACACGAGCTTACCAGCAAAATGGAGCAGACGTACGGCAGCGCCTACTACGCTAACATACATGAAAAAATCCAGGAAATGGCTCAGGATCTCTTAATCACACTTTCGAGGTCCGGCAGGTCTTCCATAATATCTCCCTACTTTGAGAACTATCTGCTAATCGACTTTTTTGCGGAAATGGAGCTGATTAGGAAGCAAGACTTTCTGAAGGGAAGGCAGGAGATGCAGATGCTGATGATGGAAATACACACTTTCATGCACAACATCCCTTTCATCAAATCCATCTCCTTGATGAGTCCGGAAAGAAACTCGAAGCTGAACAAGGCCGAGATCATGTTTCATTTGAAATCTTCAAACAAAAAATCATCTGAAGAGGCAAAGATTGAGATCAGTGCCATAATGGCCAACCTTCAGAGAATGCACAACATCAGAATAGACTATCTGATTTTGGAGGATGAAACGTTTCTTGACCTGCTGAGATCAAACGAGAGTAATCCCGTCAGGGAGATGCTGCACAACAAGATCACAATTCTGTATCCGCAGAGCTTTTGGATGTCGATAAGGGGAGAGATTTTGAGGGGCACCACGATAGTCACGGAAGAGAGCGAGACGCACCCCGCAAAGATAAGCGAAGAGAATCTGGTCTTCAATCTCGCGAGGTTCGGCTACACGGAGTTTGGGCCAAAACTAGAACAAGGTAGACCTATCTGTATGGAGTACATCATATCCGCGATAATGTTTCACAAAGACGCAAGAAGGATGGATGCAATCCCGATAATTCTTGCAAAGAACTCCAAGAAAACAAGCTACGACCTACTGCTCTTTTTGGCGCGAAGATATGATTTCGAGGGGAAGATACTGGGCATCCTCAAGGCGCTCAGAAACCTCGTCGCGCACGGGATGGCCAACGTTGACGAGTCTATAAGGCTGCTCGAGGCCATGAAAATAGAAGAGGTCAAGGCAAACGCTAAGAGCATGAAGGAGAAACTGAGGCTGTATAATGTCACTTGACAACACAAAGCTGCTTGATTTTCTAGGAGAAGTCGACAAAGAGCTGAGTCGCAGAATTGTGGTGGTGGCAGTAGGCGGGACTGCGATGACTCTTTTGAAGGCAAAGCCGTCCACCATCGACGTTGACTTCACGATACCGGGGGAGTTCTACGACGAGTTTGAAAAGGCAAAGAAGATCGTCAATCCGGGATTCAGAGTCGATCTATTCCAGGACGGTGCGGTGTTTATCACGATGCTTTCAGAAGACTATCTGAAGAAAAGCAAGCCGATAAGGACCAAATTGAAAAACATACAGTTGAGGGCGTTGAATCCTGTAGACATAGTCATTACAAAAATTGCCAGACTGGACGAAAGGGATGAGCAAGACATAGAGTCATGCATCAAGAAATTCAAGATCAAAAAGAGTCAGATCATAAAACGCGCAAAGGCCATCGGTTATTCTGGTAATGATGAGGTTTTCAAAGGCAACCTAGAAATCATGCTGAAAAAGTTTTTTGGATGAATAAAAGAGCATATGAAAACCTGGATCATGCTGTTTTAATCGTTGATTCACTAAATGATGAACATGTCGAATAAAACCGAAATCACAATGGCGATGCTCATGGCAATGCAACCGAGCCATCATCTACTCTACATAAAATCAAGGGTGATGAAAAGAGCACTAGACGATCCGAATTTTGGACTCAAGAAACCGATTGATGATAAAGAACTTGAACTGTTGACAAGAGAACTCTTACGCATCGAGATAATTGCAACTACTATTCACTATGCAGAAGTTTTTGCATCCAGATTATTGGCAATGAAAAAATACAAACGGTTTCATAAGTTTCTCCTTGAATACTATCCAAGCGAGATTATAAAATTCTATAAAAATATGAATAAAAAGAACAACAGCTATGTTTCAAGCTTGTTGCAATATCCACGGATGAGCCGGATATTGCCCAATGAATCCAAAAAAGAAATAGAAAAATCAGTGCGAGACGTGCGCTTAGAGCTGAATAAACTGGCAAAATTCTATCTGAAATGGCACGACTTTTACAACAGCTATAAGCACGGTTTTAGGGTATTTGCAAGCAAGCCAAACCCATATGACGACTTTACGCTAGCTGGATACATCACCGACCCTAAGAGTCTCAACTCGTTTCAAGTGCGATTGACAAACGACAAAATCGAAGAGGCGTTAGATTACTGCGATTTTATGTTCAAAATTCTTAGCACTACCGAGGACATATTCATTCAACATAAAATTAGAAAAAATAATAAGATGAAAATTACCGTATTCGTAAAAAATAGAAGGCGCAAATAACGTAAAAAGTCTGAATCCGATAATTAGTTATTTTCACATTAAGCAGTTTCAAGATACGGCTTTTCCAGTGCGAAAAGAATGGATTGCCTGCATTTGAACTTCGGTATCTTCTCGGCAGGCGTCATATGACTATTGAATTCTGGATATTTGTTGATCCCATAAAGTGACACAGTAGTGGCTCTTACGACTCCATCTAAGTCGTCCCATTCCTCTACACCATTTATTGCAAGTATCTGTGCCACCGTTTCTTTTGGATATTGTGCCAACAGTCCTTTTTGCGCTAGATCTTTAATGTAGCGAATTGCATCGGGTATCTCATCCATTTTTATCATTTTGGTTCTTATCCCAATTGTATTTAGCGCCTCAATGTAAGTGGAGAAAGGAATCTCTTTACCTGGATGCCTTTCTATAATGGTTTCAGTGCGAATGATTTTTTCTATTCTGTCTTGATTGAATTGAAAATCAGGATGGGACAGTTCTGTGATGTTTACGACTTCACAAGCCTCTTCTGACACCATCTTAGCGATTACACTGAAACTCATAGTTGGCTTTCCACTAAATGTCATATTGGAATCATCGGATAATGCAGCCATGTTTGCACCAATTTTCTTCTCTTTTTTTGCGATGGACAGGGCCATCATCATGGATTTTATCATTGGGTGGGGATACCATTGTTCATCACTTTGTTTATCTATTGTTTTTAGATATTCCAACATGGTTTTGCGAAAAACTCCGAAGGACAGAAATTGAAATGATCTCTGATCTATGAACTGTTGCATGACTTTAAGGCCTTTTTCGTATTTTACCGAATCAACTTTACTTTGAATTGGAGGAGACAGGCTATTACATTCCCATTTGTCAGGAGTCTTGAGTTCAACATATGATGGATATGGAACTTTTCGCAGCAATTGCCCAGTCTCTCTTAATTTATTGACGTACCTTTCAATTCCCATTTTTAACATGTTCAGATTAGTCTGTGCCTCTGCAAAAACATAGAAAGCAAGGGCCTCCTGCATATCTCCAGAAAACTCATCAAAAACTACCCATTTCCCTCTAAGTTTGTCCCAATTTACATAGAAGCATCCCTCTCGAAGCTCTTGAAAATGAGAATGAATACCAGAACGATTTTCCATGTTTTTGATTAGAAAGTCGACGTTAAACCCATCCGTATTTTGGCCGGTTTTCTTGAGAATCTCGTAGATGCTTCTTTGGTCGTTGAGCTTATCATGAAGGTAAGAGAGCCTGTATTTTCTTGCACACTTTGCAGCAGCCTTATCTATTCTATCGTTATGACATCCAAATTTTTCATCTCGGATTCTCTTGCCGCACATACCTTAAGGCAAATTACATCTTTACCTGTATGTCAGATTTTCAAAAACCGGACATGCGTAATATTCCGACCCTATATGAAACAGAGGATATCCCGGCACATGGGAAGATAATCTACCAGAAATGGGAGATTTCACAAATTGGTTTTTACTGGCTTATTGCAGAGCTTGACATAAAGGAAAAAATTGCATATGGATACGCCAATCTCAACAATGACATGTTTGCAGAATGGGGCTACATTAGCATCACTGAGCTTATGGACAATAATGCTGTGCAATGTCAGGACTGGGAACCATGCACTTTTGAGCAGGCCCAAAAAATAATGAAGCAAAAGCGTTCAGGATAGAACCACATTTAGATAGCAAATACAATAAACAGGCATGAAAGTGCTGTATTTTGAACAAAAGATAACACTAAAGGATGACTATCCGCAACCAAAATCTGGAGAAGCCCTAGTAAGAGTTAGACTTGCAGGAATATGTGGAACCGACCTTGAGATGATACGCGGCTACATGGACTATACTGGTGTGCTAGGACACGAGTTTGTAGGAGTGGTGGAAAAGTCCAATAATTATGACCTTGTAGGAAAGCGCGTTGTGGGGGAAATTAACGCAGGCTGTGGTAGATGTACATACTGTTCATCTGGACTTGAGAGACACTGTCCGCAAAGAACTGTTCTTGGAATCTACAAACGTGATGGCGCATTCGCACAATATCTCTCACTGCCAGAAAAAAACCTACACACTATACCTGACTCGATCTCTGATGAGGAGGCAGTATTCATAGAGCCGCTAGCTGCCGCATTTGAAATAGAAGAGCAGATTCGTATACAAGAAAATCAGAAAATAGCAATAGTTGGTGACGGCCGGCTTGCCCAGCTGATTGTGCGCGTGTTAAAAATAAAAAACAAAAACATCACATGTTTTGGAAGACACCAAAACAAGCTGCATATGTTACAAAAAATGCAGATTGCGGCCAAGATGGGCATCTCAAAAGATGACGAGCACACATTTGATGTGGTAGTGGAAGCAACAGGCAACGAAAGCGGTTTTTCTGACGCGATAAAGCTAGCGAAACCTCGTGGCACGATAATTCTTAAATCGACCTTGGCGTCAAAGGGAAATCTGGATTTTGCACCTGCAATAATTAACGAAATAACCATGGTCGGCTCCAGATGCGGGCCATTCAGACCTGCAATCGAGGCGTTAGCATCTGGCGTAGTAAAAGTAAATGATATGGTATCTGCAGTTTATCCTATTGAGGAATTTGAGAAAGCATTCGAGGAAGCAAAAAAGCCTACAAATATCAAGATCCTTCTAAGACCTTAAAAGATCCCATACTTGCTTGACTCCATTTCTTCTTTAATGGCAAACTTTATCCTAAGCCCTTTTTGATCCATTTTTTGCTGTAGCCAGAACAAAAACTTTTTCTCAGGAGTCTTTCCCTTTAACTTTTCAAAGTCATGACCCATCTGATCTGCAAGCTTTTGTACCAGATCCGCACGCACGGAAACTACAAAAAAATGCCATCCAAAGGCGAACTCAGAATCGGTTACCACAAAACCATCGGTTTCATGAACCATCTCTTCCAAAAGAGTGAGTGTGGATGTTATCTCGCGGCTTGACTTGTCATAATCAGTTGCGGAAACATTGATGTTTACTCTGCTCATGAGTTTAGTTACCTTTTGCAAGATAAAAGGCTGACTGTGAAATCATTCAAGGAGATGCTTTACTTCTATATTGAAAAAGTTACGCAGAATTTCAACGTACGCCTTTATGGGGTCGGGCATCTCCTCGGTACACGAAAGTCCGAGTTTTTTTGCATTTATCCATATTGTCACAGTCTGCAATATGGTTAGAAATCTATCATTTCCTGCATCAGGAGATCCTATTGCCTTGGTATACCTTTCTGCATGTTCCCAGGCGGTGGTAAAGTCAATACACTCTGTGTCAAATACAGCTCTGATCTGATCCTTGAGTGTCTTTGTAGTTTTAAGTGGTGTACTGTGCAATATATATGGAAAGTTTACCTTGCTTGGAAGCACCCATGGCAGCGGATCAAATATTGTAATTATCCTAGCTTTGTCAAGCTTGGAAAATTTTTCCATCATAATTTCTGTTACCGTTGTGTCGGAAAACCAGAACAGGATCACAGTCGCATCAGAAATATCGGATTCTAATATGTCCTCACATCGTACTTGAGATTTTTCCAGACCACGCGTTGTTTTCTTGGCCTTTTCGATTTTTTTCACATCGATGTCGATGCCAACTGATCTTGCTCCAAACTCTTTCTCAGCAATTACAAGCGAATTTCCTGTACCGCATCCAAGATGATAAAACACATCGTTCTTACCAAGGTCTGCAAACCTGAATATGTCCCTTAACGAATCATCTAGAAGCTGGACATCATCGCCCGATATTATTGAGGGTGGCAAGGACGAGATATATTCTTCAATTCTCACAAATTGTTTTATGGTTTTGGAGATTATAACTTACTCTCTGATGTTCTCAAGATTGGAGACTGCTTGCCACAGCGTCACTCTAACATATGACGGCATGTTTGGATCCTGTGTAATATCGTCAAGCTGGCTTATTGCGTTTGCTGCCCTTACCGACATTGGATCATCACTTGATTTGAGGCTGCCGATTAGATCCGTGAGGCTTTTTTTGATATTTTTTGGGGTAGTGGGGTTTGCGGCAACTTGCGTTAGAGTCTGAACTGCCATATCAAATGATTTTTGGTTTTGTGCCTTTTTGTCCGCCATGCCCGCTATCTTGTAGATAATACTTAATTTAAAATCATACCTCTACAAAAACGCTGTCTGACTCTATTACTGTCCTGTATGATTTCAAATCACTTATTTTTGCTGGAAATTTTTCCAGCTTTCCTGTCTGGCAGTTAAACTTTGCTCCGTGCCAGCCGCATGTGACCGTATTGCCTTCAAGGGCTCCTTCAGAGAGACTGGCCCCAGCATGCGTACACGTATCATCACATGCATAAAAATTACCATTTATGTTTGCAACTAGGATGTCCCTGCCGTCCACTGAGACCTTTTGCATCTTTCCTTGCGGAATGTCTGATATCTTTCCAACTATTATCTTGCCCATGATTTAGAAGATCTTACTGCCGATAATAGCTTTACGGGACAAACTTGACCGTGTTTTCCAATTTGCCTAGCATTTCTATTTCCATCTCTATTTTGTCCCCATCCTGCAGAAAAACCGCATTGGGCTTGTTTAGCATCACTCCTGCAGGCGTACCTGTTGAGATTACGTCTCCTTTTTCCAGAGTCATGACTTTGCTTATCTTTGAGATGATGGATGGTATCTTGATGAACATGTTGGATGTGGAGGAATCCTGCCTTAGGCTTTCGTTGATCCAAGTCCTCAATTTCAGATTCTGAGGATCAGCAATCTCATCTGCAGTCGTTATCCATGGTCCGCATGGGGCAAACGTGTCAAATCCTTTTGCTCTGCCAAACTGCTTATCCTGTGCTTGTACATCCCTTGCAGAAACGTCGTTGAACACCATGTATCCAAAAATATGCGAGAGAGACTCACTTTCAGGTATGTTCTTTCCACCCTTCCCAATTACGAGCGCAAGCTCCACCTCATAATCAAGTTGTTTTACAAAACTCGGACAAACAATCTCAGAGTTTGTCCCATTAAGGGTAGTTCTTGGAATCATTACTATTGCTGGCTCTTGCGGGGGCGTCAAGTTCTGCTCCTTTGCATGGTCTACATAATTGAATGCAAGGCAAATTATCTTTGGCGGATTTGGAATTGGTGCCAAAATCTTTACGTCGGAGATACTCACAGCATAATCTAACTTTGGATTTTGTGATATTACCTCACTGTACCAGCCATCAAAGAGAAATTCTTTGATTGTCAGTGGAATCGGAATTCCAGTCTTTGAAATTATCTCTTCTTTTGTGGCTATTTTTCCATCCTTGACAAAACCATAAGTTTCCTTACCTGAAATCAAAAATCTACCTACCTTCATGTCTTATCACTTGTGAGTGTAAATTGCCTGCAACTGTGAATCCTTTCTGCAGTAACCAAATCTAACAAACTGAATTTCTGCTCCCTCTTTGAGCTGGTTGTAATATGGTTCTGTAAATACGTTGAGCTCCTCAAGACTATTCTCATTGAATTCTTCTCCATGAAACAGTATGCTTGGAACCAGTATCTTTAGTCTCTGTGCAGTGTTCTCTGATAACCAATGTATCTTTGGAATATCTTGTCTCAAGTCGTCTCCTGTGTATTGACCTTCAAGAGCAGAATCATTGCGTGTTATCTTGATGTTGCCAAGTCCCATGAATCGTATCGTATCTTCTGGCTTTGCACGTGCCAAGTCGTCTTCCTCAACTAGGAGACTCTGTCCTAGCTCGACAATCCTTGTACCAAGATCTTTTGTAGGGTGATTATGCATAGTTATTGTCTTTGGCAGCCCACTCACATCAATTACCTTGGGGTTTTTTATCATATGAAGCCTAATACTTTCACCATCAACTATTTTGCGATTGAATGATTCTAGTGTTTCAAACGGGGCTTGAGTGTCTGCCTTTGTGAACCCAAGGGAGAGGACGAATTTTCTTATGGCATCCGGCCTTATTCCGCGGCGCCTAAGTGCTTCAAGTGTGGGAAGACGGGGATCATCATATCCTGAAACCTTTCCCTCTTCGATTAGTGGTCTTAGAATCCTCTTTGAGACAGGCATGCCCTCAAAACCCAGTCTTGAGAATTCAATCACCTTGGGTTTGCGCATCTTTAATGCTTCCAGTATGGAATAATACAACTCGTTTCTCAGCTCATACTCTTTAGTCCTGAATGCATGCGTTACCCCATCAATACTGTCCTCTATTGCAACTGCAAAATCGTAACTTGGATATACCCTGTACTTGTCGCCAAGTAATGGGTGTTTTGTCTCTATTATTCTGAACATTACAGGATCCCTCATCACGGTATTCTCAGACTTCATGTCTCCACGAAACCGTACTATTGCATCACCCTGTTTGTATTTTGAAAACATCTTCTCCCATCTGTCAAAATTCTGCACCTGTTCTCCGAGGCTGCATTTGCAAGCTTTCATTTCACGCCTGTTGGCAGAAATTGTCTCCTGTTTGCAAGTGCATACATACGCAAAGCCGCCTTCTAGCATCTCTTTGCCCTTTTTGTAGAGAATCTCAATGTCATCTGAGGTGTTTTTTACAACATCATATCTTACACCAAGCCAATCTAGGCCTACTTTTATTGCTGCATAATATTCAAGTCTTTCAGCCTCCGGGTTGGTATCGTCAAATCGCAGGATCAGTTTTCCACCATACATTCGTGCATATTCTTCATCAATTATGGCCGCCTTTGCATGCCCTATGTGGGGGTAACCGTTGGGTTCTGGGGGAAATCTTGTTATCACCTTTCCATGTTCTGCTCCTTCAAGAGGAGGCAATCCCTGCTGTTCTTCATGCTTTGGTTTTTCCTCAAGAAGATCAGCAAAATTCTGTTCCACCTCTTTTCTTATCTGGCTAGCGCTCATCTTGTTTACCGATGCAACTATTTCAGAAATGATTGGCATTATCTCCTTGACATGTGCCCGCAGATGTGATTCTTGGCCAAGCACCTTGGCAAGAACTATTTTGTCTTGCGTTTTTCCATGATCAAGAGCATTCTGCAGCGCTAACTTGCGTATTTTCTCCTTTGTCTCATCGTCCAAATTACAAACTCCTTTTTACGACAAAATCCAAAAGCGACATCATCTCTGACTTGGCTGTACCTGAATATGGTGATAATGCATTCCTTGCCTTTTCTGCATACTGCAAGGCTGATTTCCTCACATCGTGCTCTATCTGAAGCGAGCGCATTAATTCCACTGCCTGATTTATCTGGCTTTTTGTTGCCTTGGGGTTTCCAAAAACTGCCATTATTGCCTTTTTCCTTTTAGCGTCCGCCTTTCTTATTGCCAAAACTATGGGAAGTGATTTTTTGCCTTCGCGTAGATCATTTCCCACCGGCTTCTTTGTCACTTTTGGATCCCCTAGCACGCCGATAAGATCATCAATTATCTGGAATGCCACGCCCAAGTTTCTTCCAAATGATGCAAGATTTTCGATATCTCTTCCTGTTCTCTTGGCGCATATTGCTCCCATGGCACACGAAACCTCAAAGAGGGCTGATGTTTTTTTCTCCACCATCTTTATGTAGTCTTCTCTCTTGGGAATTTTCTTTCCTTCCGCCATCTTTATGTCAAGCACTTGTCCCTCGCAGACATCCACACATGCTTCTGCAAGCCTTTCTACTAGCTTTGATGAAACTGCTGTATTATGGACGTTGGAAATGGAAACGGTCTGAAACGCTTTTGAGAAAAGAACATCGCCTGCAAGTATGGCAAGAGGCATCCCGTACCGTGTATGCACTGTGGGAACGCCATGCCTTATCTCGTCATTGTCCATGATATCATCATGAACAAGCGTGAAATTGTGGATCATCTCTATTGCAGATGCAGCTGCGAGGGCGTCTTTTATTGAACCTCCAAGCATCTGGCAGCTCTTAATTACAAGGTATGGGCGTAACCTTTTTCCGCCATTAACTATGAGGTGTGAAGCAGCTCTGTAAAGTTCCTCGGGTCTTCCATCAAGTCTTACCTTTAGGTATCTGTTTACCTGTTTTGCTGTGTTCGGAAGAGTTGAGGTCAATTCAACAGTCTCCAGTTACCTGTTGGAAAGTGATGTTTAAGTGATTCTTCCAGCCTGTTTTTTTGTTCTATCCACTTTGCAAGTGTTTTATGGTGTTTTTGCAGCATGGTGTTATCTGATTTTTCCAAAAGATGCAGAGCAACTAGCATCCAAGGGCAGTAATTCTGGGGATTCCTTTCTATATCGGAGAACAACTCATCAGGGGATGCCCACTTTACCTCGCTTATCTCGTCCTCCACCAACTTGACCGAAAACGAATCGTCAACTATTCCCACAAGAGTTCCGCAGATCTCGTTCTCAGAGCCTATGTTCTTGTATGGTACATGGTATTCGAACTTGAACAAATAGTCCAATCTGCACGAAGCGCCTATCTCCTCTGGAAGCCTTCTCTCAGCAGATGAGACGTACGTTTCGCTCTTCCTTGGATGGCTTGCCACCGTTCCATCCCAGTCCCCTGGCCAAAGCATCTTGCTTGGGCTTCTTCTGGTCAGCAATAATCTGTCTTTTTTATCAAATAAAAGTACTGTGAATGCCCTGTGAAGCTTGCCATCAGGTAGGTGACATCTCACCTTCTCTTCCATTCCAATGGGATTGTCATCCTTGTCTACCAAAATGAGATATTCTGACATCTATCTTCCTCCAAACAACGTGCCTTCGAATTTGGACCTTTGCACTGCCTTTACTATTCTCTCAGGATGGTTTCCATTCACGAAAAACACCTTCAATCCGATCTTTGAGATTGCAGTAGCTTCCTCAACCTTGCGGCTCATGCCGCCAGTCACATCCATCGACACGTCCTTTGCGGAAAAAGCCTCGCCATTCATTTGACGTATGAGTTTTTGTGATTTTAAATCAGAATAAAGTCCGTCAACGTTTAGTACAAATATGGAAAGACGTGGCCGCAGAAATTTTGCAAGTATGCTCATTATCTTGTCCCCTGACAGTATGTATGATTTTTTATTTCCGTACCAGAGGGCATCACCAAATGTGACCGGAACCAGTCCTGATGATGCGATCTTTCCTATCTCTTTTATCTTGACTGGTATGGGCTTGTTCCCAGACATAAAGTCGGTGGGGGGCAGACAGTAGGGATTTAGATTATTTTTCTCAAGAATATCAAGTATTATCTTGTTGAGCTCTACCATAGAGTTCTTTACAACAGACACCCCATGCATGTTGTATTTGGCTGGCTTGGTATGCATGTCGTATTTTACTGACCAATAGTGACCAAATGAGCCGCCACCGTGAACTATAACAAATGGCTCTTTTATCCTGCGCAGCTGGGATGCAATCCTGGTAATGGTGACCATTCTTGGTGAAAGGGGTTTTTCCTTGTTGGTAATAATTGAGCCGCCAAGCTTGATTAGGATCATAATGTCCCTTCCGAAAGCAGGCAGTTAAAAATCATAGGTGCCATCTTATGGGATAATCATTTAGCTAGTGTACAGCCAATCCAGAACTATGTTAGCTCAAGTTTGTGTTGCAGTCCTAGCATATCCACTTTAACTCCGAAACACTGATGCCCGCTCTCACAGAGAACCTTCATGGTACTTTCAATGTTGGACTGGTCCACTAGTGCGATAATGCATCCTCCATCTCCGGCCCCGGTTATCTTTGCGCCGTAGCTGGTGCTCTTTGCAAGATCCACCATGACGTTAAGCTTATCATTTGATACGCCAATCTGTTCAAGATATTTCTGATTCTGAGACATTCTCTGACCGACAACTCTAAGATCACCATTTTTGAGTGCTTCCAGTGCATCTTCGATCAGCCTTTCCTCTTGGGTGCATAAGAGTGAGAATATTGCAGGATTGTTGTCTTTGTATTTTCTTACACGCGACACAACGGAGCTTGTCGAATGAGAGATCTGCGAGTCTGCCACGATCAGAGTGAAATTGGGCTCAAAATCCAATTTGGCAGCATACCCGTCGCGATGGTATTCTATTGCGCCTCCAAGAGTGCATACTGTGGTGTCTGCCCCTGAAGTGCTCTCAAATACTGTTCTTTCTGCTTCTAGTGCAAGCTCAAGTACGCGATCCCTTGTCTGGTCTGCAAAGAGCCCCAGAATGGAGCTTGCTGCAGCAACACAGCATGCAGATGAGGAACCAAGGCCTACTCCTGCAGGAAATTCTGCATATATGCCGATCCTGATACCCGATGTGGAATTGTATTCTGCAAGAATCTTCTTCGCAAGGTGTACGATCGGTCTTAAGGACGGCTCAACAGAAGACACTTGGTCACTAGTTGATAACAGCGCGTTACCAACCGATGATGTTATCTCTATTTTACCATTGTCCATTAGCTCAGACTCTACTGTTATTCGCCTATCTATGGCGCACAGTATTGCTTTTCCGCCATATACGATAAAGTGTTCACCAAACAAGATTATCTTGCCTGGTGCAGATGATACCGACTTCAACTAAACACAATTGAGGCGTAGCCTACAACGGAGTCCTTGCTTCCCGCAACGTCGCCGCTTGTGGCGTATTTGAGAAGCATTGCTTCCCTTGCGCCAAGTTCCTTGCATGCAACCATTGTAGCTGCAATCGCACCGTATCCGCACGCACTCACCCTCCTGTTCTCTAGCACATCGTAGAATCTTTCCACATCCATTTCTAGTATGGGCTCAATTAGCGCTTTGTCTTGTCTGTGCGCTATTTCGTTCTGCTCGTAGTGTGTAAAATCCGAAGAGCCTATTATCACTGCTTTTTTCTCCTTGGCAATATTGGCTACAGCCCGCCCAACTTCCAATGCAAATTCATAGTCTTGGTTTAAAATGCAAATCGGCAGGATTGTGAATTTGGACTTGTAATATTGGAGCATGGGCACCTGTACCTCTATGCTATGTTCTCGTGTGTGGGAGAAAAAGTCTATCTCTATCATTCTGGACAATTTGTTTATTTTTTCTGCAGCATCCGAGTCAACTTCCACGTTGCCCAGAGGGCTGGCCCAAACTGCATCCTTCATAGTGGCCACTTGGCAACCAAGACCCCAGTGATTAGGGCCTAGTATTATTGCAACTTCAAAGTCCTGTTCAGATATTGCCTCAAACGAGTGAGTTGCAATAGGACCAGAATACATGTATCCTGCATGGGGACAGATTGCGCCAAATATCTTCTTTGACAGCTTGGTTTTGCCTACGCCGTATTCGTTGTAAATGGAACTCTTGATTGACTGTATAAGCTCATCCTTTTCGCTTGGGTAGAACATGCCAGCAACCGCCGGTGTTCTAACTCGCATTTACTCGTTTTCCTCGTCTGTTATCTTTGTCTCGAAATCGTCTATTTCGTACTTCATAGGATCGGTTTCTTGCATCTGGCCCTTCTGAATAAGTATCTCACGTGCTAGGAGCCAAAACACTGTGGCAAGCGACTTTCTTCCCCTGTTGTTTGCTGGTATGACAAGGTCAATCTTTGATGTGACATTGTCTGTGTTTGAGATTCCAATTACTGGTATACCTGCATTTGTTGCCTCTATTATGGCCTGAGAGTCAACCTGCGGATCTGAGATTATGACTAGCTTTGGCTCAGTGTAATATGGAAGGGACGGATTGGTAAGTGTTCCAGGCATGAATCTGCCTAACATCTTTCTTGCACCTGTTATCTCACAGAACTTTTCTATGGGTGTGCTTGCATATTCTCTGCCAGAGCACACTAGAATTTTTTCAGATTCTATTCTGTTGATGAACTTGGCTGCAGTGTTTATCCTTGCAAGTGTCTTGTCAAGGTCTATCATATAGAGGCCTTCGGGGCTTGCCTTTGTGATAAATGGCTGCATGAACGTGGTCTTTACAGTGGTACCTACCCTGATTCCTGTGGACAGGATCTTCTTTTTGATGTCTTGACTTTCTGCCTGCTGAGCCATGTGATTTTAAACCTCTGCCATACCCGATATTAAACTATGCTCTGATAGGCGTATGAGCTCGTTCAGCTTTGATACCCGCTCGCCTCCAAGTACGCCTACCTTTAACATCTTGGAACCGGTGGCAACTCCTATGTGGGAGATCTGATGGTCAGTGGACTCGCCAGATCTATGGGATGTTATGATTCCTATCTTGTTCTTTGTTGCTATCTGGGCAAACTCCAATGCATCATAGAGGCTTCCTGCCTGATTTACCTTGAGTATGACACCGCTGCATGATTTTTTGATAATTGCTTTCTTGAGAATCTTTGGGTTGGTGACGGTAAGATCATCGCCTGTAACGTATGTTCTTGGAAACTTTTTTCTAATAATGGCCATCTCGGAGAACGCCTCTTCATGTACTGCGTCCTCGGCGTAGATGAGTTTGTATTTTTTGATAATGTTTGATGCAAAGTCAATTTGTTCTTCCGGGGTGTTCTCAAACCCTGCTCTTTCGTAGACGTATTTCTTCTTCTTTTCGTCCCACTGTGTGGATGATGCAAAGTCGACCCCGAGTGCAACCTCCTTTCCGAGAGTGTATCCGAGCCTCTCGCAAGCCTTTGCGGAAATCTCTAGTGCTTCCTCGTTGTCCATCTGAGGTGCCCACCCCCCCTCATCTCCTCTGCCGTTTGTAAACCGTGAATCTGATTCCTGGAGGAGCTTACCAAGCTCTCTGTGCACTGCAAAGTTTCTCTCTATTGCCTCCCTTGGAGATTTTGCGCCGATGGAACAGATCAGAATCTCTTGTATATCTGGGGTACCTGGGCCTGCATGGGCGCCCCCACCCAAAATATTTCCAAGTGGAAAGGGGAATTTTGGCCTCTTTGTTTGGGATATTATCTTGAACATGGGCTCATCAAGGGCTTTTGCTGCAGAGTCTGTGGCAGCGATTGTCAGGGAATATGCTACGGCGCCTCCTATCTTTGAATAGTTTGGGGTGTTATCGATTTTTCTTATTTGAGATTGGATTGACTTGAGATCGTCAGAGTCCAGGCCAATGAATTTTTTTATGTTTTCGTTTAGGATCTGAAGGCTTTTTTCCGGCTTGTTGTCTGCAAAACTTTGGGCTTCGTATTTTCCAACACTTGCACCTGATGGAGCACATGCCCTGCCAAGATACCTTTTGTCAGAAATTATGTCAATTTCGATTGTTTTACTTCCACGGCTGTTGTAGACAAGCCTTCCTTTAACGGAAGTTATCTTTGGCAAATTACTCTAGCTCAGATTGTACTTCCAGGTATCGTCTCTGGATTGCCTCGTAGAACGGGATTATCTGCTGCATTGTCTCAACAGTGGTCAGCATCATCCTTCTACAGCAATATCTTTTCAGGCCGAGCGAATCTAGAACCTTACCGGGTTCCTCTCCTGACTTTATTCTATTTTGATAATCTTCATGTCTGTCCGCAATAAGATTTCCACAAGTAAAACATCTGACTGGAATTAACACGAAATCAAAAAGTGATCAAGGATTATAAAAACCCTGCACGGACGCTTTGTGCGGGAGTTGCCAAGCCCGGCCAACGGCGCTAGCTTGAGGGGCTAGTATCTTAGGATTTCGTGGGTTCAAATCCCACTTCCCGCATTTTTACAATATTTACTATTTCATCCTCAATTATCTTCTTGAATAGGGAACTAAAATTAGCCTTACAACTGGGATCATGTCTGAATGAGAGTGTGATTTCTCATTCCACAAACTATGTGTGCAGATTAAGAGTTTTTCCATATTTTACAAAAAGCTACTTGCCTTTCATACTTTTGATTAGCTCAGAGCGCCTCATCTCCTCTGTGATGGCAATTCTAGTTTCCTCAACTAAGATTCTGTCTACATCAAGCTTCTTTCTTGCCTCTTTGATTATCTTATCAAAATGCGCAAACGGGTATAATGTAAGGTAAAGCTCTTCCATCACATCAAACAGACTTTGCGCATCTTCAGCTCTGCCTACTCTTATTTTGTCATAGATATTCCTTCTTAACTCACCTATGCAATCCATAAGTCCAAGAACGTATGATTCCTCTCTTACGCCAAGAGATTCGTGGGTAGGAACTTGGTTGCCCTCTAGTATGGCAAGCAGGGACGATGCCTCGACGAATTCCTGTTCTGGAGTTACAAGGTATCTATGTAAGCTGGAATCAGTATGTTTTCTGTATTTTTCCAACAGTCTTCTTGCAGTCTCTATTTTTTTTCTTGCACTTTTTGTATTATTCCTGTGACATTCGATTATTGCCTCACTGGACAAATTCACAATCTGGCGCGTGTTCTTCAGTAGCATCTCTCGTTCATCGTTAGTCTTTTCGAGGATTTTTGATATCTTTCCGAGCGAGTTTTTTGCTCCCTTTAACATACCACAGGACACAATGACTTGGATAAAGTCTTTTTCCAATGAATTTATTTTATGTAAAACTTGAAGCTTGGCATGGAAATTACGGTAAAACAGATGTATCAGATTGAGGAAAATGGTCACCAGATGGGCTTCCCAAGACAGCTTATGATGGAAAATGCCGGCGCATCGATGGTAAAGAATCTTGTAAATCAATTCGGCGATCTATCATCAAAAAAGGTTCTCGTGTTTGCTGGGCTTGGTAACAACGGTGGCGATGCACTTGTGGTTGCAAGACATCTTGCAGGACATGGAAGCTCTGTTTCTGTAGTACTCCTTGGAAATCCCAAAGACATCAAGACTGTAGAATGCAGGACAAACTGGCAGGTGTTGCAAAAGATGAAGTCGGTTTCAATCAAGACACTGGAGGATGCAAGCTCGATGGAGCCTGATATAATAATTGACGGAATTCTGGGTACTGGAATCTCCGGAACAATAAGGGAACCACACGCATCGGCAATAGATCTGATTAACCATCTCTCAGCTTACAAGGTTGCAGTTGACGTCCCCTCAGGATTAAACCCTGACACAGGAGAGACGGCCAACAAATTTGTCAAAGCTGACATGACAGTTACGTTTCATAGGATGAAAAGAGGAATACCAAAAAGAATAGATCTATGCGGCAGGATATTTGTAGAAAAGATAGGCATACCGCCTGAGGCAGAGATGGGCGTTCTATGATAGTACACCAGATACCTGTGGGCAAGATGCAGAACTTTACTTATGTTGTAGAGGATGAGAACACAAGCGAGGCGATAATAATAGACCCATCATGGGATCTCCAAACTGTAATGAACGTAGTTGAAAAGAACGGCTTGAAAGTAAAGTATGTCGTTAATACTCACCACCATTTTGATCACACGATAGGAAATGAAGCAATTTCAAAGCAGACTGGCGCAAAGATAATCCAACACAAGATGTCCCAGCTAAAGTACGACATACCTGTATCTGATGGTGATACAATAAACTTTGGAAACTCGGAATTAAAGGTGATACACACCCCAGGCCATTCCAAGGACAGCATGTGTCTTGTAGGTGACGGAAAGATATTCTCCGGTGACACGCTATTTGTTGGCACATGCGGCCGAGTAGACCTTCCTGGTGGAGATGCACGGGAATTGTACCACAGTCTTGTTGACACACTCCGAAGCCTTGATGACGATCTCATGGTGTATCCTGGACATGACTATGGCTCGACACCTACGTCAACGCTGGGAACGCAGAAAAAGACAAACTTTGTAATGCAGCCAAGAACGGAGCAAGAATTTCTGGAAATAATGGGGCAGTAATTGCAAAAAAATATCGATATACTTGTTGACACAAAAAAAGGACAGGCTCTTATTGACTGTCTTGAGAAAAAACAATTCCTGTTCTCACTTGTTATATCATACACCGATACATGCACAGTTCCAGGAATAACGATGGCAGGAAAAAGTGCGGAACTATTACAGTACACGCCTCCTGCGGATGCAGAATTTTTGAACTTTGGATATTGTAAGTGTGTTAATGCAGTTCCAGTATCACCGGACGGCAAGCCTACGCCAGGACTTTTGACAAAGACGGCGCTAGAATCTGCAAGTATACCTAACGTGGTGATAAATGCAGGGAGCAAAATCGCCCCGATGCTGCCTTATTTTGAAACTGGTCTGCCATACGGAAAAAATATTGCTATTGAGGCGGCAATGTCGTTGGATACAGTATCGCGCGCAGTAGAATATGGCAGGATGATAGGGAGATGTCTTGGCTCTACTACTGACTGTTTGCTAATAGGTGAAAGCATACCTGGGGGCACTACTACTGCGCAAGCGGTGCTCTCAGGATTAGGATTTGAGGCAAAGGTGAGCAGCAGCATGGAGCATAATCCATTGCATTTGAAAAACAGGATCGCCCTGGAGGCGCTGGGAAGAACGAGCAGAAAAGATCCCTTCAGCATAGTAGCTGGAGTTGGAGACCCATTGATACCTGCTATCGCAGGCATACTTTCTACTGCGTCCCTGCAGACAAAGGTCATACTTGCAGGTGGTACGCAGATGGCCGCAGTGCTCGCCTTTGCAAAATCTGCAGGATATAACAGGGACAACACCGCCATCGCCACCACCTCTTATGTGATTGATGACAAATCGGCCAATCTAGTTGATACTGTAAGACAAATAGACCAAATACCTGTATTTGGTGTTCGACTGGCTCTTGGAGACTCTAGAATTGACGGACTTAGGGCCTATGCAAACGGGTCGGTAAAAGAGGGAGTGGGTGCAGGCGGTGCATCTCTTGCAGCAATGCTCAAAGTTGGAATTGGCTCATCACACTTGTTGCATCTTGCAGAAAACCAGTATGAAGAAATCTTTGCAAACGCTGCCTAGGTGCAGGCGTGATAATGACTATTTTACTGTTACTGACTTGGCAAGGTTTCTTGGATAATCAGGATCGGTATTCTTTTCTACTGCACAATAATATGCTAGCAGTTGAATTGGGATGATCTCTATTAGCGGATAGAACGCATCATCTATTGCAGGAATCTCTATCCAAAAATCGTATACATCACTAGGCTTGTCGGATATTCCGATTATTTTTGCACCTCGAGCCTTTATCTCACGCGCGCTGGTCAGGGTGTCACTATAGGTATGATCATTAGGATTGATAATGATCACATAGACACTAGAGTCCATGAGTGCAAGTGGGCCGTGTTTGAGCTCGCCGCCGGGTATGCCTTCTGCGTGTATGTATGTGAGTTCCTTTAACTTGAGGGCTGACTCTGATGCAATCGGATAATGAACTGCTCGACCTAGAATGTAAATGTCTTTTATCTCACGCAATTCCTTTGCAATCTCTTTTATCTTTGTATGGTCTGCAAGAATTCTTGATACGGCGTCTGATATCTTACGCTCGTCAAGTTTGATACATCCGTCACAGAGCTTTTCGGTTATTTTGTATATTATGCTCAGCTGCGCAGTAAAGCTCTTGGTTGCCGCAACGCCTATCTCTGGACCGCAGTTCATTCCCATCACCAAGGCAGATTCTTGCGCAAGCGATGAAGTAAGAATATTGACAATTGATAGTATCTTTGCATTTGATTTCTTTGCAATATTGACTGCTTCCAGCACATCTGCACTCTCACCACTCTGAGATATTGCGATGAGGATAGAGTTAGGCTCTATGGCATCTGGGGAAAAGAAGAGTTCGCTTGAGATTATTGGCTCTGTTTTTATCTTGGCGTATTTCTGCCACAGATATTTTGCCACAAGGGCTGCGTTGTAACTAGTCCCACTTCCTGTGATGTAGATGTTTCTTGCATGCCTGATGAATTCGGTGGCATTGCTTACTGCATCGCGTGAGCTTTCGCCAGCCCTGACTATTGTGTCGGGCTGCTCTGAGATTTCCTTTAATGTAAAGTGTGCGTAATCTCCCTTGTAGACATCGGCAAATTCCTTTGACACTTTTGTTACCTGGTGCTTGACTGGATTTCCATCAAAGTTGAATATCTGCAGTCCAAGCCTGTCTAGGATGACAAATTCGCCGTTGTCAAGATAAATTACATCGTCAGTTTTTTCAATGAAGCCAAGCACATCGCTGGAAAGAAAGTATCCGTTCTTTCCGATTCCTATTATGAGAGGCTCGTGGTATTTTGCAGCCGCAAGTGTGCCGCTCTCAAACATTGCAACAAATGCATAGTGGCCCTTTAGCTGTGATGTTGTTTTTATCATGGATTTTTTTATATCTAGCAATTCATCAAAGTTAAACTGCAAAAGATTTGCAATCACCTCGCTGTCTGTCTGGCTCTTGAACTGGTATCCGCGTTTTTCCAGATCAGCCTTTAATTCAGAATAATTCTCAATGATGCCGTTGTGCACTATGGCTATCTTGCCTGAACTGCTAGGATGTGGATGGGCATTAACATCGGTAACATTGCCATGTGTAGCCCACCTAGTATGGCCTATTCCTATATGTCCTGGGAGAGTATCAAGATGAAGCATATTGTTGACATCTGACACCTTTCCTACACCCTTTTTCACAAGTATCTCTTGCTGGTCCTTTGTTGCAACGCCTACACTATCATAGCCTCTGTACTCCATTCTCTTCAGACCGCGAACCAGAATGGGGGCCGCACTACCATCTCCATAATATCCTATTATCGAACACATTTGATATCTGATCTATTCTTGTTGCTAATAAAAATAAGCTTCTTAGGATTCGTCTTTGGATTCTGGTTCTTCAGAAGTGCCATCGGTTGCCTCAACGGTTTCTGCAGCGGTTTCCTCGACTGCAGTTCGTTCTGTTTTTGACTGTAGGTTTTCCAAGATTCTTGGTGATAGTGAGATGTTCGATTCCTCCTCTACTGTTACCGTATATGATGGAATTGTAATGACCCTGTCACCTATGCTGACATGGCCGTGCACTATGGCCTGCCTTGCCTGATACGGAGTCTTGAACGCGAATTTTCTTTGTACTATTGTTTGCAGTCGTCTTGAGAGAAGCATATTGATATCAAGATTCAATACGTCATCAAGTGTGGCGCCGTCCTTGACTAGCCCTATCCTTGTAAGTGATTTCATAAGTATGGGTTCTTTCTGTTCTCTTATTTCCTGTCTTAGTGCTAACAATGATCTTGCTTGATGTCTGACTCTTGAAAGCTCAGTCCTTGCCTTCCACAACTCTCTTTTGTTCTTTAGACCGTATGTTCCAAGAGTATTGAGGTCTTCCATCATAAAGTCGTAGTTCAGTGGGCGCTTGGGTCTTTTCCATACTCTGCTTGGATATTTTGGATCTCCCATTCACTTACACCTATTTCTTGGCCTTTGCATCAGCTGCAGGCTTTGCAGGAGCTTTTGCCGGTGCCGCTGCAGGTGCAGCCGCTGCAGCTGGTGCTGCTGCCGCTGCAGGTGCAGCCGCTGCAGCTGGTGCTGCAGCCCCTGCTGGTAACACCTTGCCTCCTTTTCTTACTCCAACTGATGCTCCCTTACGACCTGTCGTACGGGTTCGCTGTCCTCTAACTTTTAATCCATACATGTGACGAAATCCCCTCCAACTGTTAACTTGTTTTTCTCTCTCAATATCGTTTCTTACGGTAAAATCAATATCTGAAGTGATAAGATGCATAGTCTTACCTGTTTCCAAATCCTTCCTTCTGTTAAGAAGCCAGGCAGGAAAATTAACTGACGATGTGTCCCTGAGTGACTTTTCAATAATCTCTACTTGAGACTCGGTAAGAAATCCAATGTGGCTGTCTGGATTCAAGTCCAGAGTCCTGATTATGGCATTTGCAAAGTTCTTTCCTACGCCCTTTATCTGAGTGAGTCCCACTAGGAGCTTTTTATCTCCTGGAATATCCTTTCCGATTATCCTGACAATGTGTCTGTAGTCTTGTGCGGACAAGTATTGGAACGTCGGCCCAACCCCGATAAAAACCCTGCTCAAATAGGTATGGTACGATGATGGAATGTTCAGTAATGTTATATGATAATTTGTCTGTAATGGTATTGTTTGGCCGATCTTAGGGAGACAATTCGTAAAATATATGGTTCCTCACCAGCTTATTCTCAGACAAGGGCTGGACTCCCAGAAAATTACGAGCAAATCAGGACGATCCGTGATCTTTTGGACATCAACTACAAGATGGTAGACGCAAGAGAGCAAATAAGACAGAATCTTATTGCAGCAATGCGCTCTGGCCAAAAAAAATACCCTGGAATAATAGGATATGATGATGACGTCGTACCGGCACTTGATAGGGCGATTCTCTCAGGACATGACATATTCCTTGTAGGGCAAATAGGACAAGCCAAGACAAGGCTTGCAGAGACGATAGCAAAACACTTGCTCTCGCCAATTCCTGTGATAGAGGGAAGCATCACTAATGATTCTCCAATGGATCTGCCTGCAGATGATCTGGCATTGTTGCTCGAAGGACAAGAGCCGGACAGCAGTTCACCAAAATTTCATATCGGTCCAGAGAGTGTGGAAAAAATTCTTGACAACAAATTTGATACCAAAGTAAAATGGGTTGAAGGTGCTCAGAGATTTAGATACGTACTTGCAACGCCAGACATATCGGTAAAAGATCTAGTCGGTTACATTGACGCAATAAAGGTAGCAAAAAAAGGAGTGGAAATGTACAAGATAGATTCATACTCTCCGGGACAATTAATGCAGGCAAAACATGGAATCTTCTGTATAGATGAGCTGCCCGTGCTCGATCCAAGAAAACAAGTAGCACTTCTGTCAGTACTGCAGGAAGGAAGGTATACGACTGGTTCGTATCCTGTTATATTTGAGCCAAAGACTATGTTCTTTGCAACCGCAAATCCGATTGACTATACTCACTCTGGTAAAATAATAGAGCCGCTATACGATAGGCTGAAAAGTCACATTCACACTCATTATCCTAAAACGATAGATGATGAGACATTGATAATGCTGCAGGAAGCAAAAACTCCGCAATGTGTGATACCATCATTTGTGTTAAAGACTCTGGCAAGATTGGTACAAAAGGCACGGACAAGCCCCGAGATTAATCAGACAAAGGGAGTAAGCGTAAGATTCGGAATACATGGATTGGAACTACTTGTCGGGGAGTCGGAAAGGACAAGGGCTATTCCAAAGCAAAGTGCCACAGTTCTCCGGCATTCTGATATGTATTGCCTATCACAGATAGCCAAGTTTGAGCTCTCTGAAATAGATGACACACTTGAGAACCGATTACGTGTATTCAGGCATATTCTTGATGACTCTATTCGGGAAACATGTCTTGAGTATTTGCATGGATTGGATGCCTCTGCACTTGATGCAATAAAACAAGAATTCTCAGGGAAAACATTCCGAGCATCACAGAAAATTGTTTGGAAGGACGGCGAAGCTTCGTACGAGAGCCAATTGGGTGGTTTTGCGCGCCTCACAGAACTGGTGGAAAGCCAAGTAAAACAGGTAGCGGATGTACAAAAGGAGCTTGAAAGTAAAATGTCGGAGAGCGGTGTCTTGAACAAAAACATACTGCTGACTGATTCTGCTGCCGGAGAGCTTAGAGCGGCCGTACTTGAGATGATACTTGATGGACTGTGCTTTACGAGCCCAAAAGTTCTTGAAAGAAAAGAGGGCACATATGTCGCAGTCTGATCACACAAATTTTGTATATTCTGCAAGCAGGGAGGAAACAGGTGGAGAAAAAAACGAGGGCTATGAGCCTCTTGACCAAAAAACATTACAGATCTTATTGGAATCCCTTGCAAGGCAATCAATAAGAGAGAAAGCTCCAACCTTGGATGAGCTTGAAGGAATTTTGAAAAATGATCTAGAGTCAAAATCCGATTCTGGAACCAAGACAAAATCCGAGGATACGCCAAAAAGCGACGATCTGCATTCTATTACAAAACTGCTTTTGGAGCATGGATATCTAAAAGATGAGAAACACTGGCTTACAAAAAAAGGGTTTTTCGCAATTGGTGATCACATATTGAGGGATATTATGAGTGAGCTGAAGACAGGAGATTTTGGACTGCATGAAACGCGAGCTGTTGGTACAGGCACCACCATACTTGACACCACAAAAAAATTCGAAATTGGAGATGACATAAGGATACTAAATGTTCCGACTACAATACTGAATACAATAACAAGAATAACAAAAAGCAAGGATCTTAGGTTTCCACTCGACATTGAGATAGACGACTTTGAACAGTTTGAAACTGTGGATGATGTGAGGGCAGCAGTAGTATATTGCATAGATCTGAGCTCAACAATGAAATCAGCGCTTGCAGGTTCTGGAATGAGCAGAATTGAGGCTGCCAAAAAGGCACTTTGGTCACTTTACGTTCTAAACAAAAGGTTCTTTCCAAACGACACCATCATGATTATAGGTTTTGCATCAATGGCATCAATAGTCAATCCCGTTGACATTCCGTTTCTAAAAACATATGATGCAAATGACGAGTTTCTTCATTACACCAACTATCAGGCAGCACTCAGATTGGCAAGAAAAATACTACAAAAAGAATCCGCGACAAACAAGCGCATAGTACTGATCACCGATGGCCAACCAAGTGCCTGCTTTGTTGATGATGAATTCCAAAAAAATAAGATACTTGAGGAAAAACCGTATTCTAATTTTTATGCGCCAAATATGTCTCTTCTCTCAAAGATAAGAGAAGAGAAAAACATCAAAATCGAAGATTCTGGAAGCCTTGTCTATTTGTGTTATCGTTACAAAAAGGTTGATCCGAAAATAGACGAAAGAACTATTTTGGAAGCAAAAAAATGCAGACGCGAGAACATAGAAATAGATTCCATAGTGGTAAGCGAGGAAATGGAGCTTTTAACATATGTGCAAGAAATGGAAAAGCGGATTCACGGCCGCACATATCATATCAACCAGGACAACATGGACAAGGTACTGGTGGTAGACTATATTTTTAACACCAAGAAGATATTAGGTTCCAAAAACATGTAGTTGCATGACCGAAAAAAGTGAGAATGCCAAAGTAATAGAGCACCTTTTCAATCCTGAGATATCTGTCATCCTCTCAGAACTTGAACATGGGCCGAAGGCATCATCAAACCTTGCACAGTCTTTAGGCATATCCGAACAGGAAATAAGAGAACGACTTGGACTTCTCATTCAAACAGGGTATGTATATGCTAGCAAGATTCCACTTGAATACTCTGTTGACACAGAAAAAATTGCCAAGCTGATGGAAAATGATGAGAACTACAAGGGTGTAGTCGACGGACTTACAGAGCTTGATAGCTACCTTAACTAGACTTTCTGCGAGTTTTTACTGCATAAATAACTGCAATGCCTACTCCAACGAATCCAGAAATTATTGCCGCCTGTCCAAATATGTTGAGTGCCACGATAGATTTGTCAGGCATGTGCGATAGACCTATGAGTGCTCGAGTCTCCTGCGAATCGATATTTTCAAGCACCATCCTATATTCTCCTTTTGATGATAAGTCAAACTGCTCTTCGGTCCTGTCTTCATCGATGGTTTTAGAAACTATTTGGTTGCCGAGAGGATCAAAAATCCTCACCGACATTGTCACGCCTGACAGCTCGGTATGTACTATGTAAATTCCTGTTTTCGCTACCGCCGGATCCATCTGCCGACTAAGCTCAAGCGGAGAAGCCTGACTTACGAGGCCATCAGTTATGGCAACTCCCTGCGTAATTATGGCAGAACCATAAAATGAGATTACCATGCCTGCAGCAACCAATCCTCCTGCCACAAAAAGCACCAGATGGGGTTTTTTCATATTTTATCCCTCTGCATGCCATATTATTGAGTTGTGTTTCTAATTGGATCCTAAAAGTTAGCCTATACTAACAAAGTTAGCCTAGGCTAACTTTTAAATAAACAAAATTACAACATCTACTGTACGTTGAAGCCGTTTTCAAAAATGATATTTGCCCTAGTAATCACTGCGATCATCGCATCATTTTACTTTGCATATCCTATATCGTCAATTGCAAACAACGAGGAAAAGACGTTTGTAACACACAGTGGTGCGGTAATTCGAACCACAGGCGATGTGCTTGATCCAGTATATTTGCCACAGACCGTCGAAATAGATCCGGAAAAATACCTGCGTGAGTTCAATTATGGGCGAGTTTCGACACTCGCAGACGGCACAACGTTACGTGAATTCACCATAATTGCGCGTGATGATCAAATAATGGAGATATCTCCTGGAGTTTTCTACAATGTCTGGACGTTTAACGGAACTGTGCCTGGGCCCACAATTAGGGCCACCGAAGGAGATCTTATAAGAGTACACTTTGTAAACGAGGGCTCAAAACAGCACACGATACATTTTCACGGGATACACGCTGCCGAAATGGACGGTGTCTTTGAGATCGTAGGAAGTGGTGGGGGCCAGTTCACATACGAATTTGTAGCAGGTCCGGCAGGAGTACATCCATATCACTGCCATGTCATGCCGTTAGAGGAACACATTGCACACGGTCTGTATGGTGCATACATTGTGGATCCCAAGCAGCCTAGGGCGCCAGCAGACGAGATGGTAATGGTGCTCAACGGATTTGACACAGACTTTGATACTGAAAACAATTTTTACGCTGCAAACACTATCCCGTTTTACTACCAACACCATCCAATCAAGATAGAGCAGGGTAAGCTGATCAGAATCTATGTTCTCAACATACTGGAGTTTGACCAGATAAACAATTTCCACCTACACGGCAATCTGTACTACTATTATCCTACGGGTACATCTAGTGTACCGTGGACATACACTGACATGATTACACTGTCACAGGGAGAGCGAGGCATTATGGAGTTCACATATGATTATCCTGGAAAGTATCTTTTCCATGCACATAAAACGGAATTTGCTGAAAAGGGTTGGACGGGACTGTTCTTAGTCGAGGGCAAGTACTGATGGAATCTGCAAAGTCATCGCGTGTAAAGCTTGTAGTAAGCGGCATAATCCCGTTGGTGCTTCTTGGCATCATGATATTTTACCTATTTGGCCCTGGCTCAGAACTTTTGAACTTTGGAATTCCACTGCCTCAGATCACATTAGAGAAAATCGAGTTTGTTGATTCTGAAATCCATGTCACGGTCAGGAATACTGGGCCAATAGAAGTCTCTATCGCGCAAGCAGACGTAAACGATAGAGTGCAGCCAGCCGCAATAGAGCCTGACAGACATCTTGCTAGATTCGAAGCTGCAAAGGTGCGAATTCCATATTCTTGGAATGAGGCAGAACCGTATGAGATAGGACTCACAGTACATGATGGGACCAGGTTCTCATCCTCAGTGACGGCTGCAGCGCCTGCAATGAAACCAAGCCTTGAGCTTGTATCTTATTTTGCGATAATTGGAACATACGTGGGAATAATACCTGTGTTGATAGGACTTTTATGGTTCCCATTTATAGCAAAGATGAGCCGCGCAAAATACACATTCTTTTTGGCCATCACTGTAGGTCTTTTGATATTTCTTGGAATAGACGCAATAGAGGAAGGAGTAGAAATATCTGCGCAAAGGCTAGCAGGGGCGTTTAACGGACAACTCTTGATTGCAACTGTTACAATATGCTCGTTTGTTGCACTTTACTATATCTCAGAAAGACTGGTCAGTAGAGTTTCAGCGGCATCAAAATCTGTTGCAATCGCGTTAATGGTGGCAATAGGAATAGGATTGCACAATCTCGGAGAAGGACTTGCGATTGGAGCTGCGATAGGATTAGGTGAGGTCGCGCTGAGTACATTCCTTATTGTAGGATTCACAATACACAACACTACAGAGGGCCTTGCAATAGCTGCACCAATGGCAAGGCAGAAGCCTATGATTGCAAAGCTTGCCGCAATGGGATTGATTGCAGGCGCACCTGCAATATTTGGTGCATGGATTGGCGGATTCGAGTACTCCCCTGTCACATCCATAATATTTCTCTCAGTTGGGGCAGGAGCGATATTTCAGGTGGTAGCCGTCATCTTGAACTGGATACGATGTGACGGATCTCTACTGTCAGCGCCAGTTGTGGCTGGCATAGCTATAGGGATGATTATAATGTACATTACCAGCATCATCATCTAGAAAGGCTCTGGGTGTATGGTTATCACAGAATTCTTGAAGTGATCCCTGATGCGGTGCTCTATCTGTGACGTCAAATCATGAACACTTTCAATCGAAAGATCTCTATCAAAAGAACAGTTGATATCGATCTTAAGCAGATTGTCGTACTTTAAGGTGACAATCCTTCCTATCTTTCTTACCTCGGTTCGCTCCTTTAGCAGTGCAATGATCTTCTCATCCGCAGTCTTGTATTCAGTTAGGTCTGTTGGAATAGCTATGTGTGGTTCAAGATGTACTGTGATGTTGTCAATTTCAGGCACTTGGCTTCGTATTTTTTCTTCTATTTTGTCTGATAATTCATGTGCCTTCTCAAGGCTCATGTTTCTATCTACCATCACGTGAAAACTTACAAACTTGGCGCCTTTTGTGACATGGTGTGACACATTATGGATTCCCTTGACACCTGAAACACTAGATGCAATGTCGAATATTCTGGAGTCGATGGGTACACCCTTCCAGCTTGGCTCAAAGTGTACTGTTATCTCCGAATTTGGAATGGATTTTTTGATATTGTCCTCCACATTACTGCTTATTTCGTGTGCCTTGTCAAAACTGACATCAGCTCTTACTGAGACTGTCACATCTGCAAATATCGTATCCCCTGATCGTCGCATTAGGACTTGACCCACATCCAACACACCGTCAGTTGCTAGGACTGTCTGTCTTACTTTCTTGACAAGTTCTGGTGAGATGATATCGGTGAGCTCTTGTGCAGTTCTATACACAAGCTTTAGACTCAAGACAACAAGTAACACTCCAAGGATTAGGGCTGCTGCAAAGTCTGCATCATGGAAACCAAGATTTGCCATTACTATGCCTGCAATTACAACCATGGTGGAGCCAAGATCTAAGAATGCATGGTAAAAATCGGCCTTCAGAGTGGTGCCGCCTACCTTGTTAATTGATCTTTTAAGAAGAATGATTCTGAAAATATCGATGCCTATTGTGTATATGGCCGCCGCTATGGCATAAAGTCCAGGAGCAAAACTACTCGGACTCTGGATTCTGTCTACCGCCTCGTAAATGAAAAAAACGGCAATTAGGAATATTGCAATTCCGCCTATCATGCCTCCAAGTGACTCGACCTTGCCGTGTCCGTATGTGTGCTCTGCATCAGGCGGTTTTACTGCATAGCGTGCAGCCAAAAGCAGCACCAAGGTGACAACGCTGTCCAAAAGTGCATGAATGCTGTCTGTTAGTAATGCAAGACTGCCTGACACCATTCCAAAAACGAATTCAACTACAAAGGCAGAAAGTATGGCAACTAGGGATATCTTCAGAACGCTGGTCCGTTGCACAAAGATGCTACGCATTAAATCATTACCGCCAAGCTGTAATAACTCGCTTTGCGAATAAATCATACGATAACGTTATCTTTGGCGGACTCGGATCTGACGTAAATTGAACAAGTTGGTTTTGCTTGCAATAATGGGCATATTATTAATCCCGTTGGCCTCTAGCGCTTTTGCTGCAAACCCGAATCTATACGTCTCTGCGGAAAATCCACTACACAACAACCATTTTGCTGGTTCGATGGTAGTAGAAGTAGTAATAAGCGATCCGTCGCTCTCTGACACCTCGGAAGGAAAGGGTGAGCCTGATGTGACCGTAAACGGAAAGGATCTGCGTATGGTGCAGGCAACAGATGGAAAATGGTATGGGTACTTTGCAAATGTGGATAAGGCAAGGGCAGCTGATCAGACCGTGCCAACAGGACAACCAGGAAAGGGGCTTGATTTTGGCGTGTTTTGTAGCAAGGATACAATATCACTTGGTCCATCATTTACCCAGTCTGAAGGAATTGCAGTGCCCAGAGCTATGACTGGTTCAACAAATGGGCAGACAGGATTTAACACATGCACGGGTACCCCATCAGGACCCAACATAAACAACGTGATCAAATTTCCAAAATCAATTAACACCAATCCGAGCATTCAACCAGGACAGATAAACCTGAATGCGGATGCTTGGCCGATAATTCAGCTTTATTCGTTTAACAATGATGTAGTAGTACAGTACAACGCGGCCGGCGGTACGCAGCAAGTCAAGCTGCAATATGATGACATTCCTAACATCGGGCTGAGTCTTGATAGGACATCGTATCCACCAAACTCTGAGGTATTTGTTACTATTAATGACATGCAGCTAAACCAGGATCCTACCGCACGCGATTCGTGGACTTTTAACGTGGAATCCCCACAAGCAGTATTCTACCATGCTTTCACGGAAAACGGCTCACCTGCCGCAAGCGGAGCAGGGCTTGTAAACCTGATGTCACATTTATCAAATATAGGATTTGAGAAGAACGGGAAACTCTCAATGGTGCTTGGTAGTGTAGTCAAGCTAAAGTCAAACGGTTTTCAGGCAGCGTCAGTATCTGATTCTACTACCACATATCAGAAAATAGTCACATTTGTTGAAACGCAGCCAAACTCTGCAGTGTTTGAGACGGGCGACTTTGGGGATGTCTCTAGCATTGGAATACTCTCTAGCGCGCCAAGGGGGCAATCTGCAACAATCCAGTACAACTCCAAGTCAACATCTATTGTATCGGGACTTGACACAGCAGACATATCGCTTGGCTCAAACAGGGTGCTTTCAGGACAAAAAATCCCTGTCACAGTAGTGGATCCTGATCAAAATATCAACAACGGCGTAAGGGACAGACTTGAGGTCTTCAGAAGCTCAGCACTAATTCCATCGATGACTATAGGAAATCCGATCACGCTAGAATCTGCAAGCGGTGTCAAGTTCCATGCAAACTCTGGCGATAACATTTTGACTACGGGCACCTCTGTGAGTTCATCAGTTCCTGACAAGAATTCTGACAGGCTGATAATTGATACACGACCTAACTCGTTCGGATTTGCAAAGATCTCAATGAACCTTGGTATAAGCGCGTCGCAGTTGCAATCCATGCTGATAAATACGGGACAGGGAGACATGGGAACGAACTGGGTAAACTATGATATGCGTTCTTTTGCAAATCAACTTGGAATTTCCAGCTTTTCTGGCACCTCGATATCATTGTTTTTCTCGTCTGACAGTTCAACTGTCACGCTACTGGGAGCAGGAAGCGTATCATCGCAAGGATTTGCCCAGATTAGCGACGCGACAGTCACCCAGATAAGCTCTAAATCCGGCCCTGTCTTTCTTGTTGTCGACTTTGGCACAGCCGGTAATGTTGCATCTGAAACTGACACGCAGCCGCTAGTGTTTGATCTTTTCTCTTTTGGAAAGAAAGGTAACGCCGATGTGAATAACGCAATATACAGATTTGAGCTAAGAGAAACTGCGCAAAATTCTTCCACGTTTACTGGAACGCTAGAGTATGTAATTGCAAGTCAGTTAAATCAATTTGATGCAAATCTGATAAGGACACTAAGAACGATAGATCAAGATGTAAAGTTCTTTGTTAACCAGAGACTCATAGACGAGAAGGGAATCAACATAGCGTACGCTGATAGAGATGCGACTGGACTGACAACAGAGACTTCGACAAAAACAGATGTCAGGACCAACTCTGGAACGGTATCACTTAACTCAAAGACATTCAGATTCGGCTCTCCTGTCACAGTTACTTTGATGGACCCTGATCTTAATGTCAACCATGACACGGTTGACATTTATTCTGTGATTGACAATCCTGCTTCCTCAGATGTGGATGCTGTAGGAGGCTCAGGTGGAATACTTCTTGAGGTGCTAATAAAGGACATACGTTACAAGCGGTGTACCATAAACGGCGTTGAATACGGGGGACTGGCCTCAACCGGATTTACGCTAGTTGAAACTGGACCCAACACAGGCCGATTCGAGGGGACGTTTAAGATGCCCTCAAAGATTTGCAACAGGAGCGGCACAGAGCTTATCTCCACCGCAGGCGGAATAGTAGATCTCAAGTACTATGATTTTAGAGATTCATCAGGACAACAAAATATTATCAGCCTCTCAAAGGACACAAAAACCCAGACGACACAAACTCCAACAAAAACGACACCAGCACTCCCGTCCAAATCAAAGGTGTATGTACTTCCCACATACGGCAAAACAACGGATGTAGTACTGACTGGAAAGATACCAAACTACAAACAAGGCACCACGATCCAGCTGTTGCTCACAATGCCTGACGGCAAAACAACAAAGCTTGACGCATTTGCAACAAAACAGGGATTGTACAAGACACTGATAACACTAAAACACAACTCGCCAACTGGCAAGTACACAGTTGATATCAAGTACATGCAGTCACAGATAGGCAAAATCTCATTTGATGTGGTAAGATCAAGCTCGGGCATTCTGAGATAAATTGATTGGGTCAAAAAAGGTTCAAGAAAAGTATAATCAAGTCAATTTTTGTTTCATAGAATACATAAATACCCTGAAATGTTGTACAAGCCTAGAAATGAGAGTATCAGCAAGGATTGCACTGTTATCTTTGATCCTATTTTCGCTTGGTACCTCCAGCGCATTTGCCCAAGTCGACATTCCGCCGCTCTCTGTCAAGACGGAGCTACCACTTTACGACCAAGGTGATACGGTAGTATTCAAAGGACACGTAAAGAACTTGGATGCAAACAACATGATAGATCTTACAGTCAGAGTAGTCGGACCACTGGTCAATGGCACTTCTAGTAACATTTTACAGGTAAAACAGATTACACCGCAGCTTAACGGTGATTATGAAGGTTTTTTCATAGTTTCAGGCCCGCTCTGGAAGACAAAGGGCGATTACAGGATTCTAGTTAATTATGGTCCACAAAAGGCAGATACTACATTCTTCTTCAATGGTGGAACTGGCGCTTCCGTAATAGACACACCGCCGCCACCGCCGCCTCCAAAATGTGGCCCTGGAGAGGTTTTACAAAATAATGTATGCGTACCGTTTACCCAGCCGCCACCGCAATGTGGAACTGGCACCGTATATGACCCAGTTTCAAAGACATGTGTAGTGGCACAGCCAGTGCAATGTCCTCCAGGACAGATACTCTCAGGAGGTATTTGCGTTGACGAGCCACCAAAGCCTATAGACAAGCCGGTAGTCTGTGGACCTGGAACGGTGCCAAACGCACAAGGCATATGTGTTCCGGCGCCAAAAGCTGATGACAAGGGTGGATGTCTGATTGCAACTGCCGCATTTGGCTCTGAGCTGGCACCTCAAGTACAGCTACTCAGGGAGGTAAGAGATAACGTTCTGCTTAGCACACACTCTGGAACTGGATTTATGAGTGCATTTAACGCAGTGTACTACTCGTTCAGTCCAACGGTGGCAGACTGGGAAAGAGACAATCCTGTATTCAAGGAACTGGTAAAGACAGCAATCACGCCAATGCTCTCAACACTCTCAATACTCAACTACGTTGATATCGATTCTGAGGGACAGATGCTAGGGTATGGCATAGGAATCATACTGCTAAATATCGGCATGTACTTTGTCGTTCCGGCAGTTGTGATTATCAAAGTCAGGGGACTATTGCAAAAAAGGCGCCTCTAGATTATATATCCTGACATCTCACTTCATTTATGCACGTAGAATACGAGGAATTTGAGTCGATTCCGGACATCTTTTCATACATGGCATCTGTGATGCCTCCGATGAAAAACACGATGCCGATCAACTATTACAAAGGCTACATCTTTGCATTCATCCCATTGACACATAGCAATGACAACGTATACCTTATGATATACACAAAGGGCACACTTGACGGCAGGATACTAGAGTTTGACATAAATGCAAATACATACCGCAAAGTCAACGCAATAGAGAGGGCAGACAAGACTTACTTTATTGTGATGACGCCGAAAAGAAACACCCTTGCAGACGAAGCAATAAAGAGTCTGTAAAGCGGGTGTAAATTTTTCTACCCGGTGTGTTCGATTCGGACACCGAACGGAATAATACTATTGGAGTGTATTGGTAATCTGGTATTTGGGGCTGTCGTCAATTTACATCCCGTTGTTGACCTTAAGCCTTGGATGCCAATTTTTTCAAGTTATCTGGTATAGTTTGGCGCAGCCACGGATCTGCTTCTTGCGTATCGTTCCACAATCTCCTCTGGAAGCTTGCCGTTAAAGAGATCTTTGCACAGTCCGCGCAGGTATCTCATGATTGCCCACGTTCCTGCTTTGATAAGACCGTACATGAATAGCTTCATTGGAGGCCCGTACGTCTTGTTCCTGAGTATGATTGGGACTATGTCGTTGATGACTCTTAGGTTGTTCTCCCAACATCTCCAAAAGAGTGTGAATTGGGCCTCGTTTAGGTTGCCAAAGTGCATCGAGTTTTTCTCGGAAAAGTCTTGGTATAGAAGAGGAGCAACAAGTCCTCTAAAGTTGGTCTTTCTAAAGTCCTCTATGAGGTCAATCGTGTATTGAGTTTCATCTGGCGTCTCGTCTGGCCAGCCTATGATGAGCGTAGCTGCAGGGAACCAGTGGTTCTCGTTCATTATTCTGGCGCCCTCTCTTACCACCCATCCCCATTCGTCTGTGGAAAATGGTTTTGTCTTGACGCCAAGATGTTTTTTGACCATCCTTGGGGCTACTGTTTCAATTCCGAGATTAGTGGCAAGCCATCTGCCCGTAGTATGCATGTTATTTATCTCGGACATTTGTTTTAGCAATAGTGGGTCTGCAGCTACTGCAGAAAATGTCATGTGGGTAGTTCCTACAAAATTTGCACCCATTGACTTTAGGCTGCGCCATAACTCTGTAATTGCGTCTCGATTTGGCTGAAAGTCCTTGCTTTCACATCCGTAAAGCAGCATCTCGTCTGAGTGCAACCAAATTGAATCAAATCCGTAATCGAGGTTTATCTTTGCCTCGTGCTGAAGTCTTTCTATCGGGAGATCTTTTTTGGATCTCTTGTTTACATCGCAAAAGTCGCATCCCCTTCCACATCCCCTCATTGCCTCTATGAGTGAGTTGACAGTAGGACCTTCAATGATTGGTATGTTTTGTATGTTCTTGACAAAACAGTGCATCAGTTCTGGAGCGTCTCCATTTTCAAGGTCTTTGAACAAGTCAAGTGCCAATTCGTCTGCCTCTCCAACCACAACTGTGTCGATTCCGTGAATCTTCATCCTGTCAGTCTTTGCAAGCTCCCAAGCTCCATTTCCACCAACTACGACATGAAAATCATATTGTTTTTTTAGCTGAATTATTTTTGCACACATTCGCTTGAACTTCATTGCAACATAGGAAAGCTTTTCAGGAGACATTGTAGTCGTTACTGGTGCCATGCCTAATGGGTCCATTACGTTAATTCCGACAACCTTGGTATCAGGACCAATGCATTTTTCCAGATAATCAGGATTTGCAACAAAGACCTCGTCTCTTCTGTATCCCTGCAATAATGCGCTCTCAACACGTCTTAGGCCGACCTGTGCTACCTTTGCCTCTCCAGTATTTTGGTCCGTCTCAACTGCGGGACAGAACACTTTGTCAAATACCCATTCTGGCAAAAGCTCGTATGGCCCACAAGCTATGAACCCATAAAGAAAATTGCCACGATAATTAGTCATAAGACTGCGGTCTGCAGTCAGTACTATTCTCTTGCCAGCCAACTATGGTTAGACTTCTAATATAGTATAAATTATTTTCTGACTGTTTTTCATAGTTGGTTTTTAGCTGGAATTACTCGTGAATGCGAAATAATCACATTGCATGGAGTCGCATCTGAGTGAGGCAGAATTTACGATTTGTTTAGGATTTGGGGAGATTGATGCCTCATGTGGTCTGCAGTCCACGTAGGTGCCTCCAGTTTTGTCTAATCTGATGATTTTCGTGGTACTGAGAATACTCACTGGCGTCAATGACAATGCAGAAATAAAACAATCTTGGAATTAATTGCGTGCGGCCTTTGCCCTGTTTGCAATGTTCGCGGCAACTGCCCCAGCACCTATGCCGTTATCTATGTTTACCACGGATAGCCCTAATGAGCAGCTCTGGAGCATTGATGCAAGTGCCGCAACACCCTTCTCACCATACCCGTATCCTACAGAAGTTGGCAGGCCTATTACTGGAACATCTACAAGAGATGATACCACTGATGCAAGTGCTCCTTCCATGCCTGCGGCGACTATTATCACGTCTACATCCTCTTGGATGAATTTTTTAATAACTGGAAACATTCTATGCATCCCGGCTATTCCTACATCGTAGGTGCAAATACACGAGCAGCTCATTGCCTCGCAGGTGAGCCTTGCTTCCTCGGCAATCCCAATATCGGAGGTTCCTGCGGTGATTATTCCTATCTTTCCTCCTGTATTCTTGAGCTTCTTGTAGATTAGGAGTGTCGTAGTGTTCTTTCCGGATTTGATCTTGAACTTGTTTCTTTTTACAAATACTAGCATTTTTTTGTAATCTTGTTTGGGAATCCTTGAGACTAGTACAAAGTCGGATTTTACAAGTGTCTTTTGAACTATCTTCTTTACTTCGTCAAGCTGCTTTCTTTCCGCAAAAATGACTTCGGGAATTCCCTTGCGGTATTTTCTTCCAACATCTATCTGTGCAAACTCTTCAATCTTTTCGATGGAGTAAAGCGAGAGCAGTTTTCTTGCCTTCGGCACGCTTATCTTTCCGTCTCTGAGTGATTCTAACACGTCGTGAATTTCCAATATCAAAGATTGTGGTGTGTTCTATAAAAAATCTGGTTAGATGCCGGCAAGGGCCGTCTTGACGCTGTTTACTCCCTTTTCAAACCATTCCTTCTCCTCTGAGTTGAGGTCAAGCTCTATTATCTTCTCTACACCTTTCCTTCCAATCACAGCAGGAACGCCTATTGAGACATCCGAGTGGCCATATTGTCCTGTGAGAGGTGTTGCCACAGGAATGACTTTCTTTCTGTCTTTTATGATGGCCTCTACTATTGCAGATATGGCATTACCTGGGGCGTGTACTGTTGCGCCTTTTAGCTCGATTACCTTGGCCGCAACGCCTCTTGTGTCTTTTACGATCTGATCCAGCTTTTCCTTTGGTAGGATGCTGGCAAGCGGAATTCCTGACACCGTGGAAAATCTTGGAAGCGGAAGCATATTCTCGCCATGTTCTCCTATGACAAGGGCCCTTATGGAATCGCGAGAGTGGCCAGTTGACTCGTGGATAAACTGAATGAATCTTGAGAGATCGAGCATATTTCCCATTCCGACAATTCTGCTGGGCTCAAATCCTGACGTCTTGTATGTTATGTGCACCATAGGATCAAGCGGGTTTGTTACCGGAACTATGATTGCATTGCTTGCGTGTTTTTTGATGTTTTCTACAACATCCTTTACAATGCCTGCGTTTATCTTGAGAAGATCCATTCTGGTCATGCCGGGCTTTCTGCCAGAGCCGGCCACAACAACTACAATATCTGAGCCTTTCATGTCTGCATAGTCGTTCGAACCTCTAATGTGTACATCTACGCCCTGCTCTGAGAGCATGTGGTTCAAGTCCATCGCCTCGCCTTGAGGCAGTCCATTTACTACGTCTAAAAGCAGTATGTCCTTGTCGACCTTTCGGAGTGCGGAAAACAATGCCGCATCGCCGCCAACTTTGCCTGAACCAATTATTGTAAGCATATTGTGCGACTTTTCCACTCTGTAATTAAATCTATCCTGATGGACTGAAGTACAACTATGCTTGCATGTATGAGCATTTTGAAAATTCTATCTGTCGGTTTTCTGTAACCATCAAAATCACTGATGCTATGTGAGAATTTATATGCATTTTTGTAATCTGCTTTGTAATGGTTCTGGTAATTGATTCTCAGATAGCTGGAATATCTGGAGATATGATGTTATCATCACTTGTACATATTGGGGCCAACAAATCAAAAATAATAGACGGTGCATACTCTGCGCAAGACTTTCTTCCTGGCTCCAAGATAAAGAAAATCTCTTTTGGTAATGTGTACAAACACGGCATACATGCAACCAGGCTTACTCTGAAGCTTGATGAGGTGCACCATGAAAGAAAAGGAACAGAAATTGCAGGCTGCATAGCCAAAACTGCAAGGAAAATTGGATTATCACAAAGAGCGCAGGAATTTGCAGAAAATACGATACAGACGCTGATTGGAGCTGAGGCCAAGGTTCATGGAATCTCAAAGAACTCGGTACATTTTCATGAAGCATCCAGCATCGATACCGTAATAGACATTATAGGATGTGCTATAGCGCTGGACGACCTGAAGTGTTTTGATCAGGAAATAGTTGCAACGCCGGTAGCAGTTGGAAGCGGTACAGTGACCTTCTCACACGGAACCGTGTCAAATCCGGCAGGAGCAATACTGGAGATATTTAAAAAATCAAAGATACTAGTACAGGGTAGTAGTATAACGGACGAGCTAACAACGCCTACTGGAGCTAGTATTCTTGTAAATCTGGCAGACAGGTGTTCTGAATTCTATCCTCAGATGAAGATAAGCTCAATTGGATATGGAGCAGGTCAGAAAGACTTTGATGGAATATCTAACGTGCTCAAAATAGTGCGCGGTGATGCTTTTGACAGATTAAAGTCGGATCGGGTGGGAATTTTGGAGACCAATCTGGATGATGTTTCGGGCGAATTACTGGCCCACTCTATTGACAAGATCATGTCTGCAGGAGCAAAAGATGTTACTGTGATCCCAGCAGTGACAAAAAAAGGCAGACCAAGCCATGTAATGTCTGTGATATGCGATCCTTCACATGTGGATAGAATCACTGATCTGATTTTCTCAGAAACAGGTACTCTTGGTGTACGGATTCGCTTCTCAGATAGAATAACAGTTCCAAGAAAACTGCTTACTCTAAAAATAATGATACGTGGTAAAGAATTCAAAGTTAGATGCAAGATAAGGGAACAAAAGCAGTTCAAAGTGGAGTACGATGATATCAAGACCGTATCGGACAGACTCAACCTGCCGTTCAAGGATGCTGAAGGTATGATAAAAACACAGGTGGGCAGACAGCTAAAATGAGCAAGATTGAAAGCCTGGTTTCGTGGTTCTCGGGCAAGGCAGGCGTAATAGTCGCACTGTCCGGAGGAGTTGACAGTGCAGTTGTTGCGTACGCGGCACACAGGGCACTTGGCAGAGGAGCTCTGGCAGTGACTGCGGACTACAAGACTTTGGCACAAGAAGAACTAGAGTCAGCAAAGAAGATTTGCAATGAAATAGGAATAAGGCACAGAATAATCTCATACAGTGAACTTGAAAACGAAGACTTTGTAAGAAACGACAAGAATAGATGCTTTTACTGCCGTAGCGAGCTCTCACAACATCTGATCAACGTGGCAAGGTCGGAACGAATTGATCTGATAGTGGATGGCACAAACGTTGATGATCTTGGAGACTACAGGCCTGGAATCTACGCTCTAAAGAGCAACGGAATACGCAGTCCTCTCGTGGAAGTTGGGATAACAAAAAATCAGGTTCGCAGTATTGCACAGTGTGCTGGACTGTCAGTGTATGATCGACCGTCAAATGCGTGTCTTGCATCCAGGATTCCTTGGGGCCAGCGTGTTACTGCAGAAAGGCTTGCACGAATAGAGATTGGAGAGATATTCGTGAAGCAGATATTTGGGGCAAAACAGGTGCGGGTAAGGGATATTGATGGCACCGCAAGAATCGAGGTCGGCCAAGACGAACTGGGTTTGCTATTGGATAAAACAAAGCTTGACGATCTGACATCGAAGCTAAAGTCAATCGGATTTACTGCAGTACAAGTAGACCCTCATGGATACAGGTCTGGAAAGATAAACGTGATTGCAGATTGATTTACCTTGATCATGCTGCCTCAACTCCGATGAACGAGGAGGTCATACAAGAGATGATGCCATACCTTAAGGAAAATTTTGGCAATCCTTCATCCATTCATAGGCTTGGCCGAGTAGCTGCCAAGGCACTTGATTCTGCAAGGAAAAGAATAGCTGACTTGATAAACGCCAGCCCGGATGAGATACTGCTGACCTCGGGTGGTACGGAATCTAACAACACTGCCCTGTTTGGAATGGTGCATCAAGGCAAGAGACTCATAACATCATCAATTGAGCACGATGCAGTACTTGAGCCGTGCAAGAAGCTACAAAGGCTTGGTTGCGATGTGGTTTACCTTCCAGTAGACAGCTCTGGCATGGTAGATCTTGATGCGTTGAGAAACTCGATCACAAACGATACAGCGCTTGTGAGCATAATGTACGCTAACAACGAGGTAGGTACAGTCCAGCCTGTAGATGAGATTGCAAGGATCTGCAGACAGCACAACGTGCCGTTTCATTCAGATGCGGTCCAGGCAGTGGGAAAGATCAAAGTTGATGTTAAAGAAAGCGGGATTGATTTGATGTCGATATCATCGCACAAGATTAACGGGCCCAAGGGCGTCGGAGCTCTATACGTTAGACGCGGAATGAAAATCGAGCCACTTGTCTTGGGGGGAGGTCAAGAAAGCGGATTGCGTTCTGGAACTGAAAACGTTGCAAGCATTGTGGGGTTTGGTAAGGCATGCCAGATTGCAAAAGAAAATCTTGCATCAAACTATGAGCGTCTTAAGACACTTCGTGACAGACTCGTCAGGAGAACGACAAACGAGATAACACATGTGACTTTGAACGGAGAGAGAGAAAAGAGGCTTCCTAACAATGCCCACTTTACTTTTCTTGGGGTTAATGGAGAGGATCTGATAATCAAACTTGACGAGCACGGTATTGCAGCATCTACTGGTTCTGCATGCTCTGTCAAGACACAAAAGGCATCACACGTTCTTATGGCGATGGGATTCTCTCATGAACAGATAACCGGCTCTCTAAGACTTACGGTAGGGTATGGAAATACGCAAGATGACATTGACAAAACAGTAGACATACTCAAGGAAATCGTATCTGATCTACGAAGCGTTTCACCGTTTAAGGCAAAGTATGACTTTTAGATAATCTTTGGCTTCCTCTCTTTGCGGAAAGGAACATCATCGATACTATGGACACTACAAGGACCAGCATAGCTATTGTGCCAAATTCAGGTATGACGTATGTTCCGATTATCTCAATGTCAGAGTCGCCCTCGAGGAACTGTATTGTGATTATTCTAGAGTCCGGGCTTACAGATGACTCTTGATATGGGACTTGGACTCCGTCAATCTGGATAATGTATGTATCATCAGTTCCATCGGGTTTTTTTGCATCTATCCAGTTTCTTCCAAGATCCAAAATTATGGTACCGTCATTATCTGCTTGTATCTGAATCACAAGCGCTAGCATGGCAGGATCTACGAACATGTTCTTGACTGTCCCGCCACGTATTGTGTATGGAACATCAAACGTTCCAGAATCACCAGCTCTTACCTCAAAGATCTGGGTTATCGCGCTTGCAGTATTTTTTGTCTGGAACTGGAAACTGGTCTCGTAAATGTTGCCGCTTGGGCCGTAAGATGCCTGTACTGTATAGTTGCCATCTGCCTTAAAGTACGGGCCGTCTGCTGGAAAAGTGTAGGTAAAGCTACCATCTTGGGCTACTGTGACTTGTGCTATGTGCACCCGGTTGTTATTGTTGTATACCTGGATGAGCAAATCCGTATCTGGAAGAACTGCATCAACCCTTCCCAAAATGACTACTGTGTCGCCCTGTTCGTAGAACTTTTCTGCAACGCATATTCTGCAATCAGGAGATTGTGCAAATGCATGCTGTGCAAAGACAAATACAATACTTGATACAAAAATCAAAACAAGGTGGGAGTAATTCACGATAAACTTGCTATCTGATTGTATATTTCTTTTTCGTGGAAATTGTCTAAAAAATGAAAAAAGTAGTGGCCTTAGTATCTTGGGAAGATGCTAAGTCGTGTTCTTGCAGTCACTGCAATTATGGATATAATTGCCACCGCTAGAACTATTGCTGCTATTGTGCCAAATTCTGGAACTGCCCAAGTACCGATTATTTCAATCTGTGTTGTGCCTTCTGCAAAGAAGATCTCGACAGTCCTTGAGGTACCGTCGCTATCTATCTCGTCAAAGTCGGCTTCCTCATCATCTGTTAGTATGATGAAGTCAGTGTCACCACTGTTGGACTCTGATTTCAGAACGCTTCTTGGGATTTGCAAGATGATTGAGCCGTCGCTTCGTGCGTCAATCGTCAACACAACTGATTTTGTCTCACTGCTGACGGAAGCCTTCTTCACAACTGCAGAACCATAGATCTCGTATGGTATACAGTATGTCTTGTTTCCGCCTTTTACTGCAATCTCGTTTGCATGGCATGCTCCTCCTGTCTCTACTCCGGGTGCACCAACAAGCTCGACTTGGACTTTGTCGTTGATCTCTTGTGGTCCGTATTGAGCCCTGATGGTGTATATGCCGTTTTGCTTGAAGAGTGGGCCTGCTGTGATGAATGCTGTCTCGAATGTGTTGTCTCCAGCAACCTCAACTTGTCTTACAGTTACAATGTTGCCTTGTGGGCCCTGTACTGTAATTGTGACTGGTGCATCGCCTCTAAGATTTGAAACGGCCCCGACTACTCTGATCTCTGTGCTGTGATCATATAGTGTTCTGTCCGTCCAGATCTTTAATGGAACTTTGGCTTTTTGTGCCAGGTTTGCTTTGTAGTAGAGATCATCACCACCGCAATCCGGGCATGCCTCTTCCAAAAAGGTAGATGCATAAGTTGGTACTGTTGCTAAAGTGCCTGCTGCAGCCATTATGGCAATTAGCACGGATAGTGCATAACTATTCATCTTGATTGGCGATTAGAGTACTGACTATTTATGTATATTTAAAAAATGAAAAAAGTAGAGGATCTAGTATTTTGGCAGTATGTTCAGTCTACTTCGTGAGGTGACTGCAATTATGGATATAATTGCCACCGCTAGGATTATGACTGCTATTGTGCCAAATTCTGGGATTACCCAAGTACCGATGATCTCAATCTGAGTTGTTCCGTCCTCGAACGGGATGGTCAGTGTGCGATCACGCGATGTGGACACTTCTGCAGGCGATTCTAATAACTCTGAGCCGTCTACTAGGACGATAAAGTCTTGATCTTCACCGGACATGCCGTCAGCGCCAAATCTTGAATCGATTACGCTTCTTGGCAGTGTGATGGTCAATTCTCCGCCGTTGCTACTAGTGGTCTCGATCTCTATTATTAACGACTTGGCATCAATATCTGGAGTGATACTGATGACTTTGCCGCCTCTGATAGAGTATGTTATTAGGTCATCACTGCCTTCTATCTTGAAGGTCTTACCTGATGGTCCTCCTGGAGCGGATCCTGCGAACTCAAAGGTCGTTTCTGCGGTTCTTGTATCAGTTCCGTAGAGGACTTTGATTGTGTAGGTGCCAGCTGATCTCCAAAGTGCTCCTCCTGCTGTAATCTCGACTCCGTAGGTTTTATCCTCGGATACATCAATTTGCTCGACAGTAACCAAGTTACCATTGGCGGCAATTACCTGTAACGTTACTGGGTAGCCAGAAAGCCTATCTCTGACTTGACCTGTAACAGTAATTATGTCGCCGTCCTCGTAAGAGTCTTGGTCTGTAGTTACCGTGATTGCATCTATGATTTGAGCATAAGCTGGTATAGATACACCTGTGGCCAGAATTGCAAATACTGCTATTGCTGCGTACAGAGTACTCATGTTGCTTATCGGTGCTACCAAATACTATTTAAGCTTAAGAAAAAAATCATTGACTAAAAACAAAAAATATTGATTTCGGATGGGATCTTGATTAAATATATATAAAGTCTTTTAGGAGGTTTGACAGTTTGTGTGGTAATTTTGCATATTTAGCTAATGCTATCGAAGGTGAGCAAGTTGGCAACTAAGAAGAGTCACGTACTAGTACCTGATCACGTGTATGTCCCAAAACATGAGATCATGACAAAAAAGGAGGCAGAAGAAGTACTAAAGAAATTCAACTGCAAGCCTACTGAAATGCCGTTGATATTTTCAAACGATCCTGCGATCATAGGACTTGGCGTAAAACCTGGTGATATGATAAAAATCACAAGAAAGAGCCCAACTGCAGGTGAGAGCATCTACTACAGATACGCGGTGGAAGTATAATGGCAGACTCTTCAAACAAACGATGGCCAATCATACAGGACATTCTAAAAAGGGAAGGAATCGCACGACAACACCTCAATTCATTTGACGAATTTTTAGAGCGCGGCTTGCAAAGTATCATTGATGAAGTAACCCAAATTGAAATTGAAAACGCCGAATACCCGTACAAGATCCAACTTGGCAAAGTAAAGCTGCAACAGCCGCGAATGATGGAACTTGACGGCTCTATCACACATATAACTCCGGCAGAGGCAAGACTCAGAAATGTTTCATATTCTGCCCCTATAATGATGGAGGCAAGCGTTGTTGAGGACGGCAAGATTCTAGAGTCAAGATTCGTACACATAGGTGACATACCTGTAATGGTAAGATCAAATGCGTGCATACTGCACAACTTTTCAACACAAAAGCTAATCGAACACGGCGAGGATCCAAACGATCCTGGTGGATATTTCATAATTAATGGATCTGAACGAGTCATAGTTGGACTTGAGGATCTCTCGTACAACAAAATTATCGTAGACAAGGAAAAGGTCGGAGGCAATGACGTATTCAAGGCAAAAGTGTACTCTTCGATTGTGGGATACAGGGCAAAGCTTGAACTTGTGATGAAAAATGATGGATTGATTGTAGCAAGAATTCCGGGTTCACCTGTTGATATCCCAGTGGTCACTCTGATGAGGGCACTCGGACTAGAATCTGACAGGGAGATTGCAGCAGCGGTGTCTTTGGTTGATTCTATACAGAATGAGCTAGAGGCATCGTTTGAAAAGGCAGCTGACGTGCAAACTACAAAGGATGCAATTGTGTATATCAGTAAAAGAATCGCACCTGGAATGCTTGAAGAATTCCAAATAAAGCGTGCAGAAACACTGCTTGACTGGGGGCTCTTGCCACACCTTGGCAAACATCAAGAAAATAGAAGAGAAAAGGCACAGTTCCTCGGAGAGGCTGCATGCAAACTAATTGAGCTAAAACTTGGGTGGATCTCACCTGATGACAAGGATCATTATGGTAACAAGGTAATAAAATTCGCAGGACAGATGCTAGCAGACCTTTTCAGGACAGCATTTAGAAATCTTGTGCGCGACATGAAATACCAGCTTGAAAGATCTGGTCAAAAGCGAGGTATCAACGCGGTTGCAGCTGCGATAAGACCTGGCATCGTCTCTGACAAACTCAATAACGCAATTGCTACTGGTAATTGGGGACGAGGAAGAGTCGGCGTCACACAACTTCTTGATAGGACCAATTACCTTTCGACAATATCTCACCTAAGAAGAATTCAGTCTCCGCTGTCAAGGACTCAGCCAAACTTTGAGGCAAGAGATCTGCACCCGACACATTTTGGAAGAATTTGCCCATCTGAAACTCCAGAAGGATCAAACTGTGGGCTGGTAAAGAATTTGGCGCTATCTGCTATTATTTCAGTTAATGTTTCGCCCGAGGAGATAGTGGAAAAGCTCTACGATCTTGGTACTGTTCACTTTACTGATGCAAAAGAGGATCTAAAGCGAGATGGTACGCGTATCTTTGTCGATGGTCGACTCGTCGGTTATTACAAGGACGGCGACAAGCTTGTCGAATCACTCCGTGATCTTAGGCGAAGCTCCAAAATACATCCGCACGTTGGAATTTCATTTTTCAAGCCTAATGTCGAAGGCGCGACAAAGAGACTATATGTTAACTGCAATGCAGGACGTGTCCTAAGACCGCTAATTGTAATAAAGGACGGTAAGCCACTTGTAACTCAGGAATTAATCGAAAAGGTCTCAAAGAAGCTCATGTCATGGAATGACCTTCTGAGAATGGGGGTAATAGAGCTAATTGATGCAAACGAGGAGGAGAACTTTTACATCACACTTGATGACAAGGACACAAAAAAATACACGCATCTTGAGATATTTCCGTCAGCAATATTGGGTGCAGGGGCATCAATCATTCCGTATCCGGAACACAACCAGTCTCCAAGAAATACGTACGAGTCTGCAATGGCAAAGCAAAGTCTTGGATTTTCAACTCCTATGATGAATACTAGCACTTATGTAAGACAGCACTTTATGTGGTATCCACAAACACCAATTGTTACAACAAAAGCCATGAATCTACTCGGACTTGAAGACAGGCCGGCAGGACAGAACTGTGTTGTGGCAGTGTTGCCGTTTGATGGTTACAATATCGAGGATGCAATTGTTATCTCAAAGGCAGCAGTAGACAGGGGCCTTGGAAGAACATTCTTCTTTAGAATTTACGAGGCGGAGGCAAAGCAGTATCCTGGAGGGATGAGAGACAACTTTGAGATTCCGAATGCCGAGGATAACATTCGCGGCTACAAGGGAGAAAAAGCATACAGACTACTTGAAGAGGACGGAGTCATTGCAACAGAATCCGCAGCAATTGGTGGCGATATACTGATCGGCAAGACAAGCCCGCCGCGATTCATGGAAGAATACAGGGAGTTTGAATCAAAGGGACCGTATAGACGTGACACATCTATAGGTGTAAGGCCATCTGAGACGGGAGTCGTGGATACCGTGGTGATGACTCAGTCAAGTGAGGGTGGCAAGATGTACAAGATTAGGGTAAGGGACATGAGGATTCCTGAAATTGGCGACAAGTTTGCGTCAAGACACGGACAAAAGGGAGTTGTAGGCATTCTAGCAAGATACGAAGATCTACCATACACTGCAGAGGGAATAATCCCAGATGTACTGATCAATCCACACGCATTCCCATCTCGTATGACTGTTGGCATGTTCATGGAATCAATTTCAGGTAAGGCAGCTGCTGTCAGAGGTGCCAAGTTCGATGGCTCGGCCTTTGTCGGAGAAAAAATGGATGAGATAAAATCGGCACTTGAGAATAGCGGACTGAAATATTCTGGTAAGGAGACAATGTATGATGGAAGAACTGGCAAGCCATTTCCAGTCGATGTCTTTATTGGAGTAGTGTATTATCAAAAACTTCACCACATGGTTGCAGACAAGATTCATGCAAGAGCAAGAGGCCAGGTCCAAATGCTCACAAAGCAGCCAACTGAGGGAAGAGCAAGGGGGGGAGGTCTTAGATTTGGTGAAATGGAACGAGATTGTTTGATTGCGTACGGCGCGTCAATGATTCTAAAAGACAGACTTCTTGATGAATCTGACAAATCTGAGATATACGTCTGTGAAAGATGTGGACTTGTAGCGTACCATGATGTTAAACAAAGAAAATACTTGTGCAGGGTGTGCGGAGACAAGGCAAAAGTCTCATCCGTCTCAGTCGCATATGCATTTAAACTACTACTGCAAGAAATGCAAAGCCTCAATGTGGCCCCAAGATTGATGATAAAGGAGAAGGTGTAATGTCGGTTCAAACAGTAAAGTCAATTGACGGAATTAGGTTTTCTGTGTGGTCGCCAACTGAAATAAGAAAGTATTCGGTGGCAGAGATAACCGCACCAGAAACGTATGATGAGGACGGAATGGCAGTGCAAGGAGGGTTGATGGATGGCAGACTTGGAACCTTGGAGCCAGGACAAAAATGCCTCACATGCGGCAACACTGCAGCAAGGTGCCCTGGCCACTTTGGACACATCGAGCTTGCAGAACCTGTGCTGCACATAGCATTCATTGACAATATTCACAAACTGCTTCTGGCAACGTGTCGCTCTTGTTCAAGACTCAAACTTCCGCAAGAAGAACTTGATTCATACTCGCAAATCCGGAAAAAAGAGGCCGCCTACACCATAATATCGCAAAAGAGAATTCCTGAAGAAATACTGGACAAGGCAAAAAAGGCAAAAGAGTGTCCGCACTGCGGAAAGCCACAATATGACCTGATATTTACAAAGCCTACCATATTCATAGAAAAGACAGAGATAGGAGAACACAGACTGCTTCCAATCACGATAAGGGAGAGATTCACGCAGATTCGAGACGAGGATCTCAAACTGCTAGGATATGATCCGACCACGGCAAGACCTGAATGGTTCATCTTACAAGTACTACCAGTTCCGCCAGTCACTGTGAGACCGTCAATCATACTTGAAACTGGAATCAGATCTGAGGATGATCTGACGCACAAGATGGTGGATATCATAAGGGTCAATCAGAGACTAAAGGAAAGCAAGGATGCAGGAACACCGCCACTCATAGTTCAGGATCTGGTGGACCTATTACAATATCATACAACCACATACTTTGACAACGAGGTCTCAGGAATACCGCAGGCTCACCACCGCTCTGGAAGACCGCTAAAAACACTAACGCAACGACTCAAAGGAAAGGAAGGAAGATTCAGAGGATCTCTTTCTGGCAAAAGAGTGGACTTTTCAAGCAGAACCGTTATCTCGCCAGATCCAAGCTTGGACCTGTCGGAGGTGGGCGTCCCAGAAGCTGTAGCCAAGAAGCTCACAATTCCGGAAATTATCACAGAATGGAATATTGAAAGGATGAGAGAGCTTGTAATCAACGGCCCGGAGAAATTCCCAGGCGTCAATTATATTGTAAGACCTGATGGGGTAAAAATCAGACTTGACTTTGTAGAGGATAGGACAACAATTGCGCAAAACTTGGAAGTTGGATACCTTGTGGAAAGACACCTCTCAGATGGAGACATTGTAATGTTCAACAGGCAGCCATCGCTGCATCAGATGTCCATCATGGCGCACTATGTGAGAGTGCTTCCGGGAAAGACCTTTAGGCTACATCCGTCAGTTTGCCCACCGTACAACGCAGATTTTGATGGCGATGAGATGAACCTGCACGTACCGCAAAGTGAAGAGGCAAGAGCAGAGGCCATACTTTTGATGAGAGTCCAGGATCAGCTAATCTCTCCAAGATATGGAGGGCCAATCATTGGCGGACTCAGGGACTTTATCACCGGCTCGTACCTGCTAACAAAAGATGATACACTGCTCACTCCGCAAGAATTTGCCAACTATGCAATGCTTGGAGGATATGAAGGAACATTCCCAGAGCCAGCAGCAAAAGGCAAGGACGGACCGATGTATACTGGCAAGCAACTATTCTCGCTATTCTTACCGTCTGACTTTAATTTTGTAATCACATCCAAGTGGTCCAAGGGTACAAAAGGACAGCAAAAGGATGTAGTGATAAAAAACGGGCAGCTGATTTCTGGAGTAATAGACAAAGCGTCAATTGGCGCAGAAGAGCCGGAAAGCGTGCTACATAGAATTGCAAAAGACTATGGCAACGCAACAGCAAAGAAATTCCTCAACTCTGTTCTCATTGTTGCAAAACAGTTTATCACACACTATGGATTTAGCTACGGATATGCTGACCTTGAGCTGTCCGAGAAGGTAAAAGGCGAAATAAACTCGGCAATCGAAGAGACGTATAATCAGGTCTATGACCTCATATCGCAGGCAAAGAAGGGGACTTTGAGACTGACAAGAGGTCTTTCCGCAGAGGAAGCACTTGAAGCATATATTGTAAACGAACTATCAAAGGCAAGGGACAAGGCGGGAAACACGGCAGACCAGCAGCTAGAAAAGAACAATGCTGCAAGAATAATGGCTACCACGGGTGCAAGAGGCTCATCACTTAACATAGGTCAGATGGCAGGAGCACTAGGACAACAGTCTCTGCGTGGAAACAGAATAAACAAAGGATACAACAACAGATCTCTGCCGCATTTTAAAGAAGGTGATGATAATCCTGACGCTCACGGATTTGTAAAATCAAACTATAGAGATGGACTTTCTGCAATCGAATTCTTCTTCCACGCGATGGGAGGCAGGGAGGGACTTGTAGACACAGCAGTCAGAACACAACAGTCTGGATACATGCAAAGAAGACTTGTCAACGCACTTGAGCACATCAAGCTGGAATATGATGGAACAGTCAGAGATCCGCATGGACACATAATACAGTTCCTGTACGGTGAAGACGGAATTGACGTGGCAAAGTCCGACCATGGTGAGGCATTCAACATCAACAGGCTGATCGAATCGGAGACAATAGTTGATTCTGGCAAAAAGGCAACAAAAGAGGAGGCAGAGGAACTACTCAAAAAATACACTAAAACATTTAACCCAAGATTGACAAAGCTTGTAGAAGAAGGAATACTCAATTCAAAGCTTAGTAGGGATGGAGCCGAGAAGGTGCTCAAGAAAGCACTTGATCTTTACAACAAGGCAAAGGCAGAGCCTGGACAGGCAGTAGGCATAGTTACCGCACAGTCAATCGGAGAGCCGGGCACACAGATGACACTTAGAACATTCCACTTTGCAGGAATCAGGGAAAGAAACGTAACACTGGGTCTTCCAAGACTTATTGAACTGGTAGATGCCAGAAAAAAACCCGTAACGCCTACGATGGACATCTATCTTGAGGAAAAATACAAAAAGTCAAGAGAGAAGGCAATCGAGGTTGCACGAAACACGTTACAGACAAAGGTAAGCGCACTAGTCGCAAATGTTGATACGGATTATTCCACACAAATTACAATCGAGCTTAGTGAAGCAGCTTTGAGCCAGAGGGGTTGCACTATTGAAGAGGTTGAAACTGCACTTGCATCAAACAAAAAATTCAAGCTAGAAACGGCAGGACACACAATAAAGCTGAACTTGGCTGAAGCATCTGATGCTCCCACAGTAATAGCAATCAGAAACAAGGTGCTAAACACAATTGTAAAAGGAGTTCCTGACATAACCAGAGTCACAGTGGCACAAAAAGATGATGAGTGGGTCATTCAGACTACAGGCTCTAACCTTTCAAAGGTTCTTGAAATTGATGGTATAGACAAGCAGAACGTGAGGACAAACAACGTGTTTGAGATTGCTGCAACGCTTGGAATAGAGGCTGCACGAAATGCACTAATCAATGAGCTGAGCACAACCTTGGAGGATCAGGGACTAGAAGTTGACTCCAGATACATCATGCTAGTGGCAGACATGATGTGCTCTAGAGGATATTTGCAGCAAATAGGAAGACACGGTATCGCAGGAACAAAAGATAGTGTGCTTGCAAGAGCTGCATTTGAAATCACGGTACCCACAATCGCCGAGGCTGCGCTTACTGGCGAAGTTGAAGAGCTAAAGGGCGTAACTGAAAACGTAATTGTTGGAAGCAACATTCCTGTTGGCTCTGGAACAGTTGACTTGTTCATGCAAGTCTCCAAACACTAGGCTCTCTTACACAGGTAAAATTTTTATTTACAATCAGATCGAACTCGCTCTAGTTGTTTGAGTTTATCAACGGCACTGAACTCAAAGTTCTGATAAACTTTGGGTTTTCAATGTTAGCTGGGATTCTAATAGGTATAGAACGAGAGAGCCGTGGCAAACCTGCTGGAATAAGTACATTTTCACTTGTAATTTCAGGTTCGATGGTCTTCACGTTTTTGTCTTCGCAGGTAGATCCTGCCTCGACCACAAGGATTGCAGCATATGTGGTTGGAGGAATAGGATTTCTGGGTGGCGGCATGATCATAAAAGGTGATATAAAAAATATCTTCAATCTTACGACTGCAGCAAGTATCTGGTTTGCGGCATCAATTGGGATGGCAATCGGATTTGGCTATTACTTTCTTGCGATAATAGGAATAATAGTGTGCGTTCTAACACCTCGCATTCCTCATATTACCAAGATTAAAAAATCCAAAGCCGTCCCCAAGTCACAAAATTCAGAAGATGACTACACGCCACCACTGGATTCTGACTAGGAACATACATGCTGGTAATTAGTTAACTTCAAAAATTGCATTGAATCATACTAACTGTTGATTGTTTTATTGTTGATGGCATTCATGATTTTCGGGGCATATGCACAGCAGATTCCAGACTACTACAAGCCGTATGCACCAATTTATACTGACAAAGAAGTGTATACTTGGACTGATAAAGTTAGAATAACAATAGTGGCGCCAAGCTGGAACGCAGACAGATACTCAATAGATACAATAGGAGATGAGACATCACACGCAGTGAAAATTTCAACGTCGACCAAATCGCTTTCGCCATACCGACTGACTGAGACAAGTCAGAACAGCGGAGTGTTCACAGGAGAGGTGATACTTACTGGATTCTCACATGATGTTGATGGTGATGGCAGACCGGATACAAACCCGCGTACTGTGGGAGCTGGACCTACTGGCGGTATGTTGGAAACAAAAAGAGATGACGGACTAACGGTCTCATTTGAGTTTGCTGACGGCGTGGTGCTAACAAATTCTGCCAAAGTAAGCTGGAATTCTGGAACTATACGATTCTCAAATCCAAGCTATCTTATCTCAGATACTGTCGTTGTTCGAGTAGTAGATCCTGACATGAATTTGAATCCTGAAGCACCTGATACCCTTACAGTAGATGTGGTGTCGGACTCTGATTCTGCAGGTGTGTCTGTTTCTGCAACTGAAACATTAGATGACTCTGGCATATTCGAGGTTGCGGTAATACTTACTCAAACCGGCAAGTCAAGCGGTAATAGGCTACATGCGCTTCCTGGAGATGCGATTACGGCAATATACAAGGACAGAACACTACCTACCCCGTTTAGCATTTCGGATCACAAAGACGTGATTGCAACTGCGACGGTTGGGTCGATAACTCCGCAAACACAAAGGATTAGACTCGGCGACCTCTTCTTTACAGATTTTACAGGAAACCGTATAGAACAATTAATGCAGTCACAACAGGTGCAGATTGTGAATCGTGTGACAAACAATGAAGATTATCAACAAGATTTTGTTTGTATAATGCAAATAAGTGATGCAACCAATACAATAATCTCAATCGCGTGGATTAGTGGCCAGCTCAGAGCAGGACAAAGCTTTGACGTTTCGCAATCGTGGGTTCCAAAAGAAAGCGGCACTTATAAGATTGAAACTTTTGTATGGAAATCACTTGATGATCCGCGTGCACTCTCACAAAACAGTGAAAGGGAAATTCGCGTGCAGTAGAGGATAAGAATCTTATAATATTGATACATCATTAACGCATGGCTAAAACTATGCTGTCTATACTGACAGCAGGTGCTTTGTTCTCAGCTGCACTTTTTGCATCTTTTGGGATGGCAGAATCTGTAGATGCACTCAAGGCACAAAACACTCCGACTACAAAATCGTTCGGCCAAAAGACTGCGTCAAAAATCTGTGGTGATCAGCTTTGTACAGAGGCAAGAAAGCCGGTACTCTCAAAACCAGAAAAGCCGGTCGCGTGTACCATGGAATACATGCCTGTATGCGGTGTTGACGGCAAGACATACGGCAATATGTGTATGGCAAATGCTGAAGGAGTAGCAGTTGCATACAAGGGCGAGTGCACAGCAACTCCACAACAAAAACCGATGGCATGCACAAAAGAATACATGCCTGTATGCGGTGTTGACGGCAAGACATACGGCAATATGTGTATGGCAAATGCAGCTGGCGTCTCTGTAGAATACAAAGGAGAATGCACTGCAAAACCTGCAGATAAGGTGCATATATCAAAAATTGTTACGGGTACAGCAACCTCAATCCAAGATCCAGGTCTTGGACACGAATCACACCAACTTGCAGTGATATTACCGCCAAGCGACAAAATCTACAAAGGAATGCTGACATATTCTGCGTCAGAACCAGTACAACTTGTAGCATTGACTGGACCTCTTGCAGAAGGACAAGACAAGGGACAACCAATATGGACACCTGACGGCAAGACCAAGTTTGCATTGACGCTAATTGAGGCAGATCCTGCTGGAACATGGAACTTTGCAGCAAACGCACTTGCAGTGCACACTAAAAAGACAGAACCATTCACGGTAAGCTATACGGTAAGCTATGTAGAAAAACAAAGATCAGAGACAGTAAAGACGGGTACAGCAACCTCAATCCAAGATCCAGGTCTTGGACACGAATCACACCAACTTGCAGTGATATTACCGCCAAGCGACAAACCATACAGCGGACTTGTAACATTTGCAGCATCCGAACCAGTACAACTTGTTGTACTACATGGCCCTCTTGCAGAAGGACAAGACAAGGGACAACCAATATGGACACCTGACGGCAAGACCAAGTTTGCTCTAACTTTGGTTGAAACGCAAGCCTCGGGGACATGGAACTTTGCTGGAAACGCACTTGCAGTGCACACTAAAAAGACAGAACCATTCACGGTAAGCTATACGGTCGTAGCGGCTCAATAAACACCATTTTTTATTTTTTGAGTTTGTTATTGATCAAATTTTTCAATGATAAGTCTATAAAGGAGATTTTTGGGATCGTCATTACACTGTGATAATATGGGCAAATTACTTGAAAAAGCACTAAAGGACGCACTCTCTGAGAACAAGTGTATACTGGGAGAAAAACAAGTATTACAGTCAATCAAGAACGCAAAGCTTGTAATCGTTTCAAAGTCGCTCTCAAAAGAATCATCTGATAAGATAACTGATTCTGCAAACGGACAAAAAATATCAACCCTGCAGTTTGATGGATCGTCAGTAGCGCTTGGAAGACTTTGCGGATTGCAATTCAGGGTATCCGCAGCATCACTTACGGCAATCCCAGATTCTAACGTCAAAGCAATTCTAAAAGAAGAGACAAAATGAAAATCTGTAATTTCTCTCAAAGTTTAAATGAGACGCAAATCGTGTCGGAATAATTAAGGAAAATGCCTCAAACAATCAAATTAACAACTGATCAAATGCGATTGATTTCGCTTTTTCAAAACGTAACCGGAGCATCTGCACGTGATTGCGTTGAGGATGAGAAACAAAATCGGGTTATTTTTGTTGTAAATGAGGGAAAGATGGGTCTTGCTATAGGAAAGGGTGGCTCACACATTAGAAATTTGCAAAATATCATAAAGAAAAATGTAGAACTAGTAGAATACTCTGATGATCCAGTAAAGTTTTTGAAAAACATGCTCAACAACAAACTTGTATCGGATGTCAAACTGAACAAAAGACTTGATGGTTCTACGCAAGCAATAGTTATAGTTGACGCAAAGAAAAAAGGAATTGTTGTAGGCCGTGAGGGCAAGAATGCGGAAAAAGCACGTCTTCTGGCAAAAAGATACTTTGAAATTACAAGCGTTTTAATTAACAGTCCTGATAAAGTGAGCGAGTGATAGTATGGCAAAGTCTCCATTAGGGTTATTTGCAGGAAGAGTTCTGAAGACAAAACGAAAGCGACAGCGATGGTCCATTGGAACATACAAGCGAAGAACTTTAGGTCTTGACCGAAAGTCAAACCCGATGGGTGGTTCGCCACAAGCACGGGGAATTGTTTTGGAAAAAGTAGGAATTGAGGCAAAGCAGCCAAACTCAGCTGTCAGAAAATGTGTCAGAGTTCAGCTTATCAAAAATGGAAGAACGATCACTGCATTTCTTCCGCGAGACGGAGCAATGAACTTCATCGATGAACATGACGAGGTTCACGTAGAAGGAATGGGGGCATCAATGGGTGGCGCAATGGGAGATATCCCTGGAGTACGATTCAAGGTTTTCAAGGTAAACGGTACCTCACTGCGCGAGCTTGTCAGGGGCAGAAAAGAAAAACCTAGGAGATGAGAAGATGACCGAGAGTCCAAATCTTTTGCTGTTTAGAAAATGGGATCTTTCCGGAGTTGAAATCAACGATCCGGGGCTCAAGACTGTAATCTCACTTAAAAAATCAATCATGCCGCTTACATTTGGAAGATCCTCGCTCAAACGCTTCAACAAAACAGAGGTCAACATAGTTGAGCGACTTGCAAACAAACTAATGCATTTTGGAAAAAAATATGCAAAGAACACCGGAAGAATGGGTGGCAAGAAAACAAGAGCAATCAACACAGTAAAGGCCGCATTTGAGATAATTCATCTAAAGACTGGAAAGAATCCAGTGGAGGTTTTAGTGAGGGCAATTGAGCACTCTTCTCCTAACGAGGACACCACAAGAATAGTGTATGGTGGTACTGCATACCATGTGTCAGTCGATGTCTCGCCTCTAAGACGCGTTGACCTTGCATTACGGTTCATTGCAGACGGCGTAAAAGAATCATCGTTCTCAAACCCCAAATCCATGGAAGAATACTTGGCCGAACACCTTATTGCAGCATCAAGCAACGATCCTACAGCCCCATCTGTAAAGAAAAAGAACGAGCTGGAAAGAATAGCACAAGCATCCAGATAAAATAAAGTAGCCCGAGGCAGATTCGAACTGCCGTCTCGGCGTATCCACTCATGAGATCCAGAGCGCCGAATCCTTAGCCTGAAAGATCATTTGGCCGCTAGACTATCGGGCTACTGAAAACTGCACAAATACCTTGGAATATAAAATTACTTCAGCCTACTTCGTACGCACTTCCCGAATCGCAGTTGCATAATCACAATCAGCTCTTAGTCTCATATATGGAATGAGCCTGTAATGTATGGAGTACAGATGTTTTTCCTTGTACAGTATGTTTTTCTGCAGTAATGATGCGATTCCTCTTGATGCTACAGTAAGTGATACATCAAATTCGGCACACACAGCATCACGCTTTTTTTGATACTGCTCGAGTGTAAATGCTACACTGTCAAGCTCTAATATGAGCGGCCAGACAATCTCCTTCCAGACAAATCTTCGGTTTTCGGTACCGGACGCGTACTTGCCTTTCTCACTCAACGTTAAATAGCATTAACAAATTAGTTATAACTGCATAGTTGTTTCAAAAAGAAATTGAAGAATCGTTACAACTCTTAGAAAAAAAATGGCAAGTTGATCCTGTTCTAAAGGACTTTATGCTTGCAAAAAGAACAGACGTGTCCGATCATCCAATCAAAGTGGGCGATGTCATATTTCACGTCCCGTTTCTGAATGATGAAAAAAAATTTATACTTTGGAAATGCTTCTGGCCAGATTGCCACAACTGCTGTGAAAGACAAGGCCGACTCCCACTTACCTCTGATGACTTGATTACAATAGGACGTGGCCTGAAATACCAAAAGGCGTCAGATTTTATAAAGAATGAAACATTGGTGGCAAGCTGGATTGAATCCAGTCCTTCAGGTGGTCAGATCGTAATGACATCCGTAAACCTGAAAAGAAAACAGGATGAAACTGAAGCGGACGACGGCACACACGTAAGATGCAGGTTTCTTGATGATGCTGGCGCATGCAAGCTGCATCCTGCCAGGCCCGGCGTATGTTATTTATATCCATTCTCAACATGGCTTGAAAATGATAGGGGTATGGCAAGGGTTCACTCTACATTCCAGTTCACTGGGGACTGCCCAGGATTCTATCTTTCAGAATCGCTTGATCCTATGAAAGAAATTCTAAAGGAGTATGCAGTCACAATATATGATTACAACATGAAATATACAAGAACTCAAAGAGAAGGCTTTGGATGTTCTAGCTTTGTCTAAGCCTTTGCCACTTTCATCAGGTCACGCATGTGTATTTCCATGCCGAATCTCTGCTCGTTCTTTTTCATGTACCTGAATATGGAAATTAAATCAACAATACTTCGTATAGCAGAAAAGTTTCCATTCATCTTTGCGCGAATAAAATTCAAAACCTTACCATAAATTGCAAAATATTGCAGAACTTCCTCTCTGTATTTTGGTAGATCGTGCATATTCCTTACAAAAATATCCGCACAGATCATACTGGGTATGATCCCCTCGCCGAGCAGAGGATACACAGTCCCTATGGACTCGCCTACACCTACTACCTTACCGTGATAGAATGGCTCGCACATGTTAGGCGTTGCAAGCCTGATGGGGCGCCCAACTGTCTTGGTGACTTTGCCACCATATTTCTCAAAGAATTTGTCAGTTTCAACTATGTGGTTTTTCTTATAGTCTCCTGCCCCTATGTGAGCCATATTCTCGTTTAGAGGGAAATACCAGAAATATCCAGTCATACCGGAAAATGGTTTGACAAAAAAATCGTCAATTGGAACCTTACCGTCATACTGGATTTTGTACTGGTAAGTTGGAAGGAAAAAATCTTTTTTGATTTTTGGCAAGTAGCTTCTATGGAATCCTGTACAATCTACAATTAGGTCAAACTCTTTTTCTAATTCTTCAAGCTTTGGAACCACGCCGTAATGTATCTTGACTCCCTCTGCCATTTTCTTTATCAGGCCGATTTTGTCAAACGTGACAAGACCTTTTAACTTGATATCAAATCTTTCGTTGTTGTTCATATCAATGTGCATATCCTTTCCATGATGTATGATGAAATCATCAAAGTTTATTCCAGATTTTGCGCACAGACCTCGCATCTCGTTAGCAGATGTGCCCCATGCACAAATAGAGTCGTGGTTTTCCTCTGTCATGCGCTCGAACCCTACTACATCATGGTCTTTTTTGAGTCTGGATAGAAGGTATCCGCCAGCTACACCAACTCCTACTACGGCTATTTTCATTTGAGTAAAAGTCTCTTCTAGTCTAATAAATAGAATATGCGCCAAAGCCGGCTAGAGGTAACATCATCTATTCTATGTACAAGGCCGGTTTGAACGGTCTTGCCATCCTAGCCTTGTTTTTAGGATCAAACTTGGAAGGATCAGACTCTGCAAACACCTGTATGTCTACTGCAAACTCTTTTTTTACAAGCCCTGAGAGCTCGGAAGCAAGGATTCTGCCTTCGTCTATGGGTTCTGTGTTTGCCCTAATCTTCCTCATTTCAGTTGATTCAGCCAAGATGGAATTTACCGACTTTTTGACAAAATCTGGATCTTTTTTGATATTTTCGGTTTCCGGATCTGCTATGAGATCTTTTATGATGGCCCCTATGTTTGTCTGGCCGGAGATCACAGACCTTGCTATCTTTTGGAACGCCTTACTCTTCCACGAATCTGCAGTGTACAGGATAATTTTCTGCGGTGATATTTTAGTTACCTTGAGAACATTCTTGATGTCATCTATGGTTGACTGGAGAAGCTCCTCTGATTGCATTGCAATCTTGTCAGCTTCGTTGGTGGCCCTTGGCCATTCTGATCTTGATGCCAAACCTGGATTCCCAAGCCTTTCCCACATTTCCTCTGCAATATGAGGTGCAAACGGAGATAGCATTGCCACTCGCACACTGAGAATCTTGTGCAGTATTCCTGAGATGTCAGTTCTTCCCTTCGCTTCGGTTCTTTTTAGGTACCACTGTAAGTCTGATTCAAAACTGAACAGGATGTGATGAAGGGCTTCTCGTAATCTCATCTTTTCAATAGCGCCTGTAGTTTGTGTGATCAGGCTGTCCAGCTTACCTAAAATCCATTTATCCTCTGATTGCATGGAGGGAGAGGTTCCGGACTTGTACTTTACACAATCATCGTAAATCGTCTCAAGCTTGCTCTTTATGGTATTGACTGATTCCAAGTTAAAATCTGCATCTTGCAGAAGCTCAGCTGATATTATTATGGCAAGTCGAATGGGATCCGCACCATAATCACTGATTGCCTTACGTAGTGGAATTATGTTTCCCATGGACTTTGACATTTTTTTTCCGTCCATTAGCACCGAACCATTTACTACTATCTGCTTTGGCCACAGATTTTCTGGGAATATAGCAACATGATTTAGCACAAAAAATGTTAGATGGTTTGGGACAAGATCACGGCCAGAATGTCTTGCATCTACTGGATAAAAGTAAGCAAAATCATAGCGAATCCTACTGAGGGTTTTCTGTTGTATTTTACACCTTGCAGATATCTCAGACGCATTTCCTTTTTCAAAAAACACAAACTCAAAGAATTCGTCTGTCAGGTTATCAGCTGACAATTCTCCGGCATTGACATATTTGGCCAAAATGTAATATGCCATGTAAATTACCGAGTCGGAAAGACTTTCTACAATCCATCCTTGGTCCCAGGGGAGGTTGGTTCCAAGACCGTGCTGTCTTGCACATGCTCTTTGCCGAAGCCAGCCCACCACATAGTTGAATTCCGTTCTGATCTCGTTTGGAAGTATACTCATCCTCTCAAAACACAGGTTTGCCTTGTCCTTCCATGATTGGTCAAGGTAATTGAGAAACCACTGGTTGTTGAGCAGCTTTACAACACACTCTGCCCCGCATCTGCACCTCACAGGCCCGTTATTGAGCTCCAGAAGCACATCAGAATTTTTGGATTCTGCAAGCCATGCCTTTATTTCTTCTTTGGCATCTGAGACTTTGAGTCCTGCGAATCTCCCTGTATTCTCTCTGAGAACACCAGAATAGAACTCCTTTGAGTACAATTCATTTGTAGCCTCATCGAGCCTTGTGTCATCCTGATCTTTGATCCCAAGCCTTTCGACAATCTCTTTTGCCGGAATCTCGCCAAATTCATCCGTCCTGATAATTGAAATGGGTGTAATACTTATGGTGGGATCCTTTTTTTGATAATCTACAAGTGCTTGATAGTCAAACGGCGCATGTGCAGGAACAGACATAACGATTCCAGTACCTGTCTGAGATTCGACAAAACTTGCTGGAAAAATTGGTATATTCTTATCCATTATGGTAACATGCTTGCCTACAAACTCGGAACCTGGAACTTCTTGGATCAATGATACTGTCTTGTTCAAAAATTCCATTTTCCTTGCACATTCTGGACTAACAAGCCAAATCTCATCATCTACTTTCACCTTTTGGTATGTTATCTGCGGATTTATCCAAAGATTCGTTACTCCAAAAATTGTCTCCGGCCTTAGCGTAGCTGTTGGTATTATCATTCCATCCAGATGAAATTTTACTAGAATGTACTCGGTAAAGTCTGGTTCCACGTCCCCCTGTGTATCATGCTGTGATACCGGGTTCTGATCCTTTGGACACCAGCCCACCGGGTGAGAGCCCTGCACGATATAGTTAAGCGATTTGAGTTTTCTGAACTGCCATTCTATGAATTTCTTGTAGACGGGATCTATGGTGGTGAACTCTCGCCTCCAGTCTATCGAGTATCCCATCTCTATCATTCCCTGCTTGATTTCTTCATGAAAATAGTCTGCTATCTTGACAGGCTCTACAAACTCCTTTATCGTACTCTGCGGAACGTGATATATCTTTTCAAAATTTTCGATTAGTTCTCTGTCTCCTTCTTGAACGCGTTTTGCCATACCAAGTATGGGCGTGCCTGTATAATGGAAACCCATCGGAAACAATGTGTTGAATCCCTGCATACGCAAAAAACGTGCATGTACATCAGCTAGCGTGTAGGTCCTACCATGCCCTATGTGTTGGGGAGAGTTTGGATACGGGTATGCCACAGTGACAAATTTTTTCGGTCTATGATCTGGCTCTATCTCAAACTCTTTCTGAGATGTCCATATGTTGCGCCATTTCCTTTCTATTTCATTCCATGGAATCATACGTTCACTGTCTTTTTGATTAGCAACTCTGCATGTGATATTGCCTCTGCAAGCCTTGCTGTGTCCTTTCCGCCACCCTGACCAAATCTAGCGTCACCGCCCCCTGATCCGCCAAGCTTTGATGATATTTCTTTTACTAAATCACCTGCCTTAAACTGTGCCTGCTCTCCAGCAAATACTATGATTCGAATTCCAGATCCTCTTACAACAAGTGCACAGTACAGTAAAGTAGGCTCCTGTCTTATTGCATCCTCGCCAACTGCGATGTGAAATTCCTCATCCAACTCCTCATCTATTGTACTATAGAATTTGATTGGGCCGAATCTCTTTGCGGATTCTATTGCTTGGCGTGCAACCGTGGAGCTTGTTCTCTTTATTAACTGCTTTAGCTTCTTCTTGGCCGATTCTGAATCGCTCATCGCATGTTCAAATGACTTGATAATCTTCTCTCTGTTGGAGCCAAGCGATTTTATTATTGAGATGATGTCTTCTTCCTGTTTTTGTACAAACTCTATTGCCGATCTACCTGAAACAAATTCCAGTCGTATGACTCCATCTTGGATCCTCTCAGACTTGGTAATCTTGATAAGGCCTAACTCGCCGGTCCTCCTGACATGTGTTCCGCCGCATGCCTCTACGTCAAAATCTTCAATTCTAACTATTCTAACTGATTTTACGGGTACAACCCCTCCCTGGTAAATCCTAAATCCAAACGTTTGCTCTGCCTGTCCCCTTTCATATTCTTGGATGGTGACTGGCAGATTTTTTTGAATTACGGTATTTGCAAAGCTTTCTATCTTTCTTATTTCCTCATCTGTTAGGCTGGAGTGATGAGTTATGTCCAGTCTCCCATAGTCTTTTTCCTTGAACGCAGAGTGTTGCCACACCCAAGAGCCAAGTACGTTTCTTGCAGATGAGTTGATTACATGGGTGCTGGTGTGATGCTTTGTAATGCCGGAGCGCCTATCGATGTCTATTTCACATGATACTAATTGGCCTTCCTTTGGGGCGATGCCGCTTATCTCATGCAATACAACGTTGCCATGTTTTGTGACATCTATTACACTCTGGCCGTTTATCCTGCCATGATCGGGCTCTTGCCCTCCGCCCCTTGCATAAAATGACGTTCTATCAAGCACTACAAATTTACTTTTCAGTACTCTGAGTACCTTGGCATCAAATTTTACAGGATCGTCTTTATAGAACAGCAAATCAGTTTCAGGAATGCCAGTGAGGTCAAACTCCTCAACAGCCTTCTTCTTTTCGGACTGGTGGAGATCAGATAGTTTTGTGTAAAAACTGTCTGGAATTTCTGATATTACATTATATTCTTTGAGATAGTCTGGGGTTACGCCGTCTGACTCGTAAAGCCTTATCATATCGTCCACGTTTAACACCTTTTTCTGAGATTTCAAATTATGGGCAATTTTTTCCATCCTGGATTTTGATTCGTGGTACCTGCCTACTTCAATTCCTATTATGGTTTTTACCTCTGATCTATACTGCTCAAGCTCCGGGTATGTCTTTTTCAGATAGTCTATGTGGCTATCGATTAGCTCGTCAAGGTCAACTCGCAATCCGAGTCTGTCTATGGTGGCCATTATTCTGCGGAGTATTATTCTGAGGTTATACCCGCCTCCCACGTTGCTTGGAAGTGCTCCATCGGATATGGCAAAAATCAACGTCCTTAGGTGATCTGCAATCATGTAAATTCCCTCAAGCGGTGTGATTATCCTGGTCATCTTATCATCAGTCAGTCCGGATTCTTTTATGGCCGACCTTCTTACGTGAGAAAGATCCGGATACTTTTCAAGCCCCTTTGCAATTTCTGTAAAATACCTGGTGAGCATCACGGAGTCAAAATCGATTCCAGACTTTTGCAGTAGTTTCTCTGTTATGGGTCCAAAGCAACAGTCATACGCCGTTGGTGTGCCCATCGTTATCCATGCAAATCTTTCAAGACCTGCGCCCATGTCTATGATTCTCTGATCAAGCGTAGTGTGGTTTCCAAGCTCACCTTGAAATTCGGTGAACACGGCATTTCCAAGCTCAAGGCCTCTTACATAGTATTCAAGCGATGAACCAAAGGAACCGCCTCCGGCCCACACATCTTCAACAAAGACTATCTCGCTTTTGTTTATTCCAAATGCGTCTGTTAGGAGTCTGAAATCAAGGTCTACACATTCGTCCTTCCAGTATCCACTGCCATTTGGTATGCTGTGTTGGCCAATCATGCAAAAACTGGAAAAATGCCTTCCTGTGACCCCGACATTTTCAATATCCTTGAATCTCAGACACGTTTGGGGAACTATGAGCGGATTTGCAGGAAACTCAAATACGACCTTTGAGCCCATCACCCTTTGAAAATCAACAATGGATGCGATTGTAAAGTAAAGATCGTCTCTCCATCTGCACACTACTGGATATCTGCTAATTGACGTATGACCGTTCTTTACAAAAAACGATTCTACCTGCCTCCATGCATCAGTATAGTCAAAACGCTTTGAGGTTGGAGGGTTTCCAATAAACGAATAAGTGTCATCAGAATGCTCCGGGCATTGATTCCTGCCATCCAAGGTCCAGAAAAACCGCTTGCACACAGAGCATGATTTGCGGATAAACCCCTGCTCTTCGAACAGCTTGACCTTGTAATACCTGTCCGGTTCGGATGAAAACTTGGCAAGAATCTCTTCCTTATTCATCTTCTGAGTGTCAACCTGACCGATATTAAGGAATGTCGATTGCGCCGACCGGATTGCCATAAATTAAATACAATCCTTGTTGCAAGCTCTTCGTATGTTTGGCCGCAAGCCCAAGGGAATCAAAGAGGGAGACTATGTCTTTGCATCAAAGCCTGATGGCCAATTCAACAACATTGTTTTTGGAATGGCAACTGGAGTGAATGGGAAAAAAATCGGCGTAAGCGGACTTGTAGTTAACGCGGTAGGACTGAAAAACAAAATAGCGCAAGGAAAGGCCGGACCTAGATCTGTCGAAATTCTACAAAACCCGACTCCGGAAAACTGCATTCTGGCATTCATATATCGAACGGAACATGAAACATTCAACGAAGTTCTTGACGTTGATGAAAACAAGGTGATTCCAATCTCGGAGAAGGCATACTATGTCCTTGACGGTTGGATAAGGGAATCCATTCCAGAACTGCTAAATAATGTGCTTTCTTTACCTGATGGCCCAGAGCGGGATCAGGCAAAGCGTGTTGTCAAGCAAAGAATGGACACACTCTATGACAAAAATCTAAAACAGAATCTCTATTCTGTATGCAGAAGCTTGAAGATTCTTAACTGATCCGCATAGTTTTATATTATCCTCAAAGAACAGCCACAATACGATGGAATACGTTTACGCTGCATTAATTTTGCACAAACTAAAGATGGAAGTTAACGAAGCTAACATTAGTAACATCATAAAGGCTACCGGAGCTACAGTAAATGAGGCCCAAGTCAAGGCGCTCGTTTCAGCCCTCGCAGATGTAAATATCGAAGAGGCAATCAAGGCAGCACCAGTCGCAGTGGCAGCAGCACCGGCAGCGGCAGCAGCTGCAGCAGCACCGGCGGCAGAGGCCAAGAAGGAAGAAGCACCAGGTAAATCTGAAGAACAGGCCATGGAAGGTCTTGCTTCTCTATTCGGCTAAGTCTTTCTACAAATTTTTCACCTTTAATTTTATCTAGTTTGTTGTACTGGACATTCTATTGTCTGATACCACATTTGCATTCCTCATCCATGCCATAGATCTGTTCGGAACAATGGCTTTTGCCGTGACCGGGGCATTCAAGGCAATAGAGCACAAATCTGACATAGTCGGAATCATCATACTTTCAATAATTACTGGAGTTGCAGGCGGAACAATACGTGATGTGATAATTGGCAGACTTCCTCCCAACTCTATTACCGATCCGTCGTATGTTGGTATCTGTATGGCATCTGGCGTGACACTTTTCTTTTTGTATCCTCATCTGCACAAACACTGGAATGTTTTCCTAAAGTTTGATGCCATAGGAATTGGTGTGTTCTCAATAACTGGGGCCACATTTGCATACAACATCTTCGGATTGAACTTTCTTGCAATTGCGTTTGCAGGAATACTCACGGCAGTAGGAGGCGGAATACTGCGAGATGTATTTGTAAACGAGGTTCCAATAGTGTTCGTAAAGGAGCTATATGTTACAGCAAGCTTTGTCGGGATAGTGTTCTTTTACTTTTTACTTGTACTGCAGGCGCCGCTCTACGCCGCATCTATTGCTGGCATTTTGGTAACCACGATACTCAGGCTAGTTGCAATGAAATACAACTGGAACTTGCCAAGGGCAAGAGAGCGATAAACTATGCAGGAGTGTATCCTTTTGCCTTTGAGGCTACTGCCTGGGCTCTCGCATTCGCTCTTTGCAAGACCTGCTCTTTTGTCTCGTCCGTCATGTAGCCTGCCTCTATTGCAACAGAACGCGAGCCCTGAGCTGCTTTTGCAAGCACCTGTTTGATGTTATCGGCTGTAATGTATGCTGCCTCGATTGAAAGCGAAACTGCCTCTTGATGCGCCTGTGCAAACAGGTTCCTGTACTGTTCTAGATCTATTATGAGCTCTTCTCTTTTGTACTGTATGCCGTCCTCGATCGCAGTATCAAGGAGTATTCCTGCCTCAACAGTCTTGATATCAAGCTTTTGGAGCAGTGTGGCAAGTTTTTCAGGCACTGGCTGGCCCTTCTTTACCGGCGTGGAATCCTTTAGAATCCAGATTGTTCCCTGGTCTATTTTGGTTGGAATGCCTGCTTCTTTGAATTCGGTGAGCATCGGTCCAGGAGCAATTCCCGTATTTTTGGCAGGAACTGTGACATCGATGCTTGCAATATCTCCGCCCCTTGCGTACATCATCACCTTGTTCTTTCCAAGCAAAACGTTCAGCTTAAACGGAGACATGTTTGTGAACATGAGAACACACTGTCCAGTAAGGGACTCTACGAGCTTTTGCAACCCTGGGATACTCAAAGTGGAAAGTGCCTTTTTTGCAACTTTGTCTTTTATGCTGATTACTTCAACCTGACCTAGAAACTTTTTTCGTAACGGCAACAGCTGTGAGGATCTTACCTTTTCCATTCTTACAAGTGCCATGACCTTGTATTTTTTTGGCAATTCTTGTAGCTGCTGGTACATCTGAGCTTTCTTTTGTGGATAGACTGTTCTGTTCTCGTGCATTTACTTTCTTACCTGTTGTACTTGTTTGATTGGTTTTCCCATTGACGTCTTTACCATTATTCTTCTGATGTTCTTGTCCCCGCTTGGAAGCTTTTTCTCAATTGCACTGATCACTGCGTGGGCATTTGCCGCAAGATCCTCATCACTCATTGACTCATCGCCAATCTTGCACGATATTGACAGAGAGTTTTTTACTTTCACTCTAATTGATGATCTAAATCTGTCCAAAAATGACTCGATGGGTGCGTTAAACGGAACTGGCACTGGCATCTTTCCCCTCGGGCCAAGCAGCTGACCGAGCACCTTACCGACTGTTGTCATAAGTTGCGTGTCGGCAAGGAAGAAATCGTAATTGTTGATGAACTTGCGCGCCTCGCGCTTGTTTGCAGCAAGTGAGTTTATCTCATCAGAACCTATGACCCTGTCAGCATTGGCGTTTTTTGCCTTCAGTCCCATGTCTCCTCCTGCCATCACACAGACAGTAGTTGGCGTGCTAAGTTTCTTTGGAAGCTGGATTGTCTCGTTCATGGCAAATCCTTTTTTGACATCAATATCCTTTAGCACTACGTACAGCTCAACTGATTGTCTGAACTTGCGCTCCTTGTCAGTTGACTTTGCATCCTTTATCATTTTGACTAATTCTGACTCGTTGATCAACGAAGTCACTCCAAGAAAGCCTATTTAAAATCGTTTGTTGGGCAAAAAAGAAAATCTCCCGAAAATTGTAAATTTTTCTAAAAACGGCGGGGATACTTTGTATATAATACAACTTCTTGCATTCAAACTTACATTTATTAACATCAAATCCGGAATTTCGGAGACATTGCATAAACTAGATGACCTTGACCTAAAGCTTTTGTATGAATTGACTCGTGATGGAAGCATCTCTGTTCCAAACCTATCAAAGAAGATGGGGATAAACGCATCCGTGCTTTACAGCAGGATCAAGCGCCTGACAAAAAAGAATATCATAAAGAAATTTACGGTCGTAGTCGATGAGGCGCAGCTTGGAATAGGCGTCAAGGCCACAATAGGCATCAACAGGGATCCGAAACTAAAGGATGCAATTCACAAGCAACTTTTACAGACTCCGGAAATCGTGTCGATATCGGAGGTCACAGGCAGATTTGACATCATGGTGGGCGTTCATGCCGAAAACCTTGAGAAGCTTCACAACATAGTCATTGACAAGATAGGTAAAATCGAAGGAATACAGAGCACCGAAACATTTGTTGAGCTTCAAAAGACGGATAAAGAGCCTTCCTACCTTGTCTCAAAATAGCTAATTGAATTTGCTATCCCATTTTCCTGCATTGATTTCTGCAGTGAATTCTTTTGGAGTTTTACCCTCTATTTTAATTCCCAAGGAGACGCATGTTCCTGCAACCTCTTTTGCAACTGACTTTAGCGATGATGCATATGACGACTCTAGTTTGGCTTTTGCGACCTTTACCAGCGAGTCGACGTTGATATCGCCAACCCATGTTGAGCCGCTTGTACCTGAGCCCTTTTGTATGCCTGCCTCTTTTAGGATCAAGGCGGCAGCGGAGGGGATGCCTATAATTACTTCCCATTTCTTGGTTTTGGTGTCGACTGATACTGTAACTGGAACCTTCATGCCCTCAAAGTCCTTGGTCTTGGTGTTGATAGTGTTTATGATCTCCATGATGTTCACTCCCAAAGGACCAAGTGCTGGGCCTAGCGGAGGACCTGCAGATGCTTGCCCTCCTGTAACAAGTGCGGAAATGGACTGAGTATCAGACATAATTTGGCTCACTTTGCTGAAGATTTAATCCTTCCTAAGCAGACGATATTTTCAAATAGTTAGAGTCTACCGTTACTGGCAGCTGGTATGGGGCATCAAGTAAAATTACGGTTGCCTCTTGCTTGTCATTATCGACCCTTGTCACGGTTGCCTTCATTCCCTTGAACGGGCCGCCGATAATCTCAACTACATTGTCTACTGCAATCTGCGGGGCGGTACTCTTTGTAACAAGGTATCCTTCGATATCTTTGAACTCCATCTCTCCTCTGAGCTGCCCTCGTATGTGTCTTATTCCTTGCAACGCATCAAAGGCTGCATTTGCATCTTTTGCCTCAATTACAATGTATCCCTTCAAGTTATCAACCAGAAGAACCGACAAAAGATTAAGACTGCCTGTCTTTATCTTGTTTTGCAACAAGTTGAGCACTACCTTTTCTTGACCTCCAGTGGTCCTGACTGCAAAAAGATGCGACTTGATTTCTTGAGACAAATTTATCACTATCTGAATACGGAGAATACAAACTGAATTATAAATCCAATCGCCCCAATGGCACCAACGCCCAAAAGAACCAGTCTTAGGTGTTGCATATAGTCCTCTTTGTCTGACTTTTTGGCAAGCTTCATAGTGTTTGCCATGTTCTTGAGGGTAGTTTTTACATCCATCGCTGGAAGTTAATATGGTGTCCTTATATCTCTTATTTCGATGGAACTGCTGGTTGCATACGAAAAGGATCCTGCTGGTTACAACATGGCAAAATTCATCTCAAAAGGCCTCAAAAAAGACGGTGACCTCTTTAGGGGCAAAAACTTTGATCTACTAATAATTCCAACGCCTGCAATATCTGCTGACTGGCTTGAGGAAAAGTACGTCTATGACGGTTTTGTGTTCTTATCAAAACACGCAGCCCAATCGGGCGAGCTTGCACTTACATGTCATAGTACTGGAAATTTCGCAGATGCGCAGTTTGGAGGCAGGGAAAGACAGGTGGCAGTACCACACCCACATCTTCAAAAAGCCTACATGAAGTCACTCTGGCAAAGAAAGAGCGACTATGCAAAATTTCAGATCATAATAGAGGCTACGCACCACGGGCCGACTGCTCTGAGCAAACCAACACTGTTTATAGAAATAGGCACTACTGAAAGACAGTGGGTTGACGAGAATCTTTGCAGCTCGGTTGCAAGTATCATACTAAAGACGTTATCTGAGCCGCTGGAGGACAGCCCGGTGGCAATTTGTATTGGTGGTACGCATTACCCTGAAAAATTCACAAAAGAGCTAATACACGGAAAGTATGCACTTGGAACCGTGATTCCAAAGCATGCCCTTGATCTTCTTGACGAGGATCTGTTCTCACACATTATGAGCAGGAATAGGCATGCTACGGCTGCGCTTGTCGACTGGGCAGGACTTGGCAAACAAAAACAAAAAGTACTTGATTTGCTAAAGACGACCAATCTGGAAGTGGTAAGAGTTTGAACGAACTAGAGCAGCGAGTCTACAAGAAACTTCTTCGAGTTCCCAAGGGTAAGGTAACGACATATGGTGATCTTGCAAAGGCCGTCGGAATAAAAAACGGCCAGCGTGTAATCGGCCAGATAATGAACAAAAATCCATTTCCTGTGATAATTCCGTGTCACCGCGTAGTGAATTCTGATGGGAAGATTGGCGGGTATTTCTACGGCCAGAATGTAAAGACTGAGATGCTATCAAAAGAAGGAGTGACAATAAAGGACGGGAAAATTCAAAATTGGGAAAAGACTCTTTTTAGATTCTAGGACTTTCTGTGCGCCTTTACTTCATCTATGAGAGTTCTTAGATGAGCGATGTTTCTTACGGTGTTTCCTCCGACTTTGCGGTACAGATTCCAAAATTCTGGATTTGTAATTTCCTTTCTATCCTTTGCAACTTTGAGTCTGTAACGCAGTGCCCTTACTTTCTTTACATATACTTGTTTTTTGCCTACGCGGGCACCCTTGCGACCTTTCTTTGATCCAGTGGTAGTTCCTCGCTTTCTCTTTTGCATCTTCTTGAACTTTGATCTACCGCGTGACGTGCCGCCTGCTGGTTTTATCGTAATCGCGCCTGCTGAAATTAGACTGCGTATATTGTCGCGTGTGATCGCATCTGCAATATCGTCTGAGCTCTCAGGATCAAACTTTATCCTGGCTAGTCCTACTCCAACAACTCGCGAGACAAGTCGCTTTTTAGCTTTAAGATTTACTACCACTTGTCCTCACCCTGGCGTTGAATATCTTAAATTTCTTCTCTGTTGCCTTGGCAACTATCTCGAGTCTTTTTTTAGTACCTACACTATGCGCAATTCTTACTCCGTCTGACTTTGGATCAAGTCTTTGCAAATCGACTAGATTGTGAACTAGATTATCTGTAAACCCCGAGGGGTGTAAACCGCGTGCAGATTTTGGACCACCGTATCCTACCTTTACAAGGCCCGGTCTACCGCGGAATTTTTGTTTTCGCTGGTGATTGTCAACTCCCTTGGGTTTTCTCCAAGATGATACTGCCAGTCTTTTGTATCTCCAACTTTCCTGTCTTACAAATTCTGGTCGGTGCTCTGCGACTTTCTGTCTTGCAGCCAGCTTTTCCTTATTAATAGTCAACAGACAGACTCTTTGATTTTACAATAAATAGGTTACTTGAAGCTAGAGCAGGCAAAAGGAAGAGATAATAACGTAACCTGCAAGCCCATGTTATTCAATGAAGACGCATGGATCTTCAATTGCGAGGTGGAATTTTAGAAAATGACAGAATCAAAAACCGCCCTTTCGGCCAAGTTCTTATCGCAGGTTGCTAGCTTTGGGATTTCTCCCTCAAAAATATACCGGAACCTGCCTGTAGAGAAGCTGGTGGAGGCTGCAATAAAGAGAAATGAGGGAATACTCACAAGCACGAATTCACTTGCAGTAAAGACAGGCAAGTATACTGGAAGGTCTCCAGACGACCGCTTCATAGTAGATGATGATGAAACTCATGATAATGTAGACTGGGGCAAGATAAATCACCCATTTCCAATAGACAGATTTGATAAGATTCTAACTAAGATGAAAAAATTTGTGGAGGGGAAGGAGATCTTTGTATTCGACGGCTTTGTGGGTGCAGACAAGGAAAATCGACTTGCAATACGCGTAATAAACGATCATGCGTGGCAAAGTCTTTTTGCGCGCCAGCTTTTCATAAGGCCCTCCGCAGCAGAGCTGGAAGAACATGAACCAGAATTTACGGTAATGTGCATAAACGATTTTGAGGCAATCCCGGAGGTAGATGGAACTGCATCTAACGTGTTCATCCTCATCAACCTGACAAAAAAACTGGTATTAATCGGCGGCACCAGCTATGCAGGAGAAATGAAAAAATCAATGTTCTCAGTAATGAACTATCTCCTCCCAAAGAAGGGAATCTTTCCAATGCATTGCTCTGCAAATATTGGAAAGAACGGAGACACCGCATTATTTTTTGGGCTGTCCGGAACAGGCAAAACCAGCCTTTCAGCTGACACAAACAGGATGTTGATTGGAGATGATGAACACGGTTGGTCAGATAATGGTGTCTTTAACTTTGAAGGAGGCTGTTATGCAAAATGCATCAACTTGAATCAAGAGTCAGAGCCTCAGATATGGAACGCAATCAAATCCGGCGCCGTACTTGAAAACGTAGTAATTGATAAGCAAACACTCAAACCTAACTTTGATGACAGCTCACTGACTGAAAACACGAGAGCAGCATATCCACTAGAATACATCCCAAGCGCAGTGTTTCCAAGTGTTGGTGGAAATCCAAAAGTGATGGTATTTCTTACAGCAGATGCGTTGGGAGTCTTACCTCCAGTATCGAGACTCACAAAGGAAGGAGCAATGTTCCACTTTATGTCTGGCTACACTAGCAAGCTTGCAGGAACGGAAAGGGGAATCAAAGAGCCCAAGGCAACATTCTCTGAGTGTTTCGGAGCTCCATTCATGCCAAGACCTGCGACAGTATATGCAAAATTGCTTGGAGATAAAATCCGAAAGCACAACACGGTCGTATATCTTATCAACACGGGCTGGTCTGGAGGCCCGTATGGCGTTGGTAAGAGAATTAGCATAAAGTATAGTAGGGCGATGGTAACTGCTGCTCTAACTGGGGCTCTTGATATTGTAAAATACAGACACGACGATCTATTCAATCTGGATGTTCCAACCACATGTCCTGACGTTCCGCCGGAGGTACTTGATCCAAGACAGACTTGGCAGGACAAGGATGCATATGATCTGTCTGCAAAAAAATTAGCACAAATGTTTGTGGACAACTTTAAAAAATTCAAGAACGTAGCGCAAGAAATAATCGATGCTGGACCAAAACCGTAGGTTACCTAAGACGAATTATCAAGCCTAATGCGATTATCCCTGATACCGCTAGTACAACGATCAACACTTGCTGGCCTGGAATATTCAGAGCTCTAAGGTCGAACATCTGCCTTTGTGTAGCATGTTCAACTATTATGCTACTGTAAACTGTTTTTGTCTCATTGTTGGCCTTCAGCTCAGCCTGTATCCAGTATGTTCCTGGTTGGTAAATTGCAACTGGTTCATGTCTGGTTGGAGTGACTGAGACGCTGTTGACAAGCCTGGAATCCGAATTGAATACGGATATCTTCGCATACGACCATTCCTCTTGATAGTATAGAGAAAAGTCCAGTTTACCGCCGTCATCTGATACATGTATTGCAGCATCTGATATACGCAGTATGACTGGTATGCGGTATTTGGTTTGGCCGTCGGAGATAATGATCCTGCCTTCATATTGACCTGCAGATTGGTCTACTAGTGAAGCTGTAATCTCTAGCAGATTTCCGCTAATAGAATAACTGAATTCTGCCACTGGATGTTCAAAATCAAACTCAACTTGTATGTCGGAATCTTCTTGATTTAGCGTCTTTAACTGAAAGATGGTTGTACTACTCGTTTCAAACGGTGACAGATCAAAGATGGCGTGGTCTGGAATAATGATGAGATTTGCACCAAAGGCACGAGTAACATTCAGCCTGCCAGCACCGCTGACCTCGTACGGAAAGCCAGTGCCGAATGTATCTGCAACAGGATCCGCCGTAGTAGTAAGTATTGATGCGACTTCCTGCGGACTAAGTGATGGCGATTTTTGTAAAAGCAGAGCACTTGCGCCTGCAACGTGAGGTGCTGCAAAACTTGTCCCGCTTGTGAGATTATAGCCTCCGTTTATCGATGTAGTGTTTACAAAAACACCGGGGGCAACAAGATTCGGTTTTATATAAAATGGCGAGACTGGACCCCTTGAGCTAAAAAAAGAGACAAAGTCTGGATGATAGAAAATGTTGATGGTGCCGACAGTCTTGTTTTGTAGCATATTTGCCAGATCAAGCCCATCCTCATTTGATATGGATACTGTTGGAATTCGCGGCTTGTAGTCAGGACCCTCCTCTTTGTTTCTAAGATCACCAAGGAAGATTCCCGGCTCATTATTGAATACAATGAGTGCTTTTGCTCCAGCGTTTGCGGAATTCTTTTCTTTCTGTGAAAAGTATATCAGCTCATTTTCTTTATCACTGCCTCTCTGAACTAACAATATCTTGTCTTTTGCGTCAATTTTTGCGAGATCCTCTTCCCTGCCGTACTTGCCAAACACAATCTCGCCAGTTATAGTCTGACTTGTGGGCTGCATGCCTACCATGGGCAACACTTGAAATCGTTTGCCATCAACCTGTAGCGTCGCTACTAAACTCGCGGTTATGTTATTGTATGTGGCGCCAACTGTGATAGCATGTGGGTCCTTACCCGGGCTCCCTATGGTCATCCTATCCGGACCGCTATTTCCAGCAGCAACTATTACCACAACACCGCTACGAACTGCGTCGTTTATAGCATCCTCAATTCTGTCATTTGTGCGATTCACTCCAAGGCTTATGTTGATAATATCTGCACCATCTGAGATGGCTCGTTTTATTGCGTTGACAATGAGCTCCGACGAGACTGCGTTGCCTGTATCGGATACACGGTAAGCCAGAATCTTCGCATCAGGTGCAATTCCTCTCATGATTCCATTTGCGGCAATTATTCCTGCCACCTCGGTTCCATGACCATTTATGTCCATGGGGCTGTTGTCGTTTTCAACAAAGTCGTATCCACCAACAACTTTGCTGTCATGTCCAAAGCCTAACAGGTCGGGATGATTATAGTCTACTCCAGTGTCAATGACTGCAACTTTGATTCCATTCCCTGTGAAACCAAGTCCATGGGGCTGTTGAACACCGACATATTTGGAACTCTTGTCCAACTGAATATCAAGTGCTGGTTCGTCATGAATTTTGTTCGATAGCAAAATAATACATGATGCGATAAGGCAGAAACAAAAAACTACAACGCTTGGGTTTTTCATTATGATCGGTATATCGACTAGTAAATACCGATGTTTATAATATTGCCAAATTAATTCCGGATGACATTAACGTTCTGTAAAATCAGAGTAATACCAAATCGTTAAATTATGAATGGATTTATCAGTTACATGGGAAAATATACACTTCCTGAAGTACCATATGCATACGATGCATTGGAGCCACACATTGACGCAAAAACGATGGAAATACACCACACAAAACATCACCAGGCATACACAAATGGTCTGAATGACAACTGGGAAAAACTGCCCGCAGATCTTCAAAGCAAAGACCTGCTCGACGTTCTTGCAAACATAAACCAGGTGCCAGAGGCAGTACGGGGTGCAATTAACTTTCATGGCGGAGGATACGACAACCACCGACTGTTTTGGAACAACATGAAAGCAAACGGTGGTGGAACACCAGGGGGGGCACTTGCAGATGCCATAAACAAGACATTTGGAAGCTTTGATGCCTTCAAAGAGCAGTTCTCAGCTAAAACTACGGCAATACAAGGAAGCGGCTGGGGGTGGCTTGTCTTTAATCCAAAATCAAACAACGTAGAATACAAAGCAATGCCAAACCAAACTAGTCCAAGAACCGAAGGATTAGTACCTCTACTGGGACTTGATGTCTGGGAACATGCGTACTATTTGAAATACCAAAACAAGCGAGCAGACTACGTAGGTGCGTGGTGGAACGTGGTTAACTGGGATGAAGTGGCAAGTCGCTTCTCCAAGGCAAAATAATTCTTCTCTTTTTTTTGTTCATTCTTCCAACCAATCATTTTTGATCTTTGCATTGGTGCCTATTGCAAAAGCTATTCCTTTCCATGGCTCTGAGAATTTGTTGTAAAATCGGTGCGGCACTCTAGGTGGTATGAATATGAGTGTCTTTGGATGTACTGTCCTAGTGGTACTGCCTACTGTGACAAGACATTTTCCATCAAGGCAGTAGACTATGACAAACTCATTTCTGTGTGTATGCATCTTGTGCACCTGACCAGCTTCTATTCTTGCTTCAAGCCCTGCGATTCTATTACCTTTGATTTTTTCGTTTAGCAACATTTTGATTTTGAGCTTGTCTGTAGGATGCTCATTTTTGTACGGATACTGCCATCTTGATCTTGATCTTGTAAATTTTCCATTTTTTGATAAGGGCATATTTCTTTGTAGTACATGAATGCATTTATAGGATACTGGAGCAAGTTCGGGGTAAATGAGTGAGGAACAAGCACAACAACTTCTATACCAGATGCAAGTCTTGGAATCTTTTGCGGCAAATCTTGAACAAAAAGAACATGCAATAGTTACGTTTCTTCGAGAAGCAATGGCATCCATACAGTCGATTAAAGCAATTCAGAATCAGGAATCTGAATCTCTTGTGCCCGTTGGGCTCGGCACGTATGTCAAGGCCACGATTTTTGGAAATTCCAAAGTAATACAAGACATCGGAGCTGGAATTGCAGTTGAAAAAGACCCAGAGTCTGCGATAAACTATCTGGAAACTAGAATAAAGGAACTGCAAGTGGCACTCAATGATACATCTACTCAAAAACACGAAACGATGATGAGAATCGAACAACTAAAAGAAGAAATGAATAATTTCATTCAATCTGCAAATCCGTCACAACAATAGGCGAGATTAATGTTTGACAAATTACGTTCTGCATTCTCATCTGCTGTTAAGAGCTTCGGAGAAAAGGAACTAAAAGCAAGTGATATTGATGACATCCTATTTCAGCTTGAGATTGCGTTAATGGAATCTGATGTCGCTACGGAAGTTATTGAATCGATCAAATCTGATTTGAAAAAACAACTGGTGGGAACATCCGTTGACAAAAAAGAGATCGAAGGGTTTGTAAAAAATAGCCTTGTCAAGATAATATCTGATCTTTTCGACGCAGCAGGAACTATTGATATAATTGAAAAGATTCAATCTAAAAAAAATGCTGGAGAACCATGCGTTATCTTGTTTGTCGGAATTAACGGAACTGGAAAGACTACCACTCTTGCCAAGATTGCGTATCTTTTAAAAGAAAATAAATTTTCAATAGTGATTGCAGCAGCAGATACTTTCAGGGCCGGTGCAATAGAACAGATTACAGAGCATGCAAACAGATTGAATCTTAAAGTGATTGCTCAAAACTATGGTGCGGATCCTGCAGCAGTAGCAAGAGATGCAGTATTACATGCAAAATCACATAAAATTGATTGTGTTCTGATTGACACGGCGGGAAGGATGCAGACTAGTAGAAACCTGATGGACCAAATTGAGAAGATCACTAAAGTTGTAAAGCCTGATTTGAAGATCTTTGTAGGTGATTCACTTGCTGGAAACGATACTGTAAACCAAGCAAGAGAGTTCTATCAACATACAGAATTTGATGGTGCTATACTGACAAAAAGTGACGCGGATGCAAGGGGAGGAGCAGCTTTATCCGTTGTAAAGATAACATCAAAACCTGTTATTTATGTGGGCATGGGTCAAGAATATGCTGACATAAGACCATTTGATAAGAAACTGTTTCTTGAAACAGTATTTGGAGAAGGTTTGAGTATGGTACAACCAGAACCAAAACCAGAACCAAAACCAGAACCAAAACCAGAACCAAAACCAGAACCAAAACCAGAACCAAAACCAGAACCAAAACCAGAACCAAAACCAGAACCAAAACCAGAACCAAAACCAGAACCAAAACCAGAACCAAACAAAATCACTGATCCGTTCGAAGGCATCAAAGACGATGACATATCGAAATTTGCAGACCTGTATGATGTAGCTCCACCAGAAAACGATGAACAAGCATTCCTAATGGCTAGTAGAATACGAAAATGGATATCTGATGGACGTCCAAAACCTGAAGAGCAGAAGAAAAAAGAACATGATGAGACTGAACAGGAGAAAGTTAAAGAAGACAGGAAAGAAAAACCAAAGAAGAAAGGATTTTTCGGATGGATGAAAAAATGATCAAAACCAAAGATCTCTTAACACTTGGTGAACTTGACAGAAAACAAATCGTACAGATATTAGAACTTGCAATAAAGATGAAAAAGGATCTAAAAAAAGGCATAACAAAACCAGTTCTAAAAAATAAAACACTGGCCATGATATTCCAGAAACCCTCCACACGAACCAGAGTCAGCTTTGAGACTGGAATGTTCCAGCTTGGAGGTCACGCAATACATATGTCTGCACAAGATCTACAACTGTCGCGTGGTGAAACTATAGATGACACCGCTAAAACACTTTCAAGATATGTTGACATAATAATGGCACGAGTCTATGATCACTCTACAATAGTCTCGCTTGCCGAGTCTGCAAGCGTTCCAGTAATTAATGGCCTATCAAATTCTTTTCACCCGTGCCAGATCCTAGCAGATCTGATGACAATTAAGGAAAAGAAAAGACGCTTTAATGGACTCAAACTTGCATGGATTGGAGATGGGAATAACGTCTGTAATTCTATGATATATGGCTGCTCGCGTGTGGGCATCTCGATTTCAATCGCAACACCAAAAGGATTTGAGCCGAATTTACAAGTGGTAAAAGAATGCCGTAACCTCACTGAAATTAATTTGTTCCAGGATCCAAATATGGCAGTAAAAGACGCTGACATCATAGTTACAGATACATTTGTTTCAATACATGACAAACCTGGTCGACTTGAAAAATTCTACCCGAAATACCAAGTAAACTCGTCACTTATGGAGCGAGCCAAAAAAGACGCCATTTTCATGCATTGCCTACCTGCAAAAAGGGGTCAAGAAGTAACCTCATCCGTAATTGACGGATCGCAATCTGTTGTATGGGATGAAGCTGAGAATCGCCTTCATACTCAAAAAGCGCTGCTTGCACTGCTTACTTTCTAACGTTTATAAGAGCTGTTTCGAGATTTGTCCAATATCGCAATGGCATATTCGACGATACTCCGACGTTTACGTGAGGAAAAAACTAACTATAAGAAGCGTAAGCTAATGCTAATGAGCAGGCGTGATTTTGTAACCGTACAAATCTCAAACGAAAACACCTTGGTACAAATCCACAAGCCTGAATTTACTGGCGATAAAGTAATTGCATCTGCACACTCCAGATTCCTTATATCAAAAGGCTGGAAAGGTTCAAGAAAGAACGTACCTGCAGCATATCTGACAGGCTATTATGCCGGAAAAAAGGCACTCTCAAAAGGGGCCAAAGACGTGATCTTGTATAGTGGCACAAGAAAATACACACAGAGAATGGCAGCTGCATTAAGGGGTATCATAGATGCCGGCCTTGAGGTACCTGCAGACAAGGAAGCACTTCCAAATGATGCCAGAATTAATGGCGAGCATCTTAAAGTCAAAAACGATATTGCAAAAATAAAATCATCCATAGATGGTGAGGTCAAGTAAGTATGAGCCAAACATCACAGCAAAGACCACCACGAGAAAAACGTGCACCGCGAAGGGAAGAAGAACAGCCATGGGTTCCAAGAACAGAACTCGGCAAAAAAGTCGCAGCTGGAGTTATCACGTCAATGGACGAAATTTACGCTAATGGACTTAGAATTCAAGAAGCAGGGATCATCAAAAAACTTTTGCCAGATCTTAGAACAGAAGTAATTGATGTTGGAATGGTCCAGACCATGACACCAAACGGGCAGCGCACCAAATTCAAGGCAATGGTAGCTGCAGGAAATGAAAATGGCTACCTTGGAATCGGTCAAGGCAAATCAAAACAAATGAGAGTCGCAATCGAAAAAGCAACTACAAACGCATATCTTAACGTAAGTCCAGTAAAGCTGGGTTGTGGCAGCTGGGAATGCAGATGCGACCAATCCCACTCTGTGCCGTTCAAGGTGAGAGGAAAAGGAGGAAGCGTGGTCGTTGAAATCGTTCCTGCCCCAAGAGGCCTAGGACTTGTTGCAGGAGGAAAAATAAGAAATCTTCTCAAACTTGCAGGACTTAAGGATGCTTGGACAACGGCAAAAGGCTCAACTGCTACAATGAATTCAACATCAAAGGCTGTCTTAGAGTGCCTCAGACAGACATTCAGCCAAGGTTGATTGAAATGGCAAAAGCATACCTTGTAGTCAGAATGCACGGGCAAATCAATGTCCCTCATTGGGCTACCAACACTTTGGAACTACTCAAATTAGACAAAAAATTCAGAGCTACAATAGTTCCTGCCAAAGATAACACACTTGGCATGCTTAATAGAATAAAGCATTATGTTTCATGGCAGGAAGCTGATCTGAATATTACAAAAGAATTGTTTAACAAAAAAGCAAGAAAATCAGGATATAAAAAAATAACAGACGATGATCTAGTGCAGCTAGGCTTCAAATCAATTGACGAACTTGCTTCTTCAATAACTGAAGGAAAAACATCTATGAATAGGATTAAACCGATCAAACCTTGGTTTGCCCTCTCTCCACCAAAAAAAGGATTCAAACGAAGTACAAGAAAGACTTACGGGGAAGGCGGAATCTTGGGACAAAATAAAGAACTTGCAGAGCTTGTAAGGAGCATGATCTAGATGGCAACAAGACTGCGAAAAACAAGAAAATTCAGAGGGTCCAGAACGCATGGCTGGGGTCAGATAGGACAGCACAGAGCAAGCGGCCACAAAGGGGGTCTTGGAAAAGCAGGACTGCACAAGCACCTTTTCAGCACATTACTGAAGGACAACCCTGATCACTTCGGTCATGATTCCACTCATCCACCTCACCCGATTGTTACAAAGAAATGGGCAAGTCTTAGGGACCTAGATGACATCTTTGCCAAACACGGCAAACAAGAAGGCAGCAAAAAGGTATTAGATCTTGACGGCTTAGGATATGACAAACTTCTAGGAGGAGGACAAGTACAAGGTGCCTACTCCATCAAAGTCCAGCGATACACCGCTTCTGCAGAAGAAAAGATCAAAAAGGCAGGGGGAGAGGTGTTAGCTGTTGAGTGAGGGCACAGCGACAGGCTTTGTCAAAAAAGTCGTTGAAAAAGTAGAACCATATCTAGTACAAGTACCAAAACCGAAAAAGAAACTATCTTTGCAGACAAGACTGCTTTGGTGCGGACTTGCATTACTTATCTATCAGGTAATGGGCCAGACACCACTTTTCGGTGCAACCGCTCCTGAATTTGACTTTCTGGCCTTTGCAAGGGTGATTTTTGCATCCCAGCAGGGAACCCTAATAGAGCTTGGAATAGGACCAATAGTTACGGCTGGATTACTCATGCAACTCTTGAAGGGTTCTGAGATTCTCAAATTCGACTTTACAAAGCCTGACGAAAGAGGAGTCTTCCAGACTGCAACAAAACTTGTAACTTACATAGTGATTATAGTAGAATCAATAGTGTATGCTACCGCAGTATATGGACCAGGAGTAACAAACCCGACCGTACTGTACGTGATAATTGGACAGCTGATCTCGGCGTCCATCATAATCATGTTCCTTGATGAGCTGATTCAGAAAGGATGGGGGCTTGGAAGTGGAATCAGTCTTTTCATCATGGCAGGAGTTGCCCAGCAGATTCTCTGGAGCATATTCAGTCCGCTAATCGCAGGAGATGGCACGCCGATAGGTGTGGTGCCATTTGTAGCACACTCATTCATGCAGGGTGACATATCTGAGATATTCTTTAGGGCAAACCAGCTGCCTAGCATATTTGGTTTATGCATTACTGCGGGAATTCTGCTTATTCTAGTGTATACTCAATCAATCAAAGTCGAAATACCTATTGTATCTACAAAGTATAGGGGATTTGCCGCCACGTATCCAATCAAGCTAATGTACGTCTCAAACATCCCAGTAATTCTGGCGTCTGCACTTACTGCAAACGCAGTGTTCATAGGCCAGATGATGTGGGCCAACTTTAATCCGCGCAACGATAACATTTTGTTTAACATAATAGGCCAGTTTGATCTTACAAGTCCGTCAACGCCGATAGGCGGCATAATCTACTACATCACGCCTCCAAGAGGACTGGATCTAGCCGTACTTGATCCTACAAGGGCAGTAGTATACGTTCTTTTTATGATCGGAATAGTTGTTGTATTTGGAAGGTTATGGGTAGAGCTTGGCGGTCTGTCTCCAAAGAGCGCAGCAAAGAACCTGCTTGATGCAGATGTGCAAATTCCAGGATTTAGAAAGTCGAACCAGCCGGTCGAAGCATTACTCAACAAGTACATTCCATCAGTTACGATAATTGGATCTATGATACTAGGCGCATTGGCCGGTGTCTCAGACGTGCTTGGCGTATTCGGAAGTGGAATTGGAATATTGCTCATGGTCGATATTCTGATAAATTATTACCAACAACTGATTCGAGAACAGGTCGAAGTTGTCATGCCCCGCCTTGGTGCGTTACTTGGTAGAAAGTAAAAAAGTCGTCATAGTTGGGATTGCCGGCGTAGGCAAGACTACGCTGGTGGCAAAGATAGTAGAGATACTCAACTCCAAGAAAAAAAGCGTGAGTGTTCACAGCTTCGGTACAATAATGTTCGAAGAGGCAAAAAGAATGGGCATCAAAGATCGTGACGAACTAAGAAAACTTCCAGTGGAAAAACAAAAGGAACTACAAATGATGGCAGCAAAAACAATATCTGGATTTAACGATAACGTTGTAATCATCGACACGCATGCATTCATATCTACAAAAGAAGGATTCTACCCCGGTCTTCCATATCACGTGCTCGGGGAACTGAAGCCTGAAAATCTAATAACCGTGTCTGCAAGGCCCGAAGAGATCTACAATAGAAGGATGAAGGACTCGACAAGACACCGGGACATTATATCTATTGAGAATATAAAAAAAGAACTTGCTGTTCAGGACGCCATGCTGTCTAGCTGCGCTGTACTGACAGGCTCTCCAATGAAATCAGTACTGAACTCAGAGGGAAAGGTTGAAGAAGCAGCTAATGAGGTAATAAACGCAATAGGTCTTTGAAATGGAACCGGTAATAATATTGCATTTTTTGGAATCACTCTTGTTGCAGGGTGATTTTTTTGGGATACATAAAGGTCCGCTGGGAAGCGCAGACCCGATAGTAAAAGGTATGGTACCTTCCATGTTTGGAATAGTTGGATTTGCAGTGTTGTTGAACCTGTTTAATGCAGTGGTCAGACGCAAGCTGGTAGACCAAGAGAAACTCAAAAGAATAATGAAGGAAACCCGAGCTTGGCAGAAGGAGCGTATGGCTGCGTTTAGGGCAAAGGACATGGAAAAACAGGCAGAGCTTAACAAAAAATCCGCCTATATGACAAAACTCAATCAGGAAATGATGCAGATGAACATGAGGCCTATGATGATTACCTTCGTTCCACTGATTTTGATCTTCTATTTTGTACTACCACCGTTATTCTCGTACACAGTTGCAGTATCTCCAATCCCACTCAATGTAATCCCTGGAAACTACTTTGAGCTTACATGCACTGCCGAAAAAGTTGACGGACAGATATGCCAACATGTAAACGAGGTCTATTTTTGGGCTTGGTACTTTTTGTCCTCGATTGCGCTTAGCGGCATCATTATGAAGCTGACCAAGACATCGATGGATCTAACCTGAATTGCCAAAATCAATTATAGTTTCAGGCCCACCAGCCATCGGCAAGACTACTGTATCAAAAGGCCTTGCCAAAGAATTTGGAATGCAGAGCCTCAGTGGCGGCGACGTGCTCAAGGAACTGGCAAAGGAACAGGGATTTAAAACGGAAAGAGACGATTGGTGGGACACAAAAGACGGGATGAAGTTTCTTGACCAGAGAAAAGACAACTATGAATTTGACAGAAAAGTCGATGAGAGGCTAAAAGAAATATTCCTAAAGGGCAACGTAGTCATTACAAGCTACACACTTCCATGGCTTGTTAAAGGTGGTATCAAGATCTGGCTTGGAGGATCAAGGAAGATAAGTGCGGAACGGATGCAGACACGTGATAACATGTCTCATTCTGAGGCATTTGAGATTGTAAAAAAAAGATATGATGAGAACAAAATGCTCTACAAAAAACTATACGGATTTGACTTTGGAGACGACTTGTCGGTATTTGATATAGTGATAGACACGGATGGACTGGATGCAAAGACCGTGCTTAACATGGCAATTCAAAAGGCAAGGGCTCTGCTTTGACGCTGCCGCAACTGCAAAATCTCGTGGTAATTGATCAGGATCTGATCGATGAAAACCATGGGGTGTACTATGACAAAAGAACAGTCGAGGATCTCCTAAACTATGGTCTGATACTGCTTGACAAGCCACCAGGACCCACAAGTCATGAGACTGTGGCGTGGGCAAAACGAATACTAAAGATTCCAAAAATCGGCCACAGTGGAACCCTTGATCCGCAGGTCTCAGGAGTGCTTCCTCTGGGACTTGGTGAGGCGACAAAGGCGCTTGGAGTACTCCTGCTTGGACCAAAAGAATACTATGGTCTTGGAAGGCTTCACTCCCTTCCCAGCAAGGAAAAACTGTATGGAGTGCTGAACCAATTCAAAGGTGAGATATTTCAAAAGCCTCCGCAACGTTCGTCAGTTTTACGACAGACAAGAACAAGACACATTTACGAGCTTGAGGTTGTTGAACAAAAAGAGAGACTCTTGCTCTTGCGGGTGTTATGCGAGGCAGGAACATACATCAGAAAACTATTCTACGATATAGGTGAGATACTAGGACCTGGTGCCACTATGATAGAGCTTAGGCGCTCACGAGTCTACCAGTTTAATGAAAGCCAAAAGCTGATCACACTGCATGAGTTGGCCGACGCATACGCAGAATGGAAGGAAAAAGGAGATGATTCCAAGCTTCGTAAGATGATTCTTCCAATAGAATATGCTTTGACTGAAATAAAGTCTGTAGTAATACGCGATTCGGCAGTGGATGCTCTATGCCATGGAGCGCAGCTTGCAATTCCAGGAATACTGCAGATATCACCAAACCTATCAAAAGGAGACCTTGTTGGAATCTATACTCAGAAGGGAGAAGTTGTTGCACTGGCAGAATCCCTAATGTCGGAGGCTGAAATCAAGGACGCAACAAAAGGTTACGCATTCGTGACAAAAAGGATAATCATGGCACCTAACACATATCCAAAAAACTGGCGAACAAAACCAAAACAGAAAGACCAATAAAATGCTTCCAAAAGGACTTGTAATTGCGGTAGTTTCTGGCATGTTGGCATCCGGTGTACTAGGTGCATATTTTATCAAAATTGCATCAGAGCAGTACGAACTGGAGTTCGTGGAGGGACCATCTGTTTCAGTAATGGTGGAAAAACCTGACTACAAACTAGGCGAGACTGTAAGAATAACCATAATCAATTCTGGAACGGAAAAGATTGAGATTGCAAAGGATCTTCCTACAATACAAATAAGAGCATTGGATGGAACTGTGTTTTACTCTGAGTATCTTAGCCCTCTGATACTGGAACAAAAACAAGAACGCTTTTTTGATTGGAATCAGCGAAAAAGTGATGGCTCTCAAGTACTTGAAGGCAGGTACGTGGTTGATGTACTAGTATATGGTGAAGACAAACAAAAGCTCACTGATCGTCTGACAATTAACATACTCAAGTAGGAAAAATTTAAAACGAGTCTGCCAAATGTGAAGTTAGGTTGGCAAAAATCAAGGTAGGACTTGTCGGTATAGGTAACTGCTTTTCTGGACTTATTCAAGGAATAGAATACTATAGGCAGAATCCAAAGCAAAAGGTAATTGGTATAATGCACGAGAAAATCGGCAATTACTCTATTCATGACTTGGATTTTGTGGCAGGATTCGACGTGGGAATAAACAAGGTAGGCAAGACAATCAACGAGGCCATATATGAATACCCAAACATGGTGGATTGGATCCCAAAAAACAAAATGCCAAAGACAAAATCGCTAGTATATGAAAGCCCAGCGCTTGACGGTGTGGGAATCTGGGTCGAGAACAGAGTCAAACCACTCAAAAGCAAAAAGAGCTCAGAGCAACTTGCGCGTGAAATAAAAAAGACAATAGACAAGACCGGCGCTGAAATAATAGTATCGTATCTTCCAGTAGGATCTGAGAAAGCAACGCAGTTTTGGGCACAGATATGCCTTGACACAAACACTGCGTTTGTAAATTGCATTCCATCTTTTATTGCATCAAATAAAAAATGGGGAGATAAATTTGCACAAAAAAAGATTCCAGTAATAGGCGATGACATAAAAGGCCAGGTTGGCGCAACCATAGTTCATAGGACTCTGGCAAAGCTTTGCGATGATCGTGGAACGAAAATCGAGAAAACATATCAGATTAACGTTGGTGGAAACACCGACTTTCTCAACATGAAAGAGCAAGAGAGGCTAGTTAGCAAGAGGATTTCAAAAACTGAAAGCGTACAGAGCCAACTTTCTCAGAGACTTGCAGATGACCAAATCTATGTCGGACCGTCCGATTTTATCCCGTTCCTAGGCAACACAAAACTGATGTTCATGAGAATAGAGGGAAGACAATGGGCAAACATCCCGTACAATATGGAAGTGCGACTTGAGGTCGATGACAAGGCAAACTCTGCAGGAATAGTAATTGACGCTGCCCGTCTTGCAAAAATTGCGCTGGAAAGAAAGATTGGTGGCCCGGTAATACCTGCATGTGCATACCTAATGAAGCATCCGCCAAAACAGATGAGCGATCCGCAAGCAAAAGCAGAGCTTGAAAAATTCATCAAGGCATAATCTCTGCAGTGGAAAATCACTATTATATAATCAAATTTTGGATGAATCATGTCGCAAGACATATGCCGGGGTCGCCTAGCCTGGTAGGGCGCGCGCCTGGAATTTACAAAAACCATAAAGCGCGTACTCGCAAGGGTTCGAGAGTTCAAATCTCTCTCCCGGCGCCTTGATTTTTCTTAAAATCAACGAAACTGGTAGTGCTGGGCATCTTTTTATATTATAGTAAGCTATAGTACATTATAATGCATACGAGTATACAAGTTGAAAAAGAGATCAAGGCACGTCTTGACAAGCTCAAAAATCATCCTCGTGAGACCTACAACGACGTGCTTGCTAGACTCATAAAAATAGCCCAAGATGATGATGTGCTAAGTCCTGCAGTAATCAAAAACATCGAGGAAGGAATAGCGGACATAAAGGCAGGCCGTGTCTATAGCTCAGCCCAAGTAAAAAAGAAGCTGGGACTAAAGTAAGATGGAATGGCAGGTAGTATGGTCTGAGAAATCGGTAAAACAGTTAGAAAAAATCGACAAAAAAGACGCACAAAGAATCTATGATTGTGTTCTGGACTGTGCCAATGATCCGTTTAGGGTAGCAACTAGGTTGAGTGGTTCACCTTTTTTTATATTGCGCGTCGGGAGTTATCGAGTGATTTTAGACTTGCAACAAAACAATTTGGTTGTTTTTGTAATTCAAGTAGATCTTCGAAAAAGGATCTACAAATAAGCTTTAGTAGTTTTACACCCATGAGAGGCGGCATCAAACTGAATTAACAAATCTCTCTCCCGGCGCCTTGATTTTTTCAGGGTTTGGACATAAATTTTTGAAAATCTAAAAAAGCTTGTTGGGCTTTTAACTCATCAAGTTCAAATCCCATGCTGTATACTCAAAACAAGTAATTGAAGAGTCTATCTTCTATGATTTGCGAATTTTTGTATATTGCATTATCATCATGTTGTATTCACAAGCCATTAATGGTTCTGCCATCAAGAATAACTGTTGGCCAAGTTCAACATTGCAATTATTGGAGGGGGAATACTAGGTACTGCAATATCTTACTGGCTTTCAGCACTTTCTGACGTAAGAGTATGTGTACTAGAAAAAGAAATATCTGTAGCTGCACATGCAAGCGGTAGAAACACCGGTGTAGTGCATTCGCCGTTCTATCTTGATCCGCAAAAAAAGAAAAAGATCGCCGCAGCATCGTTGATATCGCATAGCATGTGGAAAAAGCTTGCATCCAACGGAAACATTCCGTGGAACGAATGTGGCACACTAGAAGTGGCACTTGATGAGGCACAACACAAATCACTTGAAAAATACGTACGATGGGGACAGCAAAACGGCATTCCAGACAGTGAGTTAAAACTGCTTGACGCAAGCGGAGTCTCTACAATGGAACCTAATGTAAAATGTCATTCAGGATTGTATTGCACCCGGGACGTTTCCACTGACTTTGGTGCACTTACATACGAATTATGCAAGATATCAGAAGATGCTGGAACCAAATTCGTATTCGGAAAGGCAGCAACAAAGATAACTGCATCCGCAGACAATGTAGTGATATCGCTTAGTGACCAATCAAACATAGAATGCGATTTTATGATAAATTGTGCTGGTGGGCATTCACTTGATATTGCAAAAAAGATCGGACTTGGCATAAGCTATACCGCATTGCACTTTCGAGGTGAGTATTGGGTGGCAGACAAGCAACACGCAAATCTTGTAAATACCAACGTCTATTCTGTGGCAAAATTCCCAAACTTTCCTTTTCTTGATCCACATTGGATAAAAAAGGCCAATGGGCAAACCGAGATCGGTCCTAATGCTGTACCTGTATCTGATGCGGAAGCCTACTCTGGCTACATTGGAAGTGTGCCAAAAACTCTCTCAAAACTAAAGGAGATCTTGAGTGGAAATGCCGCAAAATTACTTGTAAACCAAGAGTTTCTCTCACTTGTGTCAAAGGAATGGAGGAGCTCCCTTTCCAAGAGTGCGATGGTAAACAGAGTAAAAGAATTCATCCCTGCAATAAGCCCGTCACATTTTACAAAAAAGGGAACTGCTGGAATACGCAGCCCAATAGTTGCAAATGACGGCAAATTTGTATCGGAAATCCTAGAGCTTGAATCTGAAAACTCGTTACACATTATAAATTACAATTCGCCAGGAGCTACTGGCGCTCCTGCATATGCGGCATCACTTGTAGATAGGATGCAACAAAAAGGATTGATAAAGATCACATCTAAAAATACTATGTGGGATTACTCTAAGATAATTGAGAATATGCCGTAATCAAAATTCATATTGTTTGCCTGTTCTCAAAAAGTGATGTTGCCTGACAGATGCTCGATTAGGGAAGGGGGAAGACCATGCGTCAACCCACCTGAATTTGTCATGTCGATTCTCTCAAAGGACGGGGAATACATGATTGGTGTAACATGTGAGAATCACAAGAATGTGTTCTCAGATAAGATGCAAGTGTTGCAGGAGGAGGGCAAGCTTCCTCAAGGGCAGATCAACTTTACAGCGCTAAAGGCAGTCGGTACAGATTGCATCAAGGCACATCCTGATGATCTGATAAACATAGAGTGATTACACGACAGAGTAAACCATCTTTTTTCCTTCAAGACCGCGAACGAGATTGAGTACTGTTAGCTGTGCCATCTTGGCGCGTGTCTCTTCGGTTGAACTTCCTATATGGGGTGCAAGAACTATATTCTGCATTTTTGTGAGATTGTTTTTAACTCCAATCGGCTCGCATTCAAAAACATCCAATGCAGCCCCAGCAATCCTTTTCGATTTTAGTGCGGTGAGAAGATCGTATTCGTTTACTATTTTACCGCGTGCCGTGTTTATCAGAAATGAACTGCTTTTCATTTTTGCAAAAGTAACTTTGTTTATGAGGTGATGAGTTTGATGACTATATGGCACATGCACGGAAAGCACATCACTTTCTGCAACAAGCCTGCTCATGCTGACGTATTTTGCACCGTTTCTCTTCTCGGCACTTTTGGAAAGTGGCGTCCTGCTGTGATAGATCACATTCATTCCAAATGGCTTGACTCTTTTTGCTACCGCCCTACCTATCCTACCCATACCAAGTATCCCAAGCGTTTTTCCACAAAGATCGACGCCGACATAATCATGCGCACCAAATATGGTGCGCCATCTTCCTGCACGAATCAACCTGTCCCCTTCAGTTACGCGGCGCATTACATCAAGCATTAGTGCAACCGTAAGATCCGCAGTCGCATCTGTGAGAACATCTGGGGTGTAACCGATCGCAATCTTGCGTTCTTTTGCAGCCTGCAAGTCTATGTGGTCATATCCAACGCTGTACGTGCTGATTACTCTGAGATTCCTTGCTGCATCAAAAACATCCCTGTCTATTCTGTCATAAGGAAAGCATACTAGGCCTACCGCATCCGCAATCTTGCGTTGGAGCAGATTTTTTGGCATTGGTATTTTTCCTGAATGTATCTCAAGGCGATATTTTTTTTGAATCTCTTTGATTGCAAAGTCATGCAGTTTTCGTGTGAGTAGAACTTTTGGTTTAGCTTTCACTTTATGCAAGTATTTTATCAAATCTTTATATGATTTGTTGTCTGTACAGATGTGACAGCAGTTGAAAGACGAAGAAGAGTTTGCGCTGTGTGTTGAATGTGGCAACGCAATAGAAAAGTGTGTCTGTGTATGCCCATATTGCGGCGAACGCGACAAGTGCGAATGTGCATTGTTTGAGGCAGCAACGGGCGGATAAAATAGAATATTCTTAATAACAAACAAGGTGTAGAAACAAGGTGAGCACGGACATCAGCTGGTTGATTGGCGGCCCTCAGGGAAGCGGCGTGGAATCTGCAGCCAACATATTTTCTCGGGCATGCGCAGCTATGGGGTATAACATCTTTGGAAAAAGAGAATACTATTCTAACATAAAAGGTGAGCACAGCTACTTTGTGGTCCGGGTCTCGGACAGGGAAGTAAGATCAAGTGTAAATGATGTTTCGGTTATGGTCGCATTCGATGCAGAGACGATATTTAGACACTATGATGAAATTGCAAAGGACGGCGCGATAATATACGATTCTGATATTGCCCAAGTAAAGATAGACGAGGTACATACCATAGATGCACCGTATAAGGCAAGACTGCTAAAACAGCTTGAACTCAACAACAAAAAGCCGATCGTCTCAGAACTGCTTGAAATTGCAAAGGACAAGGGCGTGAAGATTTACACGGTTTCATTTAAGACAATACTTGCAAACCTTGCAGATGAAATGAACAACCCACGACTGAAGGGAATGGTGAGAATGTACAACGTACTTGCAGTCTCATTTTCACTGGGATTACTAAAGATGCCACCGCAGACAATTCTGGAATCAATTGATATGATATTTGCAAAAAAGAAAGCAATAGCTGACATCAACAAGAGCGCCGCAACGTATGCTTACAATTATGCATCTGTCAAGTTTACAGACTGTGCACAACTGCTCAAGCCTGTACAAAAGCAAAGTGACATGATTTTGGTGCAGGGATATCAAGGAACTGCACTCGGCAAGATGGCATGCGGCTGCCGGTTCCAATCATACTACCCCATAACGCCTGCGTCAGATGAGAGCGTATTCCTCGAGTCAAACGAAATACTGGAGGTCAAGGACAACAGGCCCGGCTCCACACTTGTAATCCAAACTGAGGATGAGATATCAGCTATGGGCATGATGATAGGCAGCGCATTGACTGGAACAAGATCCTCTACTAGTACATCAGGTCCTGGGTTTTCTCTTATGGCAGAAGCCCTTGGATGGGCAGGAATCAATGAGGTGCCGATAGTTATCACTTTATACCAAAGAAGTGGACCATCTACAGGACTTCCTACAAGGCACGGGCAGGATGATCTGCTGTTTGCAATCAACGCAGGGCACGGCGAATTTCCAAGAATTGTTTATGCGTCAGGCGATGTTGAGGAGAGCTTTTACGATACTGCACGGTGCTTTAACTATGCTGACATGTACCAGCTTCCGGTAATACACATGATGGACAAATTCCTTGCAAGCTCCGTTCTTACATGCAAAAAATTTGATACAAACAAGATCACCATAAACCGCGGCAAGCTATTGGAAAAAATAGACAATGGAGATTACAGAAGATTCGAGCTTACCGACGATAACATCTCCCCAAGATCCAAACTGGGCCTTGAGAACGGAATATTCTGGAACACTGGCGATGAAAGCGACGAGAAAGGACACATCACGGAGGATCCAGTATTGAGAGTTCAGATGATGGACAAGCGTCTTGCAAAGCTCTCACACATTCTAAAGACTGTGCCTGATGAGGAGCAGGCAGTCTCGTTTGGAACCGCGGAGACATGTATAGTAAGCTGGGGCTCACCAAAGGGGCCGATTCTGGACGCACTTGAAATGCTACAAAAGGAGAACATCAAGATAGGATTCATTCAGATAAAGCTGATACACCCATTCCCGGTCCAATACATGAAATTCCTGCTCAAAGACGTCAAGACGATAATTGACATAGAGGCAAACCAGACAGGCCAGCTAGGCCAGGTGCTAAAGCAGAATCTTGAGAGGGGACCAGACTATTACATCCTAAAATATACTGGACGGGCCATGACCTCAACTGAGATATACGATTCACTAAAAAACATAATAGAAAAGAAGGCGCAAGAAAGGCAGGTACTCACACATGGAGCTTAATCTGGGCGATTACAAGACTGACGTGCACAACGACTGGTGCCCTGGCTGTGTGCTTCCTGACACCATGATACACTGCAATCCGTCAGTAAAGCAAATCCAGCAAGTCAGCGTGGGCGAGAGAGTGCTAGGAAGGGACGGATTCTACCACAAGGTTAGCGAGGTAATGGCACACATTCATCGTGGCAAGGTGTTCAAGATAATGACAAAGTTTTTTGGCCCTACGTATCTTACCGACGAGCATCCAGTGCTGATTGTAAGACGTGAGCATCCAAAACTGCACAACAAAAACTTTGACGCGATATGGACTAGGGCTGACCAAATAAAAGAAAAAGACTATCTTGTTTACCCAATACAAAAGGAAGAATTAGATAGAGAATACATCCAGGTTGACTACAAACTAAAAGACACGCTCAGCAAACTTTCAGATAAAATTCCGCTAAATGATGATGTTTTAAGAATGTTTGGTTACTATATTGCAGAAGGATACGTGCATGGCAGATCTGTATGTTTCACCTTTAATTCAAGAGAGCTGGAATTTCTAAATGATGTAGAAAATACAATGCTGCAGGTTTTTGGACTGAGAGGAACAAGAAAAACAAAACGAAACGCAACCACAATAGCATTCCACTGTGCACCGTTAGGAAGGGTCTTTCTTGAATGGTTCGGCCAGAAGGCACTTGATAAAAAAATCCCCCATTTTGCAATGCTGCTTCCAGCAGAAAAGCAGAAGAGCCTGATAAAGGGTATGTGGCGCGGAGATGGTTGGATAAGCACAAAGCAGCTTCGAGGCAACTTCAAGACTGTATCAAAAATCCTTTCCGAACAACTCAAAACATTATTGTTGCGGCAAGGAGTGGTGCCTACTATCTCTGTCAACAAAAAATATGGCATTCATAAAGAATCTTATTCGATTCAGGTTGTCAATGACCGTGATTTTGCAATATTATGTAAGATAATCGATGAAAAACTCGAACAAAAACTGCATACTGGCAAGCCCACTTCTTCCATCATCACACCTGATTACATGCTTATCCCTGTCAGAAAAATCGAGAGTTTTGACTATGACGGACCTGTCTATAATCTAGAGGTAGACGATGTTAACTCGTATGTAAGCGAGAATGCCATTTTGCATAACTGCGGAGATTTTGGCATTGTAAATGCAATACAAATGTCGCTCTCAGAAATGCAGATTCCACGTCACAAGGCTGCAATATTCTCAGGAATCGGCTGCTCTGGGAAAACATCGCATTTTATCAACGTCTATGGTGTGCACACGCTGCATGGAAGGGTCCTAACATTTGCACAGGGCGCCAAGCTTGCAAATCCTGACATGGAAATAATAGCGGTGGGAGGAGACGGAGACGGATTGGGAATTGGGGCAGGACACTTTGTGGCAGCAGGGCGTAGAAATCTTGACATGACATACATCATATTCAACAACGGAGTATACGGGTTAACAAAAGGCCAAGCGTCGCCTACACTTAAGCTTGGCGAAAAAACAAAATCACTCCCAGCACCAAACACAAACTATAACGTAAATCCTATAGGCCTTGCAATAGCCAGCGGGTTTACTTTTGTTGCAAGAGGATATGCGTACGACGTGCGACACCTAAAGGATCTGATAGTTGCTGCAGTGCAACACAAGGGGCTTGCATTCCTTGACGTGCTGCAGCCATGCCCTACATATAATGATATTAACACAAGGGACTGGTATGCCGGAATGGACAGAGTCGATGAGGTGACAAAAAAACCACAACCGCGAACGTATCACCTTGAGGATACCGGCTATGATCCGGTGGTCCACTATGGCTCTGAAACCGAGCTTAACGAAAAACTCGCACAGGCACTAATAAAATCGCTAGAATGGGACACAAAGATTCCGACCGGAATATTCTACAAAAACGAGGTGATAAGCCAGTATGATAAGAGAATCATGGACAAAATTCCAAACTATCTTGAAAACTATCCTGCAATACAGACAATATCTGCAAACGGCAGGCCTACTACGGACATTTCTCCCATATTGGACTCGCTTTCAATATGAGGTGATCTGGTGACGGAAAACACACAAACCGATGCAAAGTCAGAATATCTATCAATATGCGATATCTGGAAGGACAGTGTACACAAAATAATAACAAAGGCAGAGTTCCAGACTCCGCTTTACATCCAGGCCTATACACAGGTCCATGCAGAATTCCTGCATTCCATCGATAACATTTATGGCACTTGTTATATGTGGCAAAAACAGTATTTTGACAAGCTTGGAATAGACAAGAATGCAATCGATGCGTATGCCAAACTGTACGAAAATCTCACAGAATATGTAATAAAGTCGATGGACGCATATGCCGAATATCAAAAATATCGTGCTGATGTGGCAATCGAGGCCATGAAATCTGGCAATATCTATGTGCGCCAATGCCTCGATATGTACGCCAAAATGATCTCGTTGTGGAACGCGAGCCTCAAAAAATGATTTACCCACAAATGCTTATGGAAAATTAATTTAACCTCGACCTACAAGGTGTAAACTATAATTGAATTTGACTGAAGCAAACAAGATATTTAGAAAATCTATAATCAAAGGCTATTTTGAGCCAAACCTCCTCAATCTGGACTTTAGCAAATCTAACATAAAGCATCCAACCATACCTGACGATGGCCTGATGCAGTCAAATCTGCTGCACATATTTTTTGATATTGAGACGGGAGCTGACTATCCTGACGGCGATGAGTGGTTCATCGCCGAATTCCTGTTTCCTTACAGCATCAAAATACCTGACAGCGTAAAGGGGCCTGATTATTTTACCACCTTGTCACTTGAAGGAGGGAGCAACTATTGGCACCACCGCGAGCTCATACGCTTCAAGTACGGCAAATCAAAAAAACTCATAGAGTCATTGGATTTTTTGGAAACTAAATATCGCGAGCTACACTCACTTCTAGAACCACTTGAAAAAGACATCAAATGACAGGCTTCCAGACGTTGTTTACAAGGTTGAATTTTTTCTCGCTTGCAAATAATGTGTGAAGCTTCCATTTTCTTGTCTCGACATCGAAAATGTAGATGACTTTTGATACCTGATGTGGTATGTTAACCGAGCTGAGCTGGAACGGCAGAAGCTCACTTACAAAGTCAAGCTTCTCAAGAGCATTATCAAACCAACTGCGATCATCCACATCAAGAACAAACCCGATGACGGGAATGCCATTAAAACTAATTTCAATTTTAAGTGCGTTTCCCCTACCGCGACGCCTCTTCATCTCCTTGAAGATCGCCTTTACCTTGTCCCATCTTCGATGCTCAAACCATTTGAAGAATTCTTCGTTAAACTCTAGTGGCACTGAAATGTATAGAGTGCTGACAAATCCTGGTTCAGGTTCTGCAAGCTCGTGCTGCTGTACCCTGAAACGCTCACCGAATATCTCATAGATTACCTCGCTCTCCCAGGGCGAGATTCCAAAATATTGCATGGATGCTTCTAGAAATTCACCACTCAATGTCTTTTTGCCTTGAAAATTATAATTAAAGTTTCAAGCCAAAATCAGATCGTGTTCAGGTATTTCCACAGGTAAAACAGGCCCACCGTACCGATGACAAAAATCATGGGTTTCCAGGCAAAAACCGGTATGCTCGGAGTTGTCAGCTTTATCTTGTAGTTGTCAAACACTGTATGGACGTAGTTTTTGACCTTGTCGCTCCAGACACTGTATTCTATTTGGTGTTTTCTCAAAAGGCTCTCTACCTCGTAAATTACTGGTGTTCTCTGGCAGAAAAGATGCTGCAGATAATCTCTTGAGACCTCAACTTCTGCTTGTATTGCGACAAATCCTTTTTTGATATCAAACATCCTCAGATGCATTTCCCAGGGTTTTTTGAGCTTCAATGAGAGGCCATCCCCTATCTGGCGCTCCTGTTTGTGCTCGAACTTGACCTTGGTAAAGCCCTCTATGGCAAGTATCCTTAGAATTTCTTCGGCGCTTTTTTTGACAATCACCGTGAGTTGTTCTACTCCCTTCTCATCAATATCGACTGTCTGCCTCTGACCGTTTTCCAAGGATATCGTTTTTGGATACTTTGTAAGATATTCCTGAACCAACGCTGTCATTTCTTAAAATCTGTTATTTAAAGCAATTACGTGATGAGAATCTACGAGCTGCTCTGGAACCCTCGCACGTACACACACATCTCCGAGGGAACAATCATCTCTTCTGGGCTTATTCTCCTATCAGTTAGGCTTGCACCGGAGTCTCTTACTATTGCAATTGGAGTTGATTCTGCACCTTCGCCCATCCTGTGATTTGCAATCGATGCCAGATTGTCTGCAGTTGCCTTCAGGGTTACCTTGAGGGGATTTCCGTCAAGGTCTATCTGGCCGCGCATGTCCTGCACCGGTTCAAAGCCAGCGCAAGCAATCGCAATTCCAGTTGTCCCCGACCTTGCTGGCATCAGCCTACTGTCAACTATGATGATGCCTGTATGAATTCCCATCTCCAAGTAAAGTCTTCTTTTAAGGTTCTCTGCTACCTTGTATGATTCATCCGGATACAAAATCACCTTGCCGCTCTTGACGTTCGACTTGTCAATGCCAGCATTTGGCGCAAGCACTCCGTCATATGATGCCAGAATGAAACCTGATACTCCACCAAATATCATATCTGATTCACGTAGAATTATTTCTGCAAACTTGGAAGCCATCTTGTACTTGCGAGATAGACTTTCAGCATCCGCTGACGGTACGGTGTCTGCTAGATTCAGGATGCGGCCCTGAGAGTTGGCAACGTATTTGCTCGATATTACAATAATATCGCCGTCTACAATCTTGTCTTTGAGCAGGTCAATTACATCATGGTATAGGTCAAACGGCCCGTCCTTTCTTGATGCCTTTACCGGGATGACACTTAGCATGACATGACTGTGGACATCGTACTTTTAATTGTCTCCAAAGCTTTTAATCCGAATTCAAAGATGTGTGCTCTGTGAACATTACAGAGAAGATACTCGCACGAGCGTCATCAAAGTCTCGAGTGGCTCCAGACGACATTGTGTTTGCAAACGTGGACAAGGCGATGATTCACGACGTGTCCGGCCCAGGAGTGATAAAGGTATTTGAGAAGCTCAAAAAGGAGGGCATTCCAGTTGAGAAGCTCTGGGATTCTTCGAAAATTTGGGTCGCAGAGGATCACTTTGTCCCATCTGCTGAAAAGATATCGGCCGAAAATATCGTCAAGCTAACCAAGTTTACCAAGCAATATGGGATTGAAAAACACTTCAAATACGGAATGGGGCAATACGGAATATGTCATACACTGTCCCACGAGGAAGCAATGGTGCTTCCAGGCGAGGTGTATGTTGGCGGAGACTCTCATACGAACACCACTGGTGCGCTTGGTGCTTTTGCCTGCGGACTAGGACACACTGATGTGGCCTACGTGCTTCTAAACGGCAAGATATGGTTCAAGGTGCCGCAGACTCTATACTTTAAGCTAAATGGAAGACTTTCTGATAACGTCATGGCAAAAGACTTCATACTCAAAATAATAGGTGACATAGGCACAGACGGCGCGGCATACGAGACCATGCAGTTTGGAGGAACTGGCATCTCTGAGATGTCAGTAGAATCAAGGCTCACTTTGTGTAACATGACTACAGAAGCGGGAGCAAAAAATGGAATCATCGAGCCTGATCAAAAAGTGTTTGAATATCTTGCACAGCGAGGTGCAACAAAATACTCTCCAGTGTATGGTGATGAGGATGCAGAGTATGCCAAGGTGTATGAATACGAAGCATCAGAACTTGAGCCCCTTGTGGCAAAACCATATTCGCCTGAAAATATTGCGGTCGTACGCGACGTGGCGGGGGTGGAGCTTGACAAATCGTATATTGGATCATGCACCGGGGCAAAATATGAAGACCTTGAGGCTGCCGCAAGGATATTGAAAGGAAGAAAGGTCAAAATAAGAACGGAAGTGCTACCTGCGGCGATCTCAATTTACAAGAGAGCAATGGAAAATGGACTGATCAAAATATTTCTTGACGCCGGCGTCACTGTGGGACCGCCAACATGCGGTGCCTGCTGCGGTGCGCACATGGGCGTCCTTGCAAAGGACGAAGTATGCATTAGTACAACCAACAGAAACTTTCCAGGACGAATGGGGCATGTAGAATCAAAAACCTACCTTGCATCGCCTCTTGTTGCAGCAGCGTCTGCAGTTACAGGAAAGATAACGGACCCACGTGATCTGAGATGACAGGCAAGGTAATCAAATACGAGCGTGACAATATAGACACGGACGTCATACTTCCAGGACAATATCTGAAGCTTCATGACTATGATGAGATAGCAAAACACGCAATGGAGGGAATTGACCCGACATTCCACTCGAAGGTAAAGCCCGGTGATTACATTGTGGCTGGAAAAAACTTTGGGTGCGGCTCTAGCAGGGAACATGCGCCTATAGCGCTTAGCCACTGCGGAATAAAGGGCGTTCTGGCAATCTCGTTTGCAAGGATCTTTTATCGAAACGCAGTAGATGGGGCATTTCTTCTTCCAATAGAAATAGACGAGCAGACGTACAAAAAGATCTCAGATGGGGATCAAATTGAAGTTGACACACAGAAAAACCAGATAAAGAACATTACCAAGAACGAAACGTATGCTATCAAGCCATTCTCCGAGATTGTGGCAAAGATAATCGAGGCTGGTGGTCTCTTCAAGTACAAACCTTAGCGCGGCGCTTTTAGATTTTATATCCAGTGCGTGTAGCTTTACTGTAATGCCTAGGACTATTTTTGAGAAGATATGGGATGATCACAAGGTGACAGAGATTGACGGGAGATCTCTACTATATGTTGACAGGCACCTTGTCCATGAGGTGACATCGCCACAGGCATTTGACGGACTTAGGATTAACAAGCGCAAAGTGAGGAGAACCGATCTTACATTTGCTACGATGGATCACAACGTGCCAACGTCCAACAGGTCCCTTCCTATAGTAGACCAGATATCTGCAACGCAGATAAGAACTTTAGAGCAGAACTGCAAGGAATTCGGAATACCGCTTTTCGATCTGCACAGTCCGTATCAGGGTATAGTGCATGTGATAGGGCCGGAGCTTGGCATAACACTTCCAGGTACGACCATAGTATGCGGTGATAGCCACACGTCAACCCACGGGGCATTCGGAGCATTTGCGTTGGGAATAGGCACAAGCGACGTAGAGCACGTTCTTGCTACTCAATGTATCGTGCTTGACAAGCCAAAGACTTTTGAAATAAGAGTGGATGGAAAGAGGAAAAACCCACACACCATAACAGCAAAGGATATCATACTGTCAATAATAAAGAAAATCGGCACAGGTGGGGGGACGGGCACAGTAATAGAATACCGCGGCCAAACAATCTCCGATCTAACAATGGAGGAGAGGATGACAATATGCAACATGTCAATAGAGGCAGGAGCTCGAGCAGGGCTTGTGGCTCCTGATCAGAAGACATTTGAGTATTTGCGGGGTAGAATGTATACGCCAAAAAACTATGATGATCTTGTGTTACAGTGGCAAGAGCATCTGAAAACTGATAGCAACGCCAAATTCGACAAGACATTCTCTATTGACGTAACGGACATAGCGCCGCAAGTAAGCTGGGGTACAAACCCTGCGATGACGACCGATGTAACGGATGTGGTGCCAAGTCCTGATGAATATGCCAAGGGCAACAGGAGCGAGGAGGCTGCAGCAAAAAAGGCACTTGAATACATGGGACTTGTGCCGGGCACGCCAATCACCGATATTAAGGTAGACCGGGTCTTTATCGGCTCGTGCACAAACGCAAGGCTGCAGGATCTCATAGAGGCAGCAAGCATCATAAATGGAAACAAGGTGGCGCCAAACGTGAGGGCCATGGTGGTTCCGGGCTCGCAGCAGGTAAAAAAACAGGCAGAAGATCTTGGCCTTGATAAAATATTCAAGGATGCAAATTTTGAGTGGCGTGAGTCCGGGTGTAGTATGTGCCTTGGGATGAATCCGGACATTCTGGCACGCGGAGAAAGGTGCGCTAGCACATCGAACAGAAACTTTGAGGGCCGGCAGGGCTCTGGAGGAAGAACCCATCTTGTGAGTCCTATAATGGCAGCCGCGGCAGCGATTGCAGGACACTTTGTAGACGTAAGGGAGATGGTCTGATATAGAAAAATTCCACATAGTGAAAAGTATGGCAACTCCGCTTGATAGAGCCAATGTCGACACGGACCAGATTGTGCCAAAACAATTTCTCAAACTTGTACAGCGGACAGGATTTGGCAAATTCCTCTTCTATGACTGGCGCTTTGAGCCTGACGGAAGTCCCAAAAAGGATTTTGTCCTAAACGATGAGCGTTACTCGGCGTCCCACATACTGCTTGCGGGGGATAACTTTGGATGCGGCTCTAGCAGGGAGCACGCAGCGTGGGCACTCAAAGACTATGGCTTTGATGTGATCATAGCACCTTCCTTTGCAGACATATTCTACAACAATTGCTTCAAAAATGGTATACTGCCGATTTCCGTTGATAGGGCTATGATAGATGATCTTATGAGAACAAACTTGCCAATAGAGGTGGACCTGCAAAATCAAACAATAAAATACGACGGCAAGTCGATCTCGTTTGACATAGACCCAAGCAGAAAGAAGACGCTACTTGAAGGACTAGATGATATTGCCGTCACACTTCAACATGAAGAAAAGATATCTGCCTTTGAGAAGGCGCATCATCTCTGAGACATCTTTGTAATTATCTTTCTTACTGTATCTTTTTTTCGTTCAAGCACGTTTGGCGATTCGACATCAAGCCAATCTGTCTTGCCTATGTCAAACGAACTTACGAGCCCTTCTTTTGAGAGTTCCTGCAGTATGTCGTAGGAAAGGTTGAGGTTCTTTTTTTTGCGCATTTTTCTCCTTATAATTTGTATTATCTTTGGAGAGAGAACATAGATTCCAGTGCACTCATGATCATGCATTTTAACAAGCGGTTTTTCGATGAATTGCATGACTTTGCCGTCTTGGACTTTTGCAAATCCAGTCTCCTCTTTACGGTATTGTCGTGTAGCTATGCACGCCATGCTCTTTTTTGCAACAAAATGCTTGTACATTTTTTGTATGTCAACGGCACCTATGTTATCAACAAACCATAGCACAAACGGCTCGCCATTCACTATCTTTTGTAGATGCATAAGGTCACCTGCAGTTCCGCTCTCAGAATCTTGTACGAATCTGATCTTTGAGGTACCCTCAAAATAATGCCTTATCTGACCGCCTAGACCAGCAATGTCCGTGACTATGACTATCTCTGAGATCATCTTTAGCGATGAGAGGTAATCTGTAATGTATGATATGAGTGGCCTTCCGTCAAGTGGGATCATTGCCTTTGGGAAATAATCCGTAAAGGGCCTTCCACGCGTCCCTTTTCCACCTGCTAAAATTACTGCTTTCAATCTACCTGTATGATTTCTGCTTTCTTCTTCTGGCTCCAGGACCGCCAAACTTCTTTGGTTCCTTCCTTCTTGCATCGCCGCTCAGAAGATGTTTATCAAAATCATTGATCTTCTTTTTCAGATCAGTCCTTACTGGCTTGGTAAATGGGTGCTCCTTTGGCTCTTTTTTGGATTTGGTCCATCCTGTGAGTGCTCTTGAGATTGCAGTTGCCGCAGCATACGCCTGGCCCATGAAGCCGCCGCCCTTGACCCTTACTGAAATGTCCACTTTGCTTCTTAGCTCGCCAAGTAGCTCAAGCGGACCTAGAATTACTTCTCTTGCAGTCTCTTGTGGAATCATCTCAGCTGGAACGTTGTTTATCCTTACTCTACCAGTGCCCTTAGTTATGTACACGTGAGCCCTTGAGGTCTTTCTTGTCGCAAAATAGATCTCAGTCTTGGGTGTCATTGTGTCCAGCCTACCTCCCTTGCCAGATCTGCCATTGTGGTGTAGTTTGCCGAAGGCCTTGTTATCTTTGCGTTTTCTAAAATCATCTTGTCTTTGGAGCGTAATTCAGATGGGACGCCAATGTATGTTCTAAGTCGCTTCAATGCAGCATGGCCTGAGGGCTTTTTCCTTGGAAGCATTCCACGTATCATTCTCTCTATGATTGTGTCAGGCCTTCTTGGGTGATACGGGCCGTGCTTTGGATGCAGAACGCTAGACACTTTCAAAAAGTTGCGGTATTCGTCGATTATATTGCGTCTGTTGCCGCTGATCATTATCTTCTCGCAGTTTACTATGGAGACATGATTGCCCTGTAGTAAAAGCTTGGCAACGTTTGAGCTGAGCCTACCAGCAAGAAGGTCAGTACCGTCAACTATGATTATCTGGGCTTGTTTATCCAATTATTCTCACTCCTTTACCTGTAGGAAATTTTGAGATTATGTCGTTGTGATTGATTATTCTGCCGCCTGAGCTTTGGATTTTTCTTGCTGCCGCAGTAGATATGGAAAAACAGTATAATGTGATTTTATGTGATATGTTTCCGGTTCCTAGGACTTTGCCTGGTACTATAACCACATCGTTTTCCTTGGTGACGCTTCCTAGTCTTCCCACGTTTACAACCCGCCTTGCTATGGTAGGTTTTTGAAGCATCTCTGCCAGCTTTGACCAAATCGGAGCCTTGTTCTTAGTCGATGCCAACTTTAGATCCTTTACTGTTCTGATGACTAATTGATTGGTCATAGATTTAGCCCATTTGCAACCCAAATATAATATGTATGATCAGGCTTTGAGCTCTGCAATCATACCCTTGAATTCTTCAAGTCTCTGCTCAAGTTCATCTATTGCAGAAACGACTATCTGTTCTGGAGCGAGTGCGCCTGTCGTTTCAACTGTCAAGATGTATTCTTCCGGCTTGTCCGTGTGGGTAAGAACTGAGATATTCGCAGAATTCCACTTTGCATGATCTGTTCCACGGCCAAGCCTTGCATATGCTTCCAACTTTACCTTCTGGCCAGGGGCAATCTGGACTATGGGAATCTTGTCGGAAACGGGCTTTATCGTTTCGTCCTCTGAGCTCATCTCAGCCGAAGTAACAATACGCGTGCTGTCTGTGTTGCCAGAATCGATTACAAGCATTACCCTGCAGTTTGAGCATCCAGTCTTGCTTTGGCAAGCACATTTGAGTGGCTCTGCAAATCTTTTCAGATCCGTCTTTATGGGAATTAGACCAAGTCTATGGGCTATTCCCTCATCTGACATGACTGAAGAATTTTCAATAATGTCGACTGTGTCTATGGCAAAGACTGGCACACCGTTAAGGCATATCCTCCTTAGGGCATTTGCATACTGGAGAGGAACACCCTTCAGTTTGACTGAAATGCGTTGTGTGTCTTTTGAAAGTACTTCTAAGGAAGGCAAACAGAAAAAATTTTGTCAGTCCACATAAAAATCTAGCGTGTTTTTGACAGAGATAAATACCGATCATTCCTTACCTACGCCATGACCGATGTGACCGTGATTAGGCATTCTGTGGGTGGAGAAAAGTTTGAGATTCTGGTAAAGCCAGATCCTGCATTGGAATACAAGCTTGGCAAAAGAAAGGATATTTCCACAGTTCTAGTATCTGATGAGGTCTATACGGATTCCGGCAAGGGAACCAGGGCCTCAACTGAGAAACTACTCAAGGCATTCAACACCCAAGATACAAATGCGATAATAGAACAAATTCTAAGAAAAGGTGATCTAAATCTTACCACAGATCAGCGAAGAAAAATGATTGGGGAAAAAAGAAAACAGATCATCGAGTTTATCGCAAAAACATATGTGGATCCACGATCACACCTGCCGCACCCGCCGCTTAGGATAGAGCAGGCTCTAGAGCAAGCGCGCGTCTCAATCGACCCGTTCAAAAACACCGACGAGCAGGCAAAAGACATAGTTGAAAAATTGCGCTCAATAATTCCGCTAAAGTCCGAAAACCTTCTGTTGGAGATTACGGTTCCGGCTCAGTATGCTTCGCAGTCGTATGCGGTTCTGAAATCGACCGGCACTTTGAAAAAAGAAGAATGGCAAAATAACGGTTCACTTAAAGCAATACTAGAAATACCTGCGGGCGCAAGGGCAAACGTGATCGACAGACTCGGCTCAATAACCAAGGGGACAGCCACTGTGGAGATGGTAAAATAATGGATGATATAAAACGCAAATACGTAATCCCGGGAGATGTGATAACAAGCGGCCCTTACAGAGCTGAGGACAACGTACATCTTTTTGGTGACAAGATTATTGCAACAACTGTGGGAATCTCTGAAATCTATGACAGCGGAGTACGTGTCATCCCTCTAACTGGAATCTATATTCCAAGAATTGATGATTTTGTTATCGGCAAGGTAAAATCGCATACTTCTCTTTCATGGGAGGTCGACATTAATTCATGCTATCCTGGCATACTTCCTGCTCAAGACGTCTTTGGACGTGATTTTAATCCTAAAACACACGAGCTCACATCAAGACTCAAGACCGGTGACCTAATTGCGTGCAGAATTGCAAACTTTGATCGTTCAAGAGACCCACTAATCACAATAGGTGATAGGGACTTGGGCAAAATTGAGGATGGCGAGCTTGTCAAGATATCGCCATCCAAGGTACCGCGACTTATTGGAAAGCGCGGCTCCATGATTCAGACTATAGAAAACGCCACAAAAGCGATGATAACAATAGGACAGAACGGGTACATTGTAGTCTCGGCTGAAAATCCAGATGGATTATTAAAGGCACTGGATGCCATCAAAATGGTTGAAGAACAGGCACACGTTCCAAATTTGACCGAAAGAATACAAGAAATGTTAGGATCAAAAAGTGAATAAAAATGGGAGTAAAAAAATCAGATATAGTACTGTTAGATGACAAAGGAATCAGATGCGACGGCAGAAAAATAGACGAGCCGCGCAGAATAATGATCAAGGCAGGCGTCCTCAAGAACGCTAATGGATCTGCCTACATAGAGTTTGGCGAAAACAAGATCCTTGCAGGCGTGTTCGGACCAAGAGACGTACACCCAAAACATCTTGCAAACACAGACAGGGGAATACTCAGATGCAGATACCACATGCAGCCTTTCTCGGTAGGCGAGAGAAAGAATCCTGCACCGTCAAGAAGGGAGATTGAGATTTCAAAAGTAATCAAGGAAGCATTGGAACCGGCAGTAATGCTTGAGAGTTTTCCAAGGACAGTAGTGGATGTGTTCATAGAGATTCTACAGGCTGACGGCGGTTCAAGATGCGCTGCACTTGATGCCGCTGCTGTAGCGCTTGCAGATGCGGGCATACCAATGCGAGACATGGTATCAGCATGCGCAGCCGGCAAAGTGGCAGACACGATTGTTCTTGACATTAACAACGAGGAGGATCAGGAAGGCCAGGCCGATATGCCTGTTGCGTACATGCCTAACCTTGGCAAAGTAACTCTTATCCAGCTTGACGGAGTGCTGACGCCTGAAGAATATGAGAAATGCGTCAACACTGCAATAGGTGGGTGCAAGCTTGTATACGAGATACAAAAGAACGCGTTACGCGAAAAGTTTTTCGGTGAAAATTCATGAGTGGCATACTGGATGATCTAAAAAAGAAAAAAGTCCTCTCACTTATCAAAGAAGGGCAACGAATTGACGGCAGAGCACTTGATGAGCCAAGACAGATTACAATAGATGTTGGCGTGATTCCAAAGGCTGAGGGCTCTGCTAGGATAAGACTTGGCGATACAGAAGTGGTTTGTGGAGTAAAAATTCAGCCTGACAAGCCATTCCCTGATCTTGGGGACAGGGGCATCTTCATATGCACAGCGGAAATACTTCCTCTGGCAGATCCAAGCGTGGAGCCGGGTCCGCCTGGAGAGGAAGTAATTGAGCTAGCACGAGTTGTAGACAGGGGCATCAGAGAAAGTGGAATGATTGATCTTACAAAACTGGTGCTTGAGAAGAATAAATCGGTAATAGGACTATTTGTCGATAACAGCGTTACAGATTATGACGGGAACCTTTTTGACGCTTGTTCTTATGCATCAGTGGCAAGCATACTTTCTTGCAGAGTGCCTAAATGGGAGCTCGTAAATGACACACCGACCCTTGTTGAGGGTCAGTTCTCGGAACCGCCAATCACTACCATCCCAGTTTCTGTGACTATGGGAAAGATAGGCGATACCATAATAGTGGACCCGAATGCAGACGAGTGGGCCTGCATGGATGCAAGGATAACCATGACTACAAACAACGCAGGTAACATATGTGCAATCCAGAAGGGTGGAACCGACGGATTTACAGTAGAACAGCTTATGCAGTGTTCCAAGGTCGCAATCTCGACCGGAGCAAAAATAAGGGAGATAATCAAGTCCATAGGTAAGTAAGAATGCTCAAAAAAGGCGCATCACTGATAGGTTTTGGAGCCAAATATGGCATCAAACACAGGAAAAAGTATACACAGGTTCATGTATTATTAAAGTCAAAAAGAAAGTGCCCTGAATGCGGCTCGATAAAGTTTGGCAGGCAGGCAGTGGGAATCTGGGCATGCAAAAAATGCGGCTACAAGGTTGCCGGTACTGCTTACGATGTCAGCGTTTAGTGCTAGAATAGAGATCCGTGCAAAAGAAAAGACAAGGGCGATCTTCGATTCCATAAGAACTGATGATAAATTCTATCCTGAGAATCCGACCAGGACCAAATTTGAAGTGAAACAAAACAAGATGCAAATAACAATAGAATCAGATGAGATCTCGCACTTGAGGGCCAACCTCAACTCGATACTCCGGCTAATCCAGGCAAGCGAAGATTCTATAGAATCGGTAAAGATATAAGAAAAAACAAGAGCAATGACTTGATGTCGTCCGGACAACAGATTCCTCCATGGCTGCAAGAGCAGATAATGAAACTCCAGCAGTCGCAACAAAACCTCCAGTCTATAATGGCGCAAAAACAACAGGTCGACATGGAACAGATAGAATCGGACAGGGCGCTTGAGGAATTAAAGAAAATAGCTGACAGCGAGACCGTCTACAAGCACAGTGGATCAATTCTGATAAAGTCCACAAAAGCTGCCTTGATTGCAGAATTGGAGGAGAAAAAAGAGCTTGCAAACACGCGCTCTGCAGTTCTGGCAAAGCAGGAAGCAAGACTCAAGGAAAGCATAAAGGAACAAGAGACAAAGATAAACGAGATGATTCGCGGCGGACAAAAACCTAGTCCACAATAAATTATTAACAATATAACGTATTTCTGGTTAAATGAAAATCGAGGCCATTCGAATAGTAGTGGATGAGCGTGAAAGAAAAAGCGGTATCCCGGATCTACTCAGAGCGGTGGGCGTGAACCTTGAAGTAAAGACACTGCCAATAGGGGATTACATAGTGGCACCTGAGACAATAATTGAACGGAAGAGCATCCATGATCTAATATCGTCCGTCTTTGATGGAAGGCTTTTTGATCAGTGCAATAGACTCAAAGAACACTTTGCCAATCCTGTCATACTCATGGAAGGTAATGTTGATGAAATAGAGCACATAGTAGAAAACCCACTAGTGTTCTACGGCGCAGTATCTAGCATTGCGATTGACTTTAAAATTCCTATAATTCCTACCCCGAGCGCTGCGCATACAGCAAAGCTGCTAATATCAATGAGCTCTCGCAAAGAGGTAACCAGAGGACCGTTTCTAAAAAAGATAAAAAAATCAGACGATTTGCAAAGACAGCAACTTTCCGTGCTCTGCAGCCTGCCTGGTATAGGAGAAAAGCTTGCGGTAAGAATGCTCCAAAAATTTGGCTCACCATCAAGGACTCTCAATGCATCGTTTGCAGAGCTTGCAAAGGTTGAAGGCCTTGGCGAGGCTAGGGCAAAGAAGATAAAGCAAATGCTCGAGCAGCAAAGCAAATTCAAAAAAGAATCCAACCAGAAGACCCTTGATAACTAATGTTTGACATACTTGTATCATCGCAATGGCTAGCAGAACACTTGGATGATGACCTGGTGGTGGTCGATACAAGATCAAAAGTGGCGTACATGTACGGCCATATTCCAAACTCTGTGTCAATAACAGTCGAGCAGGTTATATCGATTAATGAGCACGGTGCGCACCTTGTACCGGAGCCAGATGTGTTATCTGGGTTATTTGGTGCATCAGGAATAGACAGGGACAAGACTGTGATAGTTGCAGGCGAAGCAATGGATCCTTCGCTTGCAAGGGTGGCATGGACACTGCAGTATCTTGGACATGAGAACCTCAAGATTCTGGACTTGGGAATCAGCGCCTGGCAGAATACTGGACTGGCAATGACAAGGATGCAACCAAAGATGGCGACAACAAAGTTTGTTCCAAACATAAACTCAAAGATGCGAATACGGGCAGAAGAGCTAAAGGAAAAACTTGGCAGCGTGCAGATCCTTGATGCGCGAACTCCTCAGGAGTTTTTCGGAGGACATCTGCCCGGCTCGGTACTTATTCCATTTACTGACGGAATAGGCCAGAGCAACATCTTTGAGTCAAAAGACAATCTTAAAAGATTGTTTGAGCAAAAGAATGTTCTTACGGACAGAGAAATCATCTGCTATTGCATGCACGGACACCGCGCTTCAAGTCTGTTTTACCAGCTAAAACATGCCGGCTTTGACAATGTCCGGCTATACGATGGCTCGTTTATAGACTGGTATTCAAGAAGGTTTCCTCTTCAATAGTTTTCTTGTAAGCCGATTTCCGCAGATTGGGCAGGCATTCACTGCAGTGAACTCTTTTTTGCAGGCAGAGCAATAATGCCTCCACCTTCCAACATCGCGTATTCCATTTGTCATGACTGGATGGATTGATATCTTCATGTTTTTAGCCAGATTGGAAACCGCAAAATCATCGGTGACTATATGGCCTCCTGTTTGGAGGGCAAGAGCAACAGCAGAAATATCTGCCTTTGAAAGCTCCTGAAAGTCGCCCGTCTTTTTTGCCATGTCCACTACTACCTTGATACTCTGAGGTTCCGCATCCATTATCTTCAATCTGCCTGTCTGGATTAGAATTTCAATGGCCCCGTGGCATTTCTTTATGTGTTCTATTTCCTCAAAGACAAGTGAAGTAGTATGTCCCAACTCTGGTGATGCAAACGGGATGCCAGCATAAAACGCGCTGGCATCGTAAATTCTAAAACCCAAGCTTGCTCATCTGTCTGAGGCCTTGGCGCTTTATCCTGACAAACACCGCCTGGATCTTGTGTTTTTTTATCACTATGGGCTCTTCAAAGCTTGCAGTCTTGATCACTTGGGCGTCCATGACTATATTAGTGTCATGTGAGCATATGATCTGGATTTTCTCATCTGGCACCACAATTGACGGCAGGCGTCTGACGGGGGCTACTGGCGTGATTATGAGAACGTCTAGACTTTCATGCAGTATGGGGCCGCCAAGAGAGAAAGAATGTCCTGTAGAGCCACTTGGCGTTGAGATCATAACTCCATCCATTTTCTGCTTTACTACGTCGTTCTGAAACTTTATCTCAAACTCTGATGTCTTGGTAAGATTCTGCCTGTTGATGTAAATCTCGTTTAGGGCAGGGGGAAACTCCTCGCCGCCCACTGAGGCAACAACCCTGGTTCTCTTGTCAAGCCATATTTTGTTTGCTTTGATATCGTCTATTGCATGGTCTATCCTGTCTATTGTAATCTCAGATAATATGCCACGGTTGCCTCCCACATTGATCGTAAGAAGAGGCGTCTCGGTCTTCAGACTCCTAAACGTCCTCAATGTCGTGCCGTCGCCACCAAGGGTTACAATCAGGTCCAGTTTTTTGTCTGCAAGGTCGTCAACAGACTCAACCTTTTTTGCACCATCTACGAAGACAGGCGCTATGGTGAACACCTCGGCCTTGTTAGCAAGAAATTTTTTTGCTACCTTTTTTGCGGCACTTTCGGCCTCCTCTGAGCCAAACTTGCTTACGACTGCGACCCGGGATAGTTTCAACCACAACCCATTGTGCAGGTTCATTTAAAAATCATCGGCTTCCAAACAAGAAAAACAATTAAGTATGAACTCGGTGGGTGTAATTTGAAATGAGTTACGCTCATCCAGAAGTACTAGTTGACACCGAATGGGTGTCAAAGAATCTCAACAACGCCAATACGCAAATAGTGGAGGTCGATTATGATCCTGAAAATGGATACAGAAAAGGCCACATTACAGGGGCAAGGTTGGTGTGGTGGAGGCGTGACATAAACGACCCTCAGACGCGTGATATTGTAAACAAGCAGCAGTTTGAAGCACTGATGTCAAAAAACGGAATAAAGCCAGATACTGAGGTGATTCTTTATGGCGATTTTAACAACTGGTTTGCTGCTTTTGCATTCTGGGTTTTCAAGTATTATGGCCACAAAAACGTGAAGATAATGAACGGCGGCAGGAAAAAATGGGAGCTTGAAAAGCGACCATATGTTACTGAAGAGCCTGCAATCGCATCTACAAACTATGTAGCACAGCCGCCTGACGAGGGGCTGAGGGCATACCTGTTCGATGTGAGACGCGCCCTTGACAAAAGCGAGATTGCTCTAGTTGATGTGCGTTCTCCAAAAGAGTTCACAGGTGAGATTACTGCACCACCAGAATATCCGATGGAACACGCGCAGAGAGGCGGACACATTCCAAAGGCGCAGAATATACCGTGGGCAACCGCAATAAATGACGCTGACGGTACGTTCAAGTCAGTAGAAGAGCTAAAGCAGAACTACGTTCCAAAGGGAATCACACCAGATAAGGAGGTCATTTGCTACTGCAGAATCGGCGAACGCTCTTCACATTCATGGTTTGTCTTAAAGTACCTTCTTGGATACCCGCAGGTAAGGAACTATGATGGTTCGTGGACCGAATGGGGAAACATGATAGGCAACCCTATTGAAAAGTAAGTTGAGCCAAGAACTACCAATTCTAAAAAAAGGCGCATACTATACAATCCGCGACGGTCAGGACGATCTGATAATGGAGGACAGGACAAAACGCGGTCTCACAGTCCGAGAAAGGTCGCTAGATGAGAAGATACCAGTCCTTGCAGACAAGGGTATGATTCATGATATGGACGGCATAGGGCACAAGGTTGCGATAAGATGGTATTTTCCCAAAAAAGAGTACGATCTTGCAAAAGTGCTAGTGCATGCGGAGTCCATGGAAAAAAGGTATGCCGAGCTTCGTGAGCTTACGTGTCCGGACGATTCTGAATAGAGAAGATTTTTAAACAAATTGGGCCAAAACTAGCTTAATGTCACTTTTACTCAAAGATCGCATTTACACGATGGAATCTACCACTGCAAAGAGGGGCGTTTATCCGCTTCACGGTTACAAGCTTGGTCTTTACAGGCTACCAATAAAACTGGAAGACCCTGCAGAGATGAAGTCGATAGTGGAAGGGCTCAAAAAAACATTCACTATGGATACCTTTGCGGATAGAGTCTATGCAACGTATACCTGGACGGAGGAGAACATGCCGGATCTGGATGCGAAAGGATATGAGAGTGTGCAGCTTTCAATCACAGTTGAAATTGTAACTGGAGAGGTAGTGGATATCATATACCAGATATTCCCAATAGAAAAATTCGGGGATCAACAGTGGGTCAAAGACTACCGCAAAAAGGCGGACTATTATGCAAAGATGATAATTGACACCATACTAAGAAACACCATTTTAGCAGACAAGATGGTAGAATATTTTGTAAAGACGGAAAAGATGGAGCAAGAGGCAGCGCTCAAAAAACTTGAGGAGATAACCCCGCTTGCCAAGATTGTTCCAAATGCAAAGCCAAAGCCAAAGGTGGAAGCACCAACGGACGCAGCTCAACCACAAGCAGCAGCTGCAGCGGAGGTCAGAGACGGAGCAAAACCTGGCCCAATCGACGTTGATTACAAATCGCACATGCCTCCCAGCGCTGCATATACTGTACCGTCAAACAAAAACGTCATCAAGACTTGGGGAAGGGTTGGAACCGACAATAACACGCTAGGCGTTTGGGGCGAGTTTGTTGCAGTTGACTTTGACATTTGCATTGCAGACGGAGCATGCATTGATGCTTGCCCAGTCGGTGTTTACGAATGGTTCGACACGCCAGGGAATCCGGCATCTGAGAAAAAACCGCTTATGGCGCGTGAACCGGATTGCATATTCTGTTTGGCATGTGAGGGAGTATGTCCGCCTCAGGCAATAAAGATCTTCCAGCGCAAATCCTAAAAACGTCTGGTATATTCTGAGGATGTAATGGCAGTAAATCCATTTACAATCTTTGTATTTGACATTTTCATATTCTCTGCCATTTTACTTACTGTGTACACTGTGAACTTTTATTATTTGGCGTTCCGCTCCATTAGAAGAAAGGACAAGTATCCGGTGGCCTCGCTTGGGACACCGACCGTGACTATCCAACTTCCAATCTACAACGAAAAATACGTGGCAGCAAGGCTGGTCAAATCCGTGTGCGATATGGATTATCCAAAAGATAGAATGAAGATAATGGTGCTTGACGATTCTGACGATGAGACCGTCGAGATAATAAGCGACCTTGTCACTGAATACAAGAAAAAAGGATATGATATTGCACACATCAGGCGTGGGACAAGAAAAGGCTACAAGGCAGGCGCTCTCAAGTACGCGATGAATCTTACTGACACCGAATTTGTCGCAATATTTGATGCCGATTTTATACCGCCGTCATGGTTTTTGAAACGTGCGATCCCGTATTTTGCGTCACCAAATATAGGTCTGGTGCAGTGCAGGTGGGGACACGTCAATGAGAATTATTCGGCAATGACACAGGCACAGGCACTGAGCCTTGACTTCCACTTTCTAATTGAGCAAAAGGCAAAGAGCAACTCACACCTTTACATGAACTTTAATGGCACTGCAGGTATATGGAGAACTGAGTGTATCGATGATGCAGGTGGATGGCATACGTCTACGCTTGTAGAAGATCTTGATCTGAGCTATAGGGCACAGATGAAAGGATGGAAGTGCATATTTATCCCGGATATAGTTGTCGACGCAGAGCTGCCGGTCCAGATGAATGCTGCAAAAAGACAGCAGTTCAGGTGGGCAAAAGGGGCAATACAATGTGCCGTCAAACTGCTTGGGGATATACTGATAAAAAGAAACATTCCGTTCGAGACCAAGATACAGGCATTTGTGCAGCTTACAAGGCACTTTGGGTATCCGCTTTTGCTCATCCAGTTTTTGGCATTGCCTATATTGCTTGCAGCCAACATAAACTTGCATGTGGTAAAATTCGTGCCAGCCCTTACGATAGCCACGTATCTTGCAATGGGTCCTGTCGCATATCTTCTTGTCATATACAATGTATGGGGAAAGAACTGGAAGCAAAAGGCAAAGATTCTACCATACCTTCTGATCTATTCTGCAGGCATGGCAGTCAATAACACAGTGGCAGTATTTGATGGAATGTTTGGCAAAAAAAATGAGTTCCTGCGGACGCCAAAATATGGCATAGTGAACAAATCAGATGATTGGCGAGATAAAGCGTACAACCTGCCGTTCACAAAGACAACACTGCTTGAGATCTTCTTTGGAGTATACGGACTGATTGGAATAATGATTGCGATATTCTCAAAAAATCCTGTGTTTGCACCGATCATTGCAATACCGACAATAGGGTTCTTTTACATCGCATACCTTAGCTTTGCACACTCTAAATTTAAAAGAAATAAATCCCGCACCCCAGTTACAAAATCGGAAAAGATGGCTGATAGTTACTATAAGATGGCCCTTGTTGGCATGTTTGCAATTATAATATTTGGGGCATACATGGCATATCAGGGATACAAGACTGACGTATATCCGCTTGATATCTCTAGGGGTAAGCTAGACAGAATAGCTGGCGGCAACAATCCAATCCAGATGCTTGAGGACCTCAGGGATGTCAAGACACAATTGCCAAAGAAAGGTAATCCAGTATGGATATTCCCAACAGATACCACTAACTTTGATAGGATTCAGGCGGACATTGATTCTATGATGGAGACTATAGTATCGGTACAAAACGAGCCAAAGAACAGTGAGGCATTCAACACAGCAATGCTTGACATTCATTCAAGGGCAATAATGTTAAGGCAAAACCTGATGGATGCTACGCCCTACATGTATGCAAGCTTTTCAAATATTATATTCAGCTCCATTTGGATTGCTGCCATACTTGGAATATTTGCGATACTGAAAAGAAAGAAGGAGCAGCTAAAATCATACGACAAGTCGGAAGACGTCTAGCCTCGCAGAATCTTGGATAGGACGCCCTGCTTTCTCGGTTCTACTTTGTTATCTTCTGATTTTTCCTCAGAGAGCCTAAACTGTGAGATCATCTTTTGCAGCTGAGTTGCAAGCTCCGATAGCTGGTTTGCAGCAGATGCAATCTCGTGCGTCTGAGCAGTCTGCTGTTGTATAGCTGCAGATGCTTCCTCGGTTGCAGCCGCGTTCTGCTCTGCGACTGCTGCAATATCTGATGTATTTGCAGCTACTTCCTTTACTTTAACTACCTCGATCTGTGTGCCATCTGAGAGCTTTTTGACGTTGTTGGAGACTGATTTTATCTCAGCTGCTATATCGTCAAGGGATTTTAGTGAAGAATCAATTATCAGCTTTCCCTGGTTTACCTCAGTAGCACTAACCTCAATGTCCTGCACCACTGTCTGGGCATCCTCTTGAATCTGTTTTAGTTTCTCGTTTATCTCATCTGACGATCTTGCTGAGCTTTCTGCAAGGCGTCGTACTTCATCTGCCACTACTGCGAATCCTCTACCGGCCTCACCTGCACGGGCTGCCTCTATTGCGGCATTGAGTGCAAGCAGGTTTGTCTGGTCCGCAATCTGTCTTATGACATCTAACACTGCCGTTATCTCGCTAGTCCTGGCTGCAAGCTGGTGTACTTTTTGGGCAGATTGATTTGTGACTTTTATAATATTCTTCATTCTCTCGCCTGCCTCCTTTGCTGACTCTGATCCCTTCTCGGAGAGATTGCCTACGTGATTTGTTATTTCTACAGACTCGATCGCGTTTACCGCAAGATCCGAGATTGACTTGGAGAGCTCATCTACAATCTGTTTTGATTTTGAGAGTCCTTGCGCTTGCGATTCCGATCCCCTTGATACTTGATCCACTGTGGACGCAATTTGTTGAACTGACGAATTTAGCTCAGTTCCAGACGCTGCTATCTGCTGTGCGCTAGCAGAAACTGACTGAGCCGCAGCGTTTACTTCGGTTATTATGTTTTTAAGGTTGCTTGCCATCTGGCTTTCTGCCATGATGAGCCTGCCTATCTCATCATTTGATTTGGGCTGTTCTACTGTTACTGTAAGATCACCGTTGCTTATTCTTGACGCAATATCTGTTGCCTTTACTATGGGTTTTGTAATTGAGCGCGAAATAAAGAATGCAAATACTCCCACTGCCACATTCACGGTTATTCCAAGCATGACTGCTTGGAATGTCAGACCTGAGAGGTATTCTTGGGCTCTTGCATCATCTAACTGGCTTGCAATCTGACTTGATGAGTAATAGTTTCCAACTGAAATTGTCAAGACGGACACTATTGCAATTGCGTTAAACAGAATCTGCAATTTCCAGTTAAGTGAGCCATTAAATCCTTTGATCATAATGTATGTTTTTCATACTGTTGGATTATAGGCACAAGTGTGTTTGAGATAAACAAATTATTTGATGCTCATCGTGCGTATGTCTTGGTAATTATAACATAACCATATTATTATTAGTACGGTACAATACCGTACAACATGATAACATGCGAATATTGCACAAAGCAGTTCGTTGAAACCCTTACCGGTCTAACCGAAAAAACACTGCACGAGATACTTCATGGACCAGAATTGGTCAATGAGTAGCTACGCTCCTTTTTATCTTATTTTAGCCACATCTTTTATTATCAATAGCACTACGTAATGCTGTGAGCGCAAAAAAGACTGCAAAAAAATCAGCAGAAAAGCAACCTACCTCCGGCCTTGCTAAAAAAGATAGCATGACGCTTGCAAAAAAAGTAGCGGCAGTATCGGACTCTACAAAGGCTCTCTCAAAAGAATTAAAATCAATGTCAAAGATTTTTGCTGATAATCAAAAAGTGCTTATCTCTATTAAGGATATGATAGATTCACTGACCTCTGCTCTTGAGCAGATCCAAAAACAATCAAAACAAATGACGCTCATAGAGGAGGACAACCAACGCTTGTTTGCAGGACTTAACCAGGTCAGGGCGCAAGCATCCATGATTACAAAAATAAACGAACATGCGGCGCGACTACAAGATCAGGTAAACAAGATATCGCAGGCCCAAAAGGAGGCACCAGATCCGGAAAGCATAATCAAGGCAGTATCTGATAGCCAAAACTCAATCCAAAACAACACTCACATGATAATCAAAATAGCTCAGAGGATAGACAAGATACAGGAAGACCTAACAGACCTCTCATCGAAGACTGAACACATCTTTACTGTCAATGAGGAAATGGCTGGTCTCAAAGAAAAAATACATGCACTTCACGAAAGAGCGGAAAAAAGCAACGTCGAATCGGAGATTGCATCCATTAAACAGGATCTTTTAGGAATTATCGAAAAGACAGGACAGGCATCGAAAATAGCGGCGGAGCTAGGCCTGATTCAGGAAAAAATAGGTTCTATATCGCAAAAGGCAGAGGGAATAGAATCTCTTGCAGGGAAGGTACAGCAACTTCAGGATATGCTCTTCTCAAATATGGCAAAGACCGAGGCAGTCACTCACCTTACAGGTGAGGTCCAAAAATTGGAATCTGAAATCTCCTCTCTAATTAAGAGGGCAGATGCCAACGCGTTTGTTGGAGAGAGCCTCAAGTCGGTACAGGAAGACTTTACATCCTTTAAGGAAAATGTGTTTAACAAGACCAATACCATTGATCAGAAAATATCTGCCATGTCTGATATGATAAAAAGATCTGATGCATCAATGTCTGAATTTCACAAAAAAACGGACAAGCTGTTCGGTGAGTTGCATGACGTACGAAACGTTACAAACAAGTCATCATCTAACGCATCAAAGGAGATAGTAGCTCTGCTCAAGCTGTCTGAATTCCAGTCTAACATCAGAATTGCAGCCGAGTCAAAATATGGCGAGATAAAAGATATCGAGAGGATGGCAGAGCAGACAGCATCGATAATCAATTTGTTTGACCGTCTCTCAATAGAATCGGAAGACAAGGTATCGCTTCCACACGAGGTAAGGCAGTGGGCAATAGGAAAAATGCTTGATTGTGCTGACCGGTGGGAGATACGCTTTGCCGACCTCTTCAACGTTCTGATAGGCAAGCTTGGAAAAGAGCTTGTAAAAGAAAACATCAGAATACAGCAGGTAAGAGATATTTTTGGAATACGTGGCGTTGACGAAATAAGAAAAGAGCTTAATCTGCAGCCATAACAGGCTTGCCATATTTTTGAGCAGTCAGATACCCCAGGTCTCATTCCACATTATGTTCAGATGACCTAATCATCACTCTGCAGGCTATAATGACTCGTAGCACAGATAATTTTAATTCTGTGGGAGTGTGGGCCTTTATCTAGTAGGCATCAAAGCATGTCTGACATAACAATTTTTCACTAAAGTGTTGTACAAGACTATCTTTGTTGTTAAAAAAAATTTCGGGGACTGGGCATTATGAATTCCCAGATTCTTGACAGGGTAGTAGCTTCAGGAATCTGTGGAATCAAAAAGGCAGAACTGAAAAAAATCTATGGCAAGGAGTGCGAGGATTCGCTTGAAACGCTTGCCAAGGATGATAAAATTGTGGTGGACAGCAAAGGAATAGCACATTATGTGTGGAGCAAGGAAAACTATATCTCTCATTTATCAGAGCATGATCCGAAATTCAAGATAATCTCAAGGTTGGTCAAGAACCTTGAGAATACCATAAACCAGATGAAAGTGGAAGAATCAGCCAAGCAGGAACAAAGGCCGGTGGATTTTAAGATGCATTTTGATCATGCGATCGTCGAGCTCTCATCGTCGCTTGGATGGGTTCCATTTGTTGGGATACGGGAAAAAATATGCAAGATGCTTGGAATCTCGCAGGAGTCTTTCTATTCATTGGCGTTAGAGTTAATCGAGTCAAATCACGGCAAATATGAAATTTCGACAGGGGGTCAGGAAGGTATCCATGTGCGCGGATTATTGCACGGATACATAAGGAGACTATGACGACCTATCCATACGGTCTGAAAGAGAATCCATACCCTAGCAGCCCTACGCCAACCGAACAGGACGCAAAAATCCTAGGCGGAACAAGACATCAGGAGGCAAAGGATGCAATCGTCAATTGTATATCTGACCTATACAGAAAGGTCTCCCGACGAAATTCCACCGATGATGATTTCAGATTGATTACCGTGGTACAGGATGTAGGGTCTGGCAAAACTCATCTTGCATTGCACATAAAGACGCTCAAGACAAGGCAGGACATAGCTACAAGCTATGTAGACCTTTCAACAATATCGCCCAAGACAAACGAGGGAATCTATAACGCAATAATCGAGGGATTTGGTAAGGAAATATTTGCCGAGCTTAGAGAAAGGCTTCTCTGGCAGATCTGTGAGCGAGCACAAAAGGGTGACATGCTTGCAAGGAAGGTTATTGGATACGGGTTTGTAGACAGACTAAAGGGTACTACGATGAAACAAAAGACCGAAGATATAGTTTATGATAAAAAGCCTATCCTAAAAGAGCATCTTGCAACATATCTTCAATTTAACCACTCATCTCACGAGTCTACCGTGCTCAAGAACATAATCCTTAGAGAATCTGACAGAATAACCAATCTTGACGAGCTACACGGAAGACTGGGAGCAATTGCCAAGTTCAGTCATGACTTGCTTGGAAAGGTGATTCTCTTTGAACTCGATGAGTTTGACTCTAACGAGGCAACGTTGGAGTTCATAAAATCTTTGATAAACGCACACATACCTGCGTCAGTACTGCTGTTGATTACAACACCATCCGTATACCTTGATGTGCAAAGGGTAAACCCATCAGTATTTGACAGGTTGGAAAAAGCCAACTACAAAATAGATCTGGCCGGGGCCAATTCTATTGACGAATTGATTGAAATAGCAATAGAATACATCAAGGAGGCTGACAAGACTGAGCGTTTCAACAAAAAAGAACAACAGGAACTTGCAGCGAAAATACGTGTCCTATGTGACGAGTTTCCCGAGTTTAGAAATGTGCGTTCCATAATCAATATACTGAATCATGCAGTTGAAGTTGCATCACGTATGGGAGAGTCGGAAATATCTGAGGCAGTCATAGATGAAACAATAAAGCAGACATATCCTGGTCTGAAGATAAAGGGAAGCATAATGGAAGTGCCTATATCGGAATTTATCAAAATCAAGCGGACGTCTGGAACAACTCAGAATCAGGTAAAACAGGCAGTTTCAAATCTTATCAACTATGCCCATGAGATGGGTAATGTCTCAAAATCTAACAAGCCTAATCCTTCGTTTGACGCTGTGTATTCCGATCCATTCGGAAATAAAATAGGAGTTACAGTAGTGATGGATTCCAATCATACAAAGAACTTTGAGACAATATCAAATGTGGTAAAGTCATCCGCATTCGTTGATAAACTGGTGATTCTAACAAATACAAGTATACCGCAGTCAGGACAGGCCACCATAGTGAACGTAGACAAGTCCAAGGTAATTGATCTGCTTTACTTTAACAACAAGTACACTGAGCGTAAGCTAGAAGAGCCAGAAACGGAGAAAATCAGGATGCTGGCCAAGACAATCTGTGTGATTTAGCCAAAGCAATTTTAGTCGTTCTGTTTTCTGTTTGATATGCAAAGATTGTCACTGCAGAACAAAAATGGTGATTTTGTGGCCCAGATCGGGAGCACAGTTGGTACCGTAAGTACTTTTGTGTTTGTATTAATCGGGATCATATCTATAATTAGTACCGCAGATAGACAAATCTGGGACTGAGTAATAGGAATGTCAGATGATGAGCTAAAGAAACTAATGGACAGAGTACATGTAGGGGTAACATCGTTTAACTACAATGGTATAGGAGTGCCATGCCTTATACTGGCTGAGAAAAAGTTTGACGATATAATGGTAAAAGTTGCAGGAAAGCCGCTCTCAGTTGACACGAATTTGAACATACTTCAGGACGGGCTTGGGCATGTGTTTGTAGAAATAGTACTTACGTTCTCGGAGGGCGGCATAGAGGAGAGAATATTGCTTTATGCAAATGAATCATTATCATTTTTTGAATCGCTTGCAAGCAGCTCTATGCTCGCGCTTTCGTCTCCTCACTCTCAAGTGGGAAAAGATAACGTGTTCATGATACAACTACCACGACCAGAAAAAATAACAAATGCTCTTGACATTATCAAAAAAGGTCTGGAAGCAAAAAAGTAGATTGTCATCATCAAAGCCAAAACGCTAGTACATAACAGACAACATTAATCAGTGACTGCTTTTGGCAAGTGATCTATGGCAAAATCACCTGATCTTCCCGCGCATCTTGACCAGGAAGTCAAGCCATACACAAACGTAGATGTGATCAAGCTTTCCGAATCGATACTCATACCTCTTGCATGTAAACACATGGTTAGGGCAAACACGGATGAAATCATAGTTGTGGATGAGAATGAGAATCCAATAGGAATAGTTACAGATGAGGACATTATAAAAAAAACATCTGAGGACTATGTCAATCCTGCAAAAACCACACTTGGGGACATAATGACATTTCCGCTAATATCTATAGATCAACACGCCACGTTGTCTGACGCATTGGAGCGCATGAAAGAACACAAGATAAGAAAGCTAGTTGTAGTCTCTGATGACAAAAAGATAGTTGGCATACTCTACAAAAACACCATCATTAATTTAATGAAAAAATATCTTGCTACCAGACAAGAAAAGAAATCTGCACTATGGTCTATAATGTGGAATCTCGGACTTGTCTTGCAATTTGCCGGAGTTCTCATGTTCGTTCCTGCCATAATTGCTACAGTATTGTGGGAGACAGTTCCTGCTACGGGAATATATCTAATGTCCACGCTATTATTCGTCACAGGGTTTTTCATGAACTCGTACGGGGAAAGACACCCACTTAAGATACATGGTGCCGCAGTGCTGGTATTTGCAAGTTTCCTGCTTTTGGTGCTATTTGGCACAATACCACACTGGCTGCTGATGCCGCATGACGAAGTAGAGCCAAGCGTTCACTTTGTTAGGAGCTTCTTTGAGAGCGCCGCCGGTTTTACGACAGGAGGTCTGTCCGTACTTTCATCTCCTGACGATCTACCTCAAAGCTTTACATTCTATCGTAGCTACACGCAATTTGTAGGCGGACTGAGCTTTATCTATCTGATAGTCACGGCGTTTTATCCAGAACACAAACTCCACACCATGAGGAGTTTTATCTCAGGCAGAATCCCCCAACTAAGGGAGCTTTTTGTCACTATAACAATACTGTTTTCAGTTTACATAACGATTCTTGCAGTGGCACTGTTTTATCTTGGAGAGCGGAACATTATAGACAACTTTGCGCTTGCGATGAGTGCTCTTTCCACTGGTGGCTGGATTCCAAACTCCCAGATTTTAGTGGATCTGACAATTCCGGAATATGTTGCAATAATACTGGGCATGATATTGGGGGCGCTTCCATTTGGATTCCATTATGCGTTTGTGAGAACAAAATTCATGTCAGTACACATCAGCAAGGAAGTCGCTCTGTATTTTGGGATTCTAGGTCTGGCATCTATAGCATTCCTATTTTCTATGGATGTGAATCCGATAGACAGCGTATTCACAGTCGTCTCTGGAAGTACGACTACTGGATTTCAGACATTAAATCTGAAGAATCTCAATCCGCTTGCAGGTACTGTACTGACAATCGTGATGATAATTGGGGGCTGTGGATTTTCAACCGCAGGTGGACTGAAGGTGTACAGACTGTTCAAACTAGTGGGCATAAAAGACATATTAAAAAAGAAACAGTCGCAATCGGACAAAAACGAGATAATAACGGCCGTAGCTCTTATCGTACTGCTTCCAATAATACCTCTGTTTGCGGCATTCCACATGGCAGGTCTTGGGCATGATTTTGAAGACTCTTATTTTGATGCAGTTTCCGCGTTCACAACAACTGGACTTGGAACTGGAACGATAGGAGCAGGTCTGGACTCGTACACCATGACTGCGTTTGCATTCTTGATGATATTTGGAAGAATCGAGATAATACTACTTTTGTACATGTTTGTACCCAAGCTTATACCGTAAAGTTGCGCGGATTTGTTATACAAGGAGAATGCGGCTGCCGGGATTTGAACCCGGGTCACAGAATTGGCAATCCCGCGTACTGGCCAGGCTATACTACAGCCGCATGATTGTTTAGACTAAATCAAACCTATTAAACCGTAACGATTAGTGACGCTAAAAAAATCAAATACTAAGTTTTAATGAAAGGCTATACTAGTTGTATAGTGGACAAAAGGCTCGAGCAGAAAATAGATGAAAAGATACACGAGACATTATCGAAAATAGGAGAGGTAAAGGATCTTGCAAGATTGTTGGATCCTCAAAAAGGTGATGACAAATCCTTTCAGTATGGGATAATGGTAGGCAGATTGTATAACTCGTTTTACTATCAGAGCAGGCGCATTCTCAAGCGAGTGCCTACGAGCGAAGAGTTCTCGGAGTTTTTGGATATTCTTACTAGCAGACGAGATGAGCTCTTAAGGAATCTCTAACTGGCTTTTGCCTGAATCACTTTGATTGTTGGAGTAATTGGAAGCTTGACACATGCCCCTGCAAGCGCCTTTTTTGCCGCTTCCACATGTTCTTTCCTCACATGCATTTCCATGATGACTTGTCCTTGGTTTACTCTGGCTGCCAAGCTTACTGCCTTGCCGAATGCACGTCTCATACCTTCTTGAAGTCTGTCTGCACCTGCGGTTGCAATCATTTTGTTTTCGCGAAGCAAGACGTGTGGGTAAATTCTGAGAACTGAAAAGTAGCCTGTTTCTCCGGTGGTCTGCTCGAGCGTCTTGTTTGCAGAAAGCCTTGCTGACTCTATTGCCATGTGACGAATCTGCATCTTTTCATTTGAGCATAATTGTACAATGTAATCGTACTCGCCTCTTTTTCCACCTTGGAATTTTGCAATCTTTGGTTGCGGCTTTCCTTTGATGAACTCTTTTCGTGTATATGGCTGTCCGTTTCCTATTCTGTAACATCCGCCGTGCATATTATCACCGATGAAGCCAGATGTAAGACACATATATTTTAACGGTTAGCAGATGAGCACGCCCTTTCTTCTTACGCTTATATGGCAAGCAACACAATTTTTGCCAAATGAGCAATGAGACGGAGCCAACAATTGAAGGCATACTAGTTGACGATCATACTCTTGTGTCTGATAGGGCTGTACAAAACTATCTTGAACAGCGAGGATATGGAGAGACGCGCCATGACAAGTTCTTTCTAAAGCCATTTGAGTCTCTGTACTTTCTGTTCTACAATAAGCTAGTTGTGACCAAATCCAGAAAGAAGATGAGCTTTGATCAGCTCTTACAGGTCTGTACTGAATTCGACCAGAATGCACTTACAAAATTTCTCATATACAGGGATCTTAGGGTCAGGGGATACGCAGTAAAGGATGGCTTTGGGTTTGGATCTGACTTTCGTGTTTACGAGAGGGGGCAGTTTGGAGAAAAAGGTGCCAAATACCTGGTATTCGGTCTAGCAGAGGGAAGGCAGGAAAAGATTGGGCAGCTACAAAAGAACATCGAGGAGATAACAAAGATGGGAAAGGAACCAATTTTGGCTGTGATCGAACGCCGCGGTGAGGTAATCTATTACAAGATATCGCAGATACGGTTTGTCGAAAACACAAAAAACATAGACGCATCGGGTTTTGTATTCGGATGAATCTCTGGCCGTAATTGGAATTTAGTTCAAAAAAGATGCTCCCGCCGGGATTTGAACCCGGGATCACTGCCTTGAGAGGGCAGTATGCTTAACCGGACTACACCACAGGAGCTTGAACACATCCTGATTTTGACACAATTTAAAGGATTAGTCCATGCGTTTCATTATTGAATAGTTTTGTTAAAAAATAGTCATTTGCACATTTAAGAAAAATCGGAAAGCAGTCCAGTCGTGGAACTAGAGCAAACACTACGGAGACTCTCATTTTTGGATCATCCGTCAGGTCTTGGAGGATGCAAAAGTCATGGAACCACACTCGATTGCTGCGAGTATGACATCACTGTATTTGACAAAAAAATAATGCAGCCCGAAGTTTTTGAGTTCGATGGCAATCTTGTGCGCATTCATCACGGAAATATCGAAGAATCAAATCCGGACGTGTTGCAAAAATACGAACACATGTCGGTCATCTCAGACAGTGAGTGGAAACTGCAAATGTTAATGTCAAAAATCAAGGAAAAAAAAGACAGGATTCGCAATACATGCATAAAAAACCACCTAATTGATGCAGCGTTATATGCTGCAAGAGCAAAAAAAGGTTCTAGGAGAGACCCGTTCGCACCTGCGTGGGTAAAATGTGCAGCATATTGTATTGCTGATGCCCTCGTTCTGTACAATAGAAAGCAGCGCAGCCCTACTCATATGCTGGAGTTTATACGCAAATCCGAAAAAAGCAAGGAAAATGAATTTACGATAGCCGCCGAAGTAATAGGCCTTGAGAGGGCCACACCGTCGTTACTTGAGAGAATGGCAAAGTCTACCATAGGATTCTCAGATATGACTGAAAATAATGGACATGCTAAGATAATACTGAAAAAATACGAGTATCTGACGAATAATTCGCTTCTTAGTGATTGTTATTTTTATTTGAGTTACATAAACAGGAACAATCTACTCTTGATCAAAGACCAAATTCATAGGAGACAGGATCTGGTTCACGTGCTAAAGACTGCCATGGACTTTGAGCATGATGTTACCAAAATAGAAAAAGATGCATCCTCACTTCATAATCTTGCAAATGATCTAGTGTCCAGCATGTGCGGCCATGCCTGAAACAGCTTTTCAAAAAGCATTGGATAAGCTTTAAAACTATGTGCTAGGATCCATACTACATGGTAGATCAAGCTTGCGGTTGCGAAGCAGATAGCGGTGATCCGGAATTCAAATGTGATTGTGAAATGCAAGGACACTGCCTTTGCAGCGCAGATTGTAAATGCAACTCTTCCGTTTGTAAGGAAGCAGTTGCCGAGTTAAGATAAGCGATCTTATCTCTATTTTTTGTTTTATTTTTATGAGAAAACGGCGTTTTGCTGTTAAACTGGACTGTCGTCTTCTGGATCAAATCCCCATGATTTGACCAGCTCTTTCTGGAATTTCTCTAACTGTGTCTCATTTAGCGAGTTACCGCAGTTTTTGTGTGTAGGGACGACAACCATGCCTGCAAGCTTGTACTCTACCTCAAAAAGATGAACCTTGGCGCAATCACACATTTCTAGCTGTGATCTGAAAACTCCTCTATATTTGCCTAGCTCATCTTTGGGAAATAACGTTTAACTAGGTATTTGAACAAAAAATTATGTTTGAAAAGGATATTTTTGACTGTTTTATTCTCTATACTGCTTCTTACCACCGGTTATGCCAGCACTGCATCCGCACAGTTCCAAGCTGGTGGAGTTAGCAAACAGGGAAGCTGGTATGTAGGAGAAGGTCTAAAGAAAGGCAATTTTTTTAGTTATTCTCTTTGTCACATTGATTACAAGGATTGCTCGCAATTTAGAATAGATTTTTGGATCGAATCTGACCAGAAAGTGGGAAGTGAGGATCAGTGGAAAGTACCGACGGTAGTGTACGATGGTGCCCAGATCATCAAGGGCACTATGTATCTTGGCAAGATTGCGCCGGAACCGACAGGGGGAACGGACAATCTTACTCCATACCGTGCTGCATTCAAATCTTCAATTGCATGGCTTTCAGCATATGCTACTGCTGATACTGGCTCTCTTACGGGCAAAGGACCTAAGAACTTTAATGCGCCATCTTGGGGTAAGATAGGAAACATCGGCGGCGAGCAAATCATTCCTACTGCAGAAGAGAAAATCGCGGTACCTGATGGAGTCTTTGATACGGTTCAAATAAGCTGGAAGACTGGTGGCAAAATAAACCGAGTCTGGGTAGTAGATGAATTTCCATTCCCGATAAAGGCAGACACATATGCGCACGTTGCGGAGGGAGTACCGCCGCAGGAATATCGATTTGAGCTGCTTGACTATCAACAAAACATAGTAAATGATCCGTTTGTGGGAATCAAGGACACGGCATCATTAAAGAGCCAGCTTGGATGCGAAACTAACTATTCATTATCATCAGTTGCCAAGAACACAAACACCAATAGTATGATTATAGAACTAAAGTATGGTCCAAACAAGCCAAAACAGGGCTGCGATTTGGAATTGATAATTAATTTCAAAAGGTCGGTAAATCAGGAAGAATTTGAGAATCAGATTCATTATGACATACTTGTGGTCAAGCAGACGCCTGATGGATTATCGCCTACAAGATCAATTGCGGACGAAGAAAAACGAAACACCTTGTTTACCACGTCTGGTCAAGTTAGAAGGATGATTGAGGTCAAGGAGTCAGGACCTACAAAGTACGCAATTTTTGTGTATGGGACTGGACCTGAAACTACACAGCCTAATGCAGCAAAGGCAGGATTCATTACATTTGATGTGCAGGTACAGGGAGGATCACAAGTTACGCCACCGCCTCCTCCGCCACCACCGCCGCAAGTACAGATTCCTGCATGGATAAAGAACAACGCCAAGTGGTGGGCAGACGGAACTATAGGTGATAATGATTTCGTCTCTGGCATACAGTATCTTATCAATCAAAAAATAATCAAAATCCCACCTACTACTCCAGGCTCTAGCAGCACGGCAAATGTGATCCCTGCATGGATAAAGAACAACGCCAAGTGGTGGGCAGACGGAACTATAGGTGATAATGATTTCGTCTCTGGCATACAGTATCTGATTACTAACGGAATTATCAAAATAACCTCATAATCTTACTGTCTTGGTCCGCAAACTCTTGTTCGTTCCATTGGGGATAATGCTAGGTGCAGCCGCGATCGGTCTTGCATATCCGTTATTAATAGGACTTCCCGGCTCCGAACAGAACGTGATTCCAAGGTTTGCATCAAAATGGCATGTGGGAGCAGGCGCTGAGAATCAGCCGAGCATGCAGTATTTGGTAAGGCATCAGGATATGGAGTTTCTTGCAAAGCTGATATTTCTTGAACAAGCAGGCGACGAGCAAAACGTAACACTGATCATAGATGATAAAAAAACCGGAGCTCATTTTGAGAACACACTCCGACTAGGGCAGGCATATGTGTTCATTGACGTACCTAGTGAAATCAAACCATATGTTCACGCACTTGATGTCACTGTATTTTCGGTACGGGATGTCGTGGTGCAGCCTCAATATCTTGTGGTGGGAGCAGAGTGGGGGACCACATTCATTGGCAAGTTTACGCCAAAGCTAAAGGTAGTCCAGTATGGGGACACAGAATTTGAATTTGGCATTCTCAAGACATTCATTATATCATACAAGGTAAACGATATTGAGAATCGCTTCTGGATATCAGAAAGTCTTCCTCTCCCTGTAAGGGCAGAATATTACACTCTTGATGGGAGCCCAGATTATTCCTATGACTTGGTCTGGCTTGAAACATCCGAGCCGCTCCTGCCAAGCTGATATACCTCCGAGAGCAACCAATCGCAATACTCTGTAACCTTTTGATCAAAGTAACACCAAACATGCAGAGAATGAGGCAAGATGTCAATTCTGCCACCATCAAACATTATGCGCACTCCTTCCTTGCCTTCATACATGTATGCATCATCTGCCTGCACACTGCCAAAAATCTCTCTTGCCTTGCTCTTTATGACACTGCGTTCTATGGGAAAGTTCCGTCGCTGCCTATCTATTATGATGGACAGATCCCGCTTTCCATACATTTCGAACTCGTTTATTTTCTCACGATGTGGGAAGTTAACAAGAAGTTGGACATTGTATTTTCTGCCAACATCAAATCCTATCTCGGTGATCTTCGTGTATGCTATTGCAGGATTTTTCTTCAAGAGGATCCTAATTTGTGGCAGATTTGATTTTAGGCTTGCCTGAAGTTCTGAGCTCATCATGCTAAAGAACATAAGAAAACTCATTCAAAGTTTGGTTATATTTTTTTGAGTGTTGGCAGAGGCCAGAGAATCTTGGATGGACTTTGTATCTGTATACTGTCTGAATCTTGTTATCTTGGAATTGTGTACTGTGTATATGTGCACGAATTTGGCAACAAATCTTGTGCTGGAGGATTTTGGGATCCCTTCGTATCTGCCGGTCACAACTATGTTTTCGCCCGCATCCAGAAACTCTTCTGGTATGGCATGGAATTCTTCAAAATTTGAGAGCATTTCTGGAAAGTATTTGTCAAAAACCGCTCCCTTCCCAACAAATGTGCCTCCGTTTGGCATTCCGTTCATAGTTGACCATTCTATATCCTTGGCACACATATTCTGGCATGATTCTTTATCTTGGGCCTTGAATGCGTCATAAAAATTTCTGATAGTTTCTGCGTTTGGTGACATTGCAGCTGTACTGTTATCATTCTATTTAAGATGGTTTTTTTACGTCTTGGACTTTGTTATTGTATGGCAATGCCGATGGACTATGATAGTATGAGAGAAGATGAGAGTTCCGAGCGGGCAAGCAGCGTTGATGACTATAAGGTAACGTGCATGAGGTTCATCGAGGACATCTCAAAGGACTATCTTGCCTGGGTTGATTATTACAAACTGCCTCCGGATGAGGACAAGAAAAGAAGAGATCGAATAGCCTCTGTCATAGTAAGAACTAACGAGTGGATTGCCAAGGTAGCGCAAACCATCAAGGGAATAGATGTAGTGATGAACGACGGAATACAAAAGATGGCTGAATCAACAGCGGGGCAGCCGTTTCAGATTGGAGTGTTTGTCAACAAACAGTCCGGTTATACCATGTCAAAGCCTGGTTTAATTGACGTTAACATCAAGGCTGTGGGCAGGGAAGGAAGGAAGACAAAGATAATAGAGCATTACAAGGGACAGCAGTTCCGGCTAGAGTCGACTACCAAAGTTTTCATCGATGAGACGAATATTCCGCAGCAAGCATTCGATATGATGGATGTACACCTCATACTTGATGCTACGGCAGCACAACAGCGTGACTTGATATCGTTTACAATCAGTGTGGCTGAGATGGAAAATGGCTACGAATTTGACAAACGTGGCGTCTCAACGATAATACACATAGTCTAAACTCATACGATGAGTCAATCTAGAAGCAGTTTCTGAACCCCTTCTTTTGTTATGTGCATCTTTACCAGTTCTCTGTCTTTTAATATGAATACTTGGTCGTGATGTGAGAACAAGTCCATGAGGTCGTTTATACCTGCATTCAAAAGTGTATCGAGCCTGTAATTGCAAAACGTCATACCTGGTAGCCTGTTCTCATCATATTGTGATTCCAAATGTATGGCCTCCTTGAGTGATGAATTGGATATGTTCTCTATTACAAAATCAAACCAACACACTGGCTTATTGTGGGATTCTTTTACAATTCTGTCTACTATCTGGGCAGTGTACCTACCAAAGTTTTTACTCTCTGGACTGTATGGATGAATCGTGCTGTCAAACCAATCTAGTTTTTTTAGCAACTTGACTGATTTGTATGATGGTGGCCCACAAAAAGTTCTGAACCAGCTACCATCATTGAGAAATCTGTCAATAGATTTGAGAAGCCATGACATCGACTCGTCATCAGAATACAGGATCAGATCGTGTTTTTTTCTTACCTGATCTTGTTTTTCTAGCCATTTGTCGACTAGGTCTTTTACAATGGCGTTAACTGAGACTCCTTTCTGGGATGCAACCCTGTTCAGCTTTGCATGTGTCTTCTCATCAAATCCGCGTATTGACAGATCTTTTGTCATAGCAATCATATTACATGCCTGTATATATTATATGCTAGAATGCTAGCATTATTGACAATCTATATATAATGCTAGAATGCTAGCATTATTAATGAAACAAGTAAACGGAGTAGATATAGAAAAACTTTCAGAAACAATGAATGCGATAAGGGGAAATCCTGATATCGCCAAGTTCAACTTCAGGGCAACTAACAAATGGCTTGGAGGAGGGCACAATCGCACCACAATCAACGAGTTTGACGGAGCGTGCAGCATGCACAACAGGGCGATCTCGTTTGTAATTGATGAGGATGAGCCGCCAGTACTTTTGGGTCAGGATCAGGGCGCAAATCCTGTCGAATATGCACTCACAGCACTTGCAGGATGTCTGACCACAAGCTTGGTGTACCACGCATCTGCCATGGGGATCAAAATAGATGAGGTGGAATCCACACTTGAAGGGAATCTTGACATTCGTGGATTTCTTGGACTCTCAGAGGGAATAAGAAATGGATACAATGGAATTCAGGTTGCCTTCAAAATCAAATCTGATGCACCAAAAGAGCAGCTTCAAGAGCTGGTGGATATTGCAAAAAAGCGTTCACCGGTATTTGATATTGTTTCGAATCCGACACCAATAAGTGTGCGTCTGGACAACTAGGCACACCTCTCTATTTTTTATATTCGGTATTATTGATTTCTACTTCTACTACTATCCTTGCCTCATGTGCACGCTCCTCACCGGGATACTTGAGCTCTGATATCTTTTCTGCCAGTTTGGTGTCAGTTACAAGGGAGGCCATACCATCATATTCCTTACCTTCGAATACGACCTTGACCTGCGGGGCTGCTTTTGCATTTTTGAGCCAATCCGAATCTGCGTTTCTTCTTGAAAAGTAGATTTTCCCGTTATAGTATACGGCGCGCAGCCATACTGCGTGTTCTGTACCGCTTCTTCGACCCCTTGTTATCAAAATGGCCTTGAATGCAGATTCTTCTTGCACACACAAAAATCCAAAGTCAAGTAATTTAACCTCATTGCTTGAAATTTGTAATTTTTGCATCCAATAAATGAACCCTGAAAAATACCACATGGCAACCCAGCTAGAAGTAGAAAACGTATGCACTGCGGACGAATTTACAGGCAAAAAAGTAGTAGACAGAGAAGGCATAATGTATGGAAAGGTAAAACATATTCACATAAACGCAAATACCCTTGTGGTATCTGGCGTTACCGTTCATCAAGGCTTTCACAAAGACTACTATCTTCCAACTGAATACATAGACAGGTTTACTGCCAAATCACTGCTACTATCACACCCACCAATCAGAACCGACATCCCGGTAGTTGATATTGACGGTAATAAACTTGGAAAGGTAAAGCGCCTTGTAAAAAATAGCGAAACCAATGAACTTGACTCTATAGAGGTATCCAGTGCATTGCATTCAAGATTGATCTCAAAGAGCGACATATGGGGAATTGGCGAAAGAGTAACGCTGAAGCTAACTAAAGAACAGTTCAAGCAACTCAAGTAACTAAACTTTCTCACTTTTTATCCGGGATCGGATTAACTGGTCTTTAAGGCACACGAAAGACATGTGGGCGTACCTTCGCGCAGCGTAATTTCCACATTCGAGCTATGACATACATGACACAAGCCCTTCATAGAAGCAAAAAATTTTTTCTAACTTAAATTGTTTTTGCAATAATTTTTTGCTCTAGTTTCTCAGCGTTTATACTCTGCTAGATAGACTTGATCGTAGTGCAGTCGATTGAGACTAGATCTCTGAAAAAGATCTACAATTCAAACACCATTGCAGTAAATGATATATCATTTTCAGTAGAGGAAGGAGAGATCTTTGGATTTCTTGGCCCGAACGGCGCTGGCAAGTCAACCACTATGATGATCCTCACCACATTGCTAAAGCCCACATCGGGTTCTGCATTTGTTGCAGGATTTGATGTTGCGACAGAACCGAAAAAAGTAAGGCAACGCATTGGCTACGTCCAGCAAGAAATTACCATAGACGAATACCTGTCCGGAAGGGAGAACTTGCTTTTACATGCAAGGCTAAATCATATTCCAAAGGATCAGATGCGGGGAAGGATTGATGAACTGCTAGAACTTGTGGAGCTAAAAGAAAAGCAGGATGATGCTGCAATTACCTATTCTGGTGGCATGAGAAAGCGGCTTGAGATTGCAGGTGGGTTATTACACCGGCCCAAAGTACTGTTTCTTGACGAGCCTACTGTTGGGCTGGATATACAGACTCGCCAGAAAATATGGGAGTATATCAAAAAAATACACACAGAATACAAGATGACGATATTTCTTACCACACATTACATGGAGGAGGCAGATAGGCTGTGCGATAGGATAGGAATTATAGACAATGGGAAAATCCAAGCAATAGACACACCTAAAAACCTGAAAAACGCGCTAGGAAGTGGAATAATAACACTACTAATTGAGAACAAGATTGCTGCGGCCGGGCTTGTTTCGGCCATACGTAAAATCGAATTTGTCAGAGATGTCACTGAACACGACGGAAAGATTACAGTGTTTTCATCAAAGGGAGCGGAGGTGGCCCCTATGATATTTTCGCTTTCCACAGAGCTAGGGGTCACGATCCAATCAATCTCAATTACAGAGCCAACGCTGGATGATGTGTTCATCTCATACACAGGAAGGGATCTGCGGGATGGTAACTCTAGCTCGTATGACCAAAAAAAGGAACACAGGAAAATGAAGGGGATACGGGCTTGATCATTTATGACACATACACAATATTTTGGCGCGAGTTAAAGCGGTACAGAAAATCGCGCAGCGGCGTTCTGATAAGGCTCATCCAGCCTGCAATATGGATTATAGTTATAGGGCACACATTTGCTGGAACAAGGCCGCTCATCCAGTCGGTGGGCTTTGATGGAACGTATCTTGAATTCATGGCACCGGGAGTTATCATACTGACTGCAATATTTACCAGCATATTTGGCGGAGTGAACACGCTTTGGGACAGAAGATATGGGTTCATGAATAAAGCGTTGACATCACCTATATCCAGATCCTCCATCGCACTGGGTAAAATGCTTGCAATATCTCTGATTTCAGCTCTACAGGCAGCACTGATAATCGGCATTGCAATAATAATCGGCGTGACATTTCCAAATCCACTTGTAATTCTACCAATAATGGCAATAGTCATTTTATTCTCACTTGGATTTTCTGGAATATCTGTAGTGGTTGCGGCAACTGCAAAATCACAGGAGACCTTCTGGGGAATAATTAATTTTCTTGGAATGCCACTGTTCATGCTCAGTCCTGCACTGTTTCCTCTAGAACTACTTCCTGAATGGCTGGCAACTGCGGCCAAGATGAATCCGGTAACGTATACAGTACTTTTGGTAAGGGGCCTGATGACAGGCGTTACTGAAGGCGTCTCAACCGCACTGAGCCTTGGTGTGATAGGCGTATTTGTGGTGATAATGATTGGCCTTGCAAGCTATGTGTTCACACGCGAGGTCAACAAGCCATTTTAATGGTTAAATTTGACTAAAATTACAACAAATACTTACTTTTGAGATCTTTTTTGTAAATTGAAACTCATGCCTAAATGCAACGAAAAATAGCTTTAGTTACAGCATTGATTGTTTTTGCCGCCGCATTTTATCCTGCATTTGCCGCAGGCGAGTATTATTATGTTAAAAGCTGGGGAGGCCAAGGCCTTGCAAAGACGGGCGTGTTCACCTTTCCACAGCACGTAACTGTAGATTCTGCTGGCAACGTATACGTAACTGATCTTGGCAACTCTAGGGTTCAAAAGTTCGACAACGAGGGAACTTTCTTACATGCATGGGGCTCAAAAGGAACTAGAGCAAGCGAATTTCACGCACCGGCAGGAATTGCAACTGCGGGTGGATTTGTGTATGTAGTTGATCATGAACTGCACTCTGTTAAGAAATTTGATACCAACGGCAAATTCGTCACATCATGGGGTTCCGAGGGAAGCGAGGCAGGAAAATTCAAGCTTCCAAATGGAATTGCAATATCAAAGGACAACTATGTCTATGTAGTGGACACTGGCAATAGCAGAGTTCAAAAGTTCGATACCGAGGGAAAACTGGTATCCGTGATAGGCTCAAGTGGGACTGGCAATGGCCAGTTTCTTACGCCACTTGGTGTAGCAGTGGATTCGGAAGGAAATATCTATGTTGCAGATTATGGCAACAAGCGAATCCAAAAGTTTGGCTCTGATGGATCTTTTTCAAAGTCTTTTGCTCAGACAGTTGGCGGCTCAAAAATGTCACCTGACGGCATAACTGTCGACGCATCAGGAAACTTGATCATTGCAGATATTGCCAACAACCGCGTTGTTGTACTGGACAAAGATGGAAATACAATTAGTACTTTTGGAAAGACTGGAACTGGGAATTCACAATTTAATATGGTAAAGGATGTGGCTGCAGAGTCTGACGGTGATCTATTTGTGGTCGACTCAAGCAACCATAGGATACAAAAATTTACAATAAACACGCAAAAGACATCCACACAGACGACTCAAACCACACAGACACAAACAACACAGACACAGACTTCACAACTTACAACGACTACCGATTTCAAAAAGCCGACGGTGGTTCCTCCAAAGGATATCTATGTTGAGGCAACTGGCGGATTGACCGTGGTATCAATTGGACAGGCAATAGCAAATGACGAGTCAGGAATACAATCACTTACAAATAACGCGCCGCAACAGTTTCCACTTGGGACTACTACTGTAATCTGGACAGCAATTGACAAGGCTGGAAATGTAGGTATTGCAACACAAATTGTCACGGTAGGGGATTCGACACCGCCTGTCATATCTGGCTTATCTGACATCATAAAGGAGTCACAAGGTCCACAGAACACAATCGAGCTTGGTAACCCACAGGTCACAGATCAAGTTGGCGTACTTTCAATCGAAAATGATGCTCCGGCATACTTTGCACTTGGTCAAACAAAGGTAACTTGGACTGCAACTGACGTGGCAAAAAACACGGCAACGTTTGTCCAGACAGTCACAATCACAGACACAAAGCCGCCAAAAATCAAGACTGCACCGGATATAGTAATGGAAGCAACAGGACTTGATAATAACGCAGTCTCACTTGGAGAACCTGCAGTCACTGACAATTCTGAAATTGCGTCAATAACGAACAATGCTCCGGATCTCTTTTCAGTTGGTGAGACGGTGGTAACTTGGACGGTGATTGACGCTGCAGGAAATGTTGCAGAGGCAACACAAAAAGTGGTAATCATGGATACTACGGCTCCAGTGATATTGCAACCAGAAAAAATTGTATCGGAAGCAGTATCGCTTACAGACAATCATATTGCGCTTGTACCACCACAAGTCACTGACATTCAACAAGTGAGAATAACAAATGACGCACCTGCATCATTTCCCATAGGAGATACCGTGGTTACCTGGACTGCGATGGATCTATCTGGGAATAACTCTACTATAACTCAAACCGTATCGATAGTTGATACTACGGCTCCCATCGTGACTGCGCCTGCAGACATAACGCAGGAAGCAACCGGCATCAAAGGAAATGTGGTCGCATTAGGAGAGCCGACAATACAGGATGTGAGCAAAATATCGTCTGTTACAAATGATGCTCCGTCTGACTTTCCATTTGGAACAACTGTTGTAACTTGGACTGTAAGTGATGAATATGGAAACATATCTACTGCGAACCAAACAGTGATTATAGTTGATACCACTCAGCCTACAATCGTGCCACCAAAAGATGTGTTAGTGGAGGCTACGAGCATTAATGAGAACACGGCAATTCTTGGAGAGCCAAAAATATCCGACCTTGTAGGGATAGAATCACTATCAAATGACGCACCGGGATTCTTCCCGCTAGGACAGACCACGGTAGTGTGGACTGTTTCTGACACTTCAGGAAATACTGCATCTGCATCGCAAGTGGTAACAGTAGTTGATACAACTGCTCCACAAATTACTGTCCCTGACAATGTGGTGGTGGAAGCGACAGGTCCATCAGGTGCTAATGTGTCAATAGGAACAGCAACTGCAACTGATGCAATTGGAGTTGAATCGATAACAAGCGACGCCCCATCCGTTTTTGCACTCGGCGAGACCATAGTGACATGGACTGCAACTGACTCGTCAGGAAATTCGGCCACCGCAACACAAAATGTAACTGTAGTTGACACTACTGCGCCTATTGTTATACCGAAATCTGATATTGTCTTTGAGGCAACATCAATCAATAACAATAATGTCGTACTAATAGAGCCTGAGA